>JBBIUP010000093.1:0-9853 GCA_037440185.1 Meiothermus sp. | reverse complement strand
ATTCCTGGCCCAACTGACTTCCAACGGGGGCAACCCCCGCGCTCCCGACACCCTCCAGCGGGTGCTGGTGGCGCTCGAGAAAACCGTCGAACCGGGCCGGGTACTGGTGGGCGGCCAGGGTCGCTTCACCATTCGGCTCGGCAACCCCACCGATCACCCGCTCAACCTGCGCCTGCAGGAGTCGCCCGCCGAAGGCCTGCGGATGACCCTGCCGGAAAGCCTGGAATTTACGCTACAGCCCGGCGAGGTGCGCGAGCTGGAACTGGAAGCCCAGGCCGAACGGGTTGGCCCGCTCGACAACCAGGTTACGGCCTTTGTGGGCAATACCCCGGCCTCCCTCCCCGCCAAGGCCACCCTGCTAGCCCTACCCATCCTCGAGCCCCGGCGGCTTTCCACCGTCACCCTGGACTTTGAGGTGGAGGGCAGCGCCCCCTTCGAGCGCCTGCTGCTCACCCACCTGCCCCCCGCCCAAAGCACCTATGAGCCCGGTTCGGCCCGGCTGGATGGCCGACCCCTCCCAGGCCCCCGCCAGGACAAACAGGGCCGCCTCTACTTCGAGCTACCCTACCAGCGCAAAGGCCTGCTCACCTACCAGCTCCGCCACCGCGAGGCCCTGGGCCCCATACCCGAACCCACCCTGACCGCGCAAGTAGGCGACCGGGAAGTCTACCTGCAGGGCCAGCAGCGCTTTGCCGACCTGGAAAAAGCCCAGCCCATCGTGGTCAAAACCCGCGACGGCTTTATCCAAGAGCCGATGCCCGGAACCCTCTTCCGGGTAGACAAAACCCGCGTGATCCTACAAACCCCCAACGGCCTCGAGACCCGTCTGACCCTCAACGGCGAGGGGGTGGATTCCAAAAACCTGGGCAAGGCTACCTACGATAGCGGCGCAGGCATCCAGCGCCTGGAGTACTATGGCCTGCCGCTGCAACCAGGCCGCAACCTGATTGAAGTACAAACCCCAGCCGGTTCCGACCGGGTGGAAGTCTTCCTGGTCGGTAGACCGGCCCGGTTGGAAGTGCGTCCGCTGCGCCTGCTGGCCGATGGCCGCACCCCGCTGGAACTGGAAGTGCGGGCCCTGGATGCGCTCGGCCTGCCCGCTGGCTTCGGCGCTGTCACGGTGGAAACCTCTGGCGAACCACTGGAAGCCGATGCCTTCCCGCTCCTGTCGGGCTATCAGTTGCTGCTGCGCGATGGGCAGGCCCTCCTGCGGCTCAAACCTACCGCTACCCCCACCACCCTGCGCCTGCGGCTGACCTTCGGAGAGATACAGGGGCAGGCCGAGTTCTTCGTGCTGGGCCGCCAGAACCGCCTGTGGCAGTTCCAGGGCAGCCTGGGGGCCCGTTTGGGCGAGAGCCTCCAGGTGTTTGGTTTGGGGCGCGGCTACCTGGAAAGCCCTCTTGCGGACGGCACCCTGCGGGCTGCGCTGGATGGCTCACTGCGGTTCAACCAGGGCCAGCCCGAGGTGGGGAGCGGCCTGCGTGAGCAGCCCGACCCCACCGGGCGTTTCCCGCTTACCGGTTCGGGCAACGAAGCCCAGTTGCCCTTGCGCTCAGAGGATCCCATTGCCCTGCGCTACGACCAGGAGGGCTTTAGCCTGGGTTATTTTGCCGACAAGTTGAGTGTCTTCGGGGTGGGCGAGTTGCCCCAGGGCACCGCCCTACGCCTCGAGACCCGAGGCGATCTAGCCCTGCAAGGCTTCGCTGGCTGGCTGCCGGTAGCCAGCAAAACCGACCTGATCATGCCCGATGGCACCCGCTTCTATAAGCTTTCTAGCCCTGCCGAACCCGGCAGCGAGCAAGTGGTACTGCTGCAAGGAGCCCGCGAGACCCGCCTCGAGCGCCTCAAAGACTACGTGCTGGATGCCGCCAGCGGCCTTCTTACCCTTTCCCAGCCCCTATGGCCGAGCACACCCGATTTCCAGCCCGTGCAGTTGCGCGTGACCTATGCCCCACTGGGAGGCGCCCGCGAACTGGGTTACGGAGCCGGAGCACGCTGGAAAATGGGCAACTTTAGCATCGGTACCGGCGCTGCTTATCTGCCGGGTAATGGCTGGCGCTACGGGGCCGAGGCCGCCTATCAGATGCCAGGATTTGGCTTGAAAGCCACCTATGGCCGGGGTACCGCCGAGCGCTTTGGTTTCGAGCTTTCCGGCAAAAACGGCCCCCTGGAATCCAACGCCAATCTGGTCTACGAAGGCAGGCTCCAGGGCCAGGCCCAGGTGGCCTACAGCCTCAGCGAGGCCGACCGGCTCAGCCTCGAGCACCAGACCAGCACCACCAACCGCACCGGCCTGCTCTACACCCGCCGCCTGGGCGCAGGCTTCAGCATCGGCGGAGGGCTGGGCTACACCTGGGAAGAGGAAGCCTGGGCCGGCCTGGGCCGGCTGGGCTTCAAGAGCGGCCCCCTGGAAGCCGAGCTCACCCACGCCCAGCCTTTTAGCCTGACCCAGCGCGCTTCTACCCGGCTGCGCAGCAGCTATACCTTCGACTTCAACCTGGTGGCCGAGGCCGACCTGGTACAGACCTGGGGCTTAGGCTTTACCGGCCTGATAGGCCTCAAGCAAAAGCTGGCGGGGGCCAACCTCTCGCTGGCCTACCAACTGCCCGGGGCAGCCGGTGAGGGCAACCGGGCCCGCTTTGGCCTGGAAGCACCGCTCCCCCTGTCCGATCGCTGGAGCCTGAATGCCAGCGCCGGCTACGAGCGAAGCCTCGCTACCGGCAGCGATCAGGCCGCCTTTGGGCTGGCCCTGCGCTACCAGGCCGAGGGCTTCACGGCCACGCTGGGGGGCGAGACCGCCTGGAGCCAGGGGCAGCCCAAGGTGGTGCTGCGGGCCGGGGCCACCGGGCAGCTCGACGAGCAGCAGACCCTCTCCTTTGACGCCAACGCCCAGGTCGTACCGGCCCTCGAGGGCCGCTTCACCCTGGCCTACGCGCTGCGCGGGCGGGATGTCTCGCTCCTCACCTACCACCGCCTGAGCACCGTGGGCGAGCGCACCTTCGAAGGGGCACTGGCCACCAGCTACCACCCCGACTCGAGCTTCCAGCTCCGTCCCAGCGTCGCCTACCGCCTCAAGCTCGACGACCCCACCGGCCATACCTATCAACTGGGTCTGGGGGCTAACCACTACTTCACCGACTGGCTGGGCCTGGGGGCCGCTGCCTACTACCAGTTCCAGCCGGGCACCCAAACCAGCGCCACCGCTTTCTCCATTGAGGCCAGCTTCCGGGTGATAGAAGGCTTGTGGTTCAATGCAGGCTATACCTTCGGTGGCTTTGCGGGCCTCACCCCCGATACCGCCCCCGGCTTCTACCTGCGCCTCGACTTCCTGGGAGGTACCCGATGAAGCGCGCGCTGTTTTTCATGCTCCTGCTATTGCTGGGCTTGGCCCAAGCCCAGGTGGTGCGCAGCTTTACCAGTCGCTTCAGCACCAACACCCAGGGCGACATCCTGCTCATAGGCAACACCCTGATGAGCTGCTCGCCCTCAGGTACCAATGGCAGCCAGTGTGCCACTGCCCAAA
Organism: Meiothermus sp.; assembly: GCA_037440185.1. Lineage (GTDB taxonomy): Bacteria > Deinococcota > Deinococci > Deinococcales > Thermaceae > Meiothermus. The sequence continues at coordinate 6,330 of JBBIUP010000093.1, read as the reverse complement.
GTGGTGGCGGCACGTTGTACAACAACAACTTCACCATGGTTTACGTGGACGCCGACAGCGACCCCACCACCTTCAACTCCTCCAGCGCCACTTTAAACCTGCCCGTAGGCGCTACTGTGCTCTGGGCAGGCTTATACTGGGGGGCCGATGCGCCAACCCTTCCCAGCCCCAATATGGTACGCTTCCGTACCCCAGCCCTTCCCACCTATACCGCCCTTACCAGCGGCCAGACCGACTCATTGACTGCAGGGACAAACCGAATCCGCTATCAGGGATTCGTGGAGGTTACTGCTCTTGTGCAGGCCGGGGGCTCTGGTACCTACTGGGTGGCCAATGTTCAGGGTTCCCCCAACAACCCCGACCGCTACGCCGGCTGGGGGCTGGTGGTGGTCTACCAGCACAGTAGCCAACCCCTGCGCCACCTGAATGTTTACGACGGATTTGTAAGCGTAAGCGGCACCACCAGCGTTAACATTGGCGTTTCTGGTTTTCTAACTCCCGCTACCGGTACGGTCACCACGCAGCTGGGTGCCTTAGCGTACGAAGGCGACCGGGGTATTACAGGTGACCGGTTGCGGCTAAACGGGACGGACGTCTCGGACACCAATAACCCTCCAACCAACTTTTTCAACTCCTCCATCAGTGATCTGGGTGTTCACGTTGGCGGCAAAACCCCAAACTATATTGACCAGCTCGGCTTTGATCTGGATAGGATCCAAAGTACCACGTTGCTGGGAAATAACCAGACCTCTGCCACCGTAAGTTTTGTCTCCGCCGGAGATGCCTATTTACCGGGAGTGCTGACCTTCGCCGTCAACGTCTTTGTCCCCGACCTCACCACCTCCTTCAGCAAAACCCAGCAGGATCTGAACGGGGGCAACCTGTTGCCCGGGGATACCCTGGCATACACCCTGAGCTTCACCAACACGGGTGGGGACGGGGCTACCAACGTGGTGGTGCGCGACCCTATTCCTAGCGGAACCCAGTACGTGCCGGGAAGCCTGCAGGTACTCACCAACGCCACCGGTGCCCCCACCGGCCCCTTTACCGACGCTGCCGGCGACGACATTGCCGAGTACAGCACATCCTGCCCGGAGCTCTCCGGCAGCCCCCCTTGTGTGCGGTTCCGCCTGGGCACCGGGGCCAACGCCAGCCAGGGGGGGCTCATCCTACCCACTCAAGGGATCACGGTGCGGTTCCGGGTACAGGTGCTGCCCGCCGCCGGCAACACCATCACCAACACCGCCCAGATCAGCTACAACAGCCAGACCCTGGGCACCGGCTTCAACCAGACCGCCAGCGTCTCGGCCAATAGCCAGGTTTCCAATCCCCCCACCCTCAGCAAAACCTTCACGCCCGCCAGCATCCCCGTAGGGGGCACCAGCACCCTCACCCTGACCCTCGGCAACCCCAACCCCACCCCCGCCACCCTGAGCACGGCCCTGGTGGACAACCTACCCGCGGGCATGGTGGTGGCCAGCCCGGCAGGGGCCGGCACCACCTGCCCCAGCGGCAGCGTGAGCGCAGCCCCCGGTAGCAGCATGGTGGCCCTAGGCGTTGGGGCCCAGATACCGGCCAACACAAGCTGCACCATGAGCGTGAACGTAACGGCCAGCGCACCGGGCAGCTACACCAACACCCTGGCCGCGGGCGCCCTTCAGACCGACCACGGCAGCAACCAGAGCCCTGCCAGCGCAGTGCTCAACGTGACCGGCGTGAGCGTTGGTGGGCAGGTGTACCACGACGGGGAGCCCAATGGGGCCAAAAACAGCGAGGACTGGGCCGATGGAACCACTGTCTACGTCAAGCTGGTGCAGGGCGGCACAGTGGTGGCCGTCCAGGCCGTGAACCCCGGAAGCGGGGCCTATACCTTTAGCGGGGTGGCCCCCGGCAACTACACCCTGGTGCTGGACAATAACAACAGCACCGCCGACCCCACCCCCACCCCCTCCAGCGGCTGGCTTTTCATCAACCCAGCGGGAGGTAGCCGGAGCATCAGTGTGGCCGCCTCCAACGTGCTGAACCAAGACTTCGGCCTTTTCCGGGGCTCGAGGATAGAAGGCCGGGTCTTCTACGACGACAGCGAGGGCGGCGGCAGTGCCAACGACGCTTTGCAAAACGGCCTCGAGCGCGGCGTGGGCGGGGTGGTGGTCACGGCCAGCGACGGCAGCAACACCCGTACCACCACCACCGATGGGGCCGGGACGTACAGCCTGTATGTGCCGGCTGGCTGGGGCAGCGTCGCCCTTTCCCACCCCCCCCGCCCCGCCACCGGCTGGAACAACGGCAGCGCCGCCACCCCGGTCGGGAGCTGGGCCGATGCCAGCAGCCCTACTTCTACCGGTGCCGCCGTCGGTCTGGGTTCTGCCGGTAGCTTGGCCGGTTCTACGCATACCCGCAACTTTGGGGTGGTGCGCCCCTCGCTCCTCAGGCCCGACCAATCGGGCCAGACCCCCAGCCCAGGGGTCGTGCGCTACCTGCACCAGTTCAAGCCCGGCACCCTAGGCACGGTCAGCCTGGTCCTGGCCAACACCCCGCAGTTTGGCTACCAGCTCCGCCGCGACGCCAACTGCGACGGCGACTTCGACGACGCCGGGGAGGGTTTTTCGGGCCTGCCGCAAAGCTTTAGCGTAGGAGCAGGCTGGCCGCGGGAGCCGGATGGCAGCCTGCAAGCCTGCGCCCTCGAGGTGCAGGTGCTGGTACCGGCTGGGGTCAGCCCAGGCCAGGTGGATCTGGCCAGCCTCAGCGCCGGTCTGGTCTGGCAAAACAACCCCGCCGTCCAGGAAACCAGGGGCCTGACCGATACCACCACCATCATCCGGGGCGGGGAACTGCGCTTAGAGAAGCAGGTGCGCAACGTAAGCCAGGGCACGTCTTTTGCCGCCAGCGCCCAGGGCCACCCGGGCGAGGTGCTGGAGTACCGCATCCAGTACCAGAACATCGGCAGCCAACCCATCTTCAACGTGGTGTTAGCCGACCCCATCCCCTTTTTTACCAGCCTGGTGCAAAACGCCTATGGCACGGGCGAGGTGGAACTGGCCTGCCCCAACGGTGCCCTGGTGCGCCCCGATCTGGGCAGCGTAGGCAACATCACCCTCAACCTGGCCTCGCTGTGCACCCTCAGCACCGCCCCCAACCCCAGCGGTAGCGGCACTTTGCCAGCCTTGCTGCCCGCCCAGGGGGGGTACTTCCTCTACCGGGTACAGGTGCGATGAGGCCGGCAGGGGGTCTCGAGCCCTTCGTAACCCCGATAAGGTTTTTGCGCCTCGAGGGGGCTTAAACTAATGTCATGTCGTTGCGGGTTCTGCACGAGACGCTGGGTGTGATCTGGCGCACCCAGGAGGAGCAGGAGGTTCCCTGGAGCTATGGCGCTGTCGAGACCGAACTCGAGGCCCTGCAATATGGCGCAGCGCTGCTCGACTTTTCCGAGTACGGGCTGGTTGAGCTAAAGGGCTTGGATCGGCGCGATTTCTTGCACAACCAGTGCACCTCTGAGATCCGCCAGATGCCCAAAGAAACCTGGCTCGAGACGGTCTTCCTCAACAACCGGGGTCAGGTCGAGCACACCGGCCTGGTGCTGGGCCTGAGCGAGTCTCTTTGGATTAGCTCGCCCAGTGCCAAAGCCCTTGCCAACCGTTTTCGCAAATACATCGTGTTCGATCAGGTGGAGGTGAATGAACTCGAGGGGTGGCTCACCTTGCGCCTGCAAGGCTCCAAGGCTGAGGAAGTTGCAGGGCGGCTGGGTCAGATTCCCCCCAGGTGGGGCGTAAGCCAAACCCAAGCGCTGGTCATGACCAGGGACGAGTTTGGACTCTGGCTGTTTGTAGCTGCCGATCAAGCTTATTTGTTTGCCAAGATGCTGTTGGAAAGTGGGGCTACCCCTGCAGGCCGCGAAGCCTGGCACATCTGGCGGGTCGAGCGGGGTCGGGCCGACCTTCCCGAAGCCCTGGGCGAACTGCCCCAGGAAGTCGGCTGGGACAACCGGGTGAACTACAAAAAAGGCTGCTACTTGGGGCAAGAAATTATGGCCCGGCTCGAGGCGCGGGGCAACACCCGCTACCAACTGATGGGCTTGCTGGGCCAGAAAGAAATCCCCGTCGGGGCCGAGGTCTTCCGCGAAGGCAAGCAGGTTGGCAAGGTCAGCACCGCTGTAGAATCTCCAAAACTGGGGGCTGTTGCGTTGGCCTTATTGCGCAAGGAACTGGCTCCTGGCGACCAGGTGCAGATCGAAGGCTGGTCAGCCACCGTATCGGCATTGCCGATGCAGTGAGAGCCGGAGGCGATAGGCTCTAGCCCCAAAAACAAAAAGTTTGACTTCCAATGCGCCAATTATGTTGCTGCGGGAGTCAGCTTTCTTACAAAATCACCCAGCCATAACTACCACCCCTCCACTCCGTATGATGTACCTGCGGCTTTTACCTTTGACGCAATTCAAAAGATGTTGTAATCTATAGGAGTTTTTATGTTTTTAGCAGAAATAATTGGGGTAGGTGATGAGCTCTTGTACGGCGAAACTGTAGATACCAACACTGCTGAGATTGCCGTAAGCCTTCAGCCCTACTCTGTGGGGGTGCGCCGGACACTGCGGGTAGCCGACAACCTGGAAACGCTGGCCAAGGAGGTGCGCCAGGCCTGGAAAAAGGCCCGGCTGGTGGTGCTTTCGGGGGGCCTCGGCCCCACGCCCGACGACATCACCCGCGAGGCCATCGCTATCGCCCTGGGCGAGAAACTGCAACTCGACCCCCAGGTGCTGGAGTGGCTGGAAAATCTCTTTGCAGGCCGGGGCTGGAAGATGCCCGAGGCCAACCGCAAACAAGCCATGAAGATTCCTTCGGCCACCTGGATCGCCAACCCCAGAGGAACCGCGCCAGGCTGGTGGATTCACCAGGAAGACAAAGACCTGATTTGCCTGCCAGGCCCTCCGGGTGAGTGGCGTCCGATGTGGGCCGAAGTCCTGCCCAAACTGAACCTACCAGCCCAGCCCTATAAACAGGTAGCCTTCAAAACCTTCGGACTAGGCGAGTCGCGCATCGTGGAGTTGCTGGGCGACCTGTTCCAGCGCAATGGACAGGCCGAGGTCGGCACCTATGCCAAGATGGACGGGGTAGCGGTGGTGGTGCGGGGCGAGCCAGGCCTGGTAGACCAACTTTCCCAGCGCATCCGCCCGCTGCTGGGCGAGGCCCTGTGGGGCCAAGACAGCGACACCTTGCCAGCTCTGGCTCTGAAAACGCTAGAAGCCCATAAGGCGACCCTGACCACCCTGGAGTCGGTGACCGGGGGTGTGCTGGGGGCGCTCTTGACGGGGGTAGCGGGCGCTTCCAAGCACTACCTTGGAGGGCTGGTTCCCTACAACCTCTCCGCCAAATCGCGGCTGGGCATCTCCGAAGATCTGGTGGCCCAGCACGGAGTGGTTTCAGCCGCACTTGCCGAGGCGATGGCAGCCACCGCCCGCGAGGTGCTGAACTCAACCTATGCCCTCTCTACCACCGGCGTGGCCGGGCCGGAGGAGTTGGAAGGCCAGCCGGTGGGTACGCTCTACATCGGCTTGGCTGGCCCAGAGGGCACCCAATCCAGGCACTACCGCTTGCCAGGGGCCAATCGCGAAGTGTTGCGCCAACGAGCTGCCCACGCCGCCCTGGCGTTTTTGCTATCACGGTTGAGAGGTAAAGGGTGACGATGGTCTTGTCCCCACAAAAGCTCCCCCTGCATGGTAGAGAGAACTGGGTGGATACATTCTGGAATCGTTCCTTTGGTAGGATGCAAACCGCATCAGCGACCCTGGAAACCCCACCCTTCCCTCCTCTATGCGGCAGGAGAGGTTCAAATAACCCAACCAATGGTGTAGGGCAGTCCTGGCAATGGTGGGCTTTTTTGGGCCTTTGGCCCTCAGCCCTCAACCCTGGGCGCGACCAGAGGAAGCCATCATGAGGCTCTTCTACGCCATTTTCCCTCCACCCAAGGTGCAAGAAGCGCTTGGGGAGGCCCAGAAGAAAGTGCAGGGCTTCAAAGGCTGGAAGTTGAGCCAGAGCCATCAACTACACATCACCCTGCTTTTTTTGGGAGAACAGCCCGAGGATCGTTTGCACGAGTTCCGCCGAATTGGGCAAGCAGTGGCTGCCCAGGTTCCAGCTTTTGAGGTTGAACTGGGTGGAACCGGGTATTTCCCAGCTACCGGCTCTCCCAGGGTCTGGTTTATTAAGGCAACCGGAGAAGGCCTGGAGCCTTTGGCCAAGGGTTTACAGCAAGCCCTTTCAGATGCAAAAACCAAGGAGCAGTTTCATCCCCACCTGACCCTGGCCCGCAAAAAAGGCCCCGCCCCCCGAATCGGGC
>JBBIUP010000092.1:0-10017 GCA_037440185.1 Meiothermus sp. | reverse complement strand
GCTGAGCGATCAATTGCCAGGCGGAACTGCTCTGGGTATTCCCCTGGCCAGAATGTCGGACTGTCGGGTAGCCTGTAGGCTGTTGGAATATGCAATGCCGATCCTGACCTGCACCGATCCGATTAAGGCATTGGTGCTGTTCAGGCTCACGCTAACCGTGCTGGTCGGGATGGCTAGTATTCGGTCTACTTCGCTTGCTATGCCTGCAAACGCAAGGAGGCTCAGATCGGTATCATTATCGGTCGCCGAATCAGCTACGACACCTCGCGAGCTGAAGCTCGCCGAAGTCCAGTTGTTGGCCAGACCGGTGGGATTGGTGTTGGCATTCCAGGTCAATCCCCTGGCCTGGTATTCCACCAGCACCCACCCGCTGTTGCCGGGGGTATTGCCTAGATCGGCGGCATAGGGCGCACGGGCCTCGAGGCGGTACAGAAAGCCACAGTACTGGGTCGTGGTCAGGGGGCAGTAGGCGGTTCGGGGGGGAACCAGAACCGCCAGAGCATCGTCTCCCGTGACCACAGCGGTGGTGGTTGCGCCCGTCTGCACGGTGATGGTGGCATTGTTCGGGAAGATATAGGCTGCCTGCGAGACCACATCACTGATGCGCAAGGTGGCCAGGCGCACATCCTCATTGACCCGTCCTGCCAACACTTGACGGGTGGTGATGTCCTGGTTTTGGAAGATCAGACGGCTCGACAGGCTCAAAATCAGGGCCAGCACCGCCATAGCAACCAGCAACTCCACCAAAGAGATGCCCTTGGAGTCCAGGTGCTTGGTGTGTCTTGTATCCATCGAAGACTCCATTTAGCGCAGCCCCGTAGACTGCGGGTTACCGATATCGGTTACCAGACGAGCACGGGTACTGGAGCCCTGCCGCACCTCCACAACGATACGCCGAAGGGGGGGTTGACCAGTGCCGGTAAACGCCGTGCCGTCGGGGTTGATCACCTGTGTGGCGTTGATGGTAGCGTTGAGGTTGACCGATTGCAGCTTGGTGGCGAGTGCCGATAGATCGGGGGGGGTCGAACCCGCAGTGTAGTTGACAGGTACACTCCAGTGGGCACGGTAACGCTCGGCCACGCTTTGCACATACTCCGATGCAAAAGCATTGATACGGCTTTGTCGGCTGATCTGGAGGCTCGAGCCGATACTGGCTGCCACTACCCCCAACACAATGGTCAAAACCGCCAGCGCAACCAATACTTCCACCAGGGTAAAGCCTGTCCACTTGCAGTTGGGTTTCATCAGGGAGTCACCACCTTTCCGGTAGGCAAAAGCACCACCTCCCGTGCAGGCCTCGAGCCGAGCTGCAAGCCAATACGGTACTGGTTGATGGGAAAACCCCGACCCGCATATTGAATGGTCGAACCGCTGGGATTAAGCGAGACAATCTGTACATTGTTGGGAACACGCAAGCTGCCCACCGTTCCCTCCGAGTTGGCCCACTCGAGGCGGCTGGCTGTGCCGGTGGTGAGGGTCACGGTATACCCACGGCTTTCGGTCAGTGCGCGGTTGCCCACCGAACGCAAAGCTTCGGCCACTTCTTGTAAAGCCTGATTGAGCCGGCTGCTTTGAATATAACCATTGAGGTTAACCGAAGCCACTCCTCCCAGGATGGCCAGTACGGCCAACACGATCAGCAGCTCGAGCAGGGTAAACCCCAGTCTCACGACCCACCCCGTTTATAGCCCATTTGAAACTGTAGCTGCTCGGGTAACTCGTTGATTTCAAATGGATATACTTCGCGTTTGCTGCCATCCTGAAAGCTCAACACCCATCTACCATTTTGCTGGGTCATATAGCTCACCATCTCGGGTCGGATTTCCTCCAGCATCAGGCTGCTCATCGGCTTGGCGGTGGTGGTTTGCACCGGTGAGGCTTCCTGGATGGTTACAGCAGCAGGGGCGGAAACAGGCCTGGTAGCCTGGCTCCTGGGCCACAGCATCCAGATCAGGTAGCCTCCTATTCCCAGCACCACAACAGCTATCAGCCAACGGGGCATGGGTCTCACCGTACCCTTTCGCTGGGATCAGCGCTCAGCCGCCAGGAAACCGTTTGTCCGGGGTTGCCCACCACCAAATTGAAGCCATAGCCCCCGTTGCGCAGGCGATGATCGTAGTTGACGGTCAGGGCGCAGTCCTCGGTATCAGCCACAAAAAAGGTCTGGCCGGAGTTGTTGCACTGACGGTTATTGTCGGTAGGGCTGGAAAGAAAGTTGTAACGGTCACTCTTCCACCACCCCTTGTAGCGTCCAGGGGCCAGGATACCCAGTTCCTTGGCAATCAAACCCCCGTTCATGGCCATGCCCAGCATGCTGGTCTTGCCCGCAATGCGGTAGTTGCTGTAGAGGAAAGCATCCACACGGGTAACCTGGGTTTCGTAGGAGAGCGACTGGTCACGCACCACCCGCAAGGTGGTTCCATCTTGAATGTGGAAGTAGCCAATTACGTTGCCCGAGTTGTCTCGAAGATCCTGACCACCATTGGCGCCAGGTATGGAGGAAGGACAGCCATTGCTGGTACCTGAAATCCCCGCCAGCCTGCACGCTATCGCCAGGGCCGCATTGGAAGGAATCCGGGCTGCGACCAGTTGATTGCGGATATTGTCCCGGTTGGTTCTGCGCTGCGCGGTAGTTCCACTGGGGCTGGGAAATCCCCAGCGCCAGGTGTTGTGGGTGAGGTTGGAGGAACCCAGCAAGGTGTTCCGGTAAAAATCATCGGAAATCCAGGCGTTGAAATTGCCAGAAGTATCCACCGAACCGGGGCGGAAGCTGTACGAATAAGCATCCTGGCTGGGGTTGGATTGGTTGGCAGCACGGGTTACCACACGGCTGGCAGCAATTTCTGCGCCTTCGACATTGTAGTATCGTCCGTTTCGCAGCACCAGCTCATCGCCATTCTGGGTGTCGTAGTGGCGGTTGCCACCCCAGAAGCCAAACTGGGCCCGGTAGAAGTCGGAAGATTGGCGCAGGTCGTAGGGCAACAGGTTGCCACTGGCATCGCGTTCGGTATAGTCGCCCACAACAGTGTTACCCCGCGCCGCCAGGCGCAGCTCGTCCCGCCCGTTGGCAATGTTGAGCCGGGCGCATTGGTTGGGATCCGTTACGCCGGTGCAAATCCCTTGCCCTGGTTTGGAGGGCGGGTTCTGGTAGGTTACGTTGCCCGCAATGTAGAGGTTGCGTCCGGTGTAGACGGCACCGCGCCCCCGCACCACCCCCCTGATCACCACGTCCCCACTCACATATATATCTTTGTCCAGCACGATGGGGTTGCTGGGGGTGCCAATCAGCACCAGGTTGCCGTTGTGGGTTCGGCTAATGTTGCCTACTTGGCCAGCGGTAAGGGTGGTGGAGTTGAGAACCTGGTTGGAGCTCAGCGCCACAATGGTGCCGCCACTCAGGCTGCCATTGGCACTGGCCAGAGCCACCGCGCGCTTGATGGGGGGAAAATCGGGAATACCGTCCCCATCGGTGTCTTGGGGCAGGGCCGCGTTGGTGGAATTCGATTCCACATCGCCCGTCACCAGCGAGCCATTGATGCGATAGGAGTTCAGCGTACCCGTTCCATTGGCCGAATGGTTACCGCGTGTCAGAACCCCCCCACTGTTGCGGGGCGTGTCGTCGTTGGTGATGGCACGAGCGGCATAGAGGTTGCCTCGAATAACCGATCCACCTTCATGACCCCCAGAACCTATTCCATCCACCCCCTCATTTCCCCAACCAGGCCGGTGGTGGAACAAGGCCCCCACATCCCCATTGACCCGCAGATGGCAGTACATGCAGTTGGTGGTTTCGGACAGCATGGCCAGCTTGAACACGTCGTTTTGCCCAAAGCTGACCCGTCGAACCACGGTCTGGCTCTCATTGCCCCGGCTGGCGGTGGAGGCCACCTCAATCCAGCCATACTCTGAACTCACCCCAGAAGCCCCCAACACCCGCCAGCGCCCGGCAATTCCGTTGCCCAGATCCACCGTGGTGGTGGTGGGGTTTTCGCTGACTTGGGCAATATAGGCCGGTACGCCGATACCCCGGCTCCGGTAATCCAGCACCAATTGCAGCCGGGCACGTTCCGAGAGCCCATCGGCAGACTGGGCCAGCTCATCCCGGATGCTTACAGTACGACCATTGCGCAGCTCACTCAGCACACTTGCACTGAGGGTGGTGAAAATCGCTACCACGATCACCACCGCCACCAGCACGGTAACAAGCGCGATTCCTTTCGGGGAGAAGGGTTTGGTTTGACCAGGGTTCATGGCGGCTCCTTGTTTATTTCCTGTTAACCAGTGTGCACAGACCCAACCAGTCGCTACACCCCCATTTGGGGGCTTCGGCGTTACGTTAATAAGTTGTTAATATATCGTCTCGGACTGTAGTAAGCGGATGTTTGTTCGCGCTGGAGTGGTTTTACGCTTCTTTCCAAGACCCCCGTCGCCCGTGGTCAAATATCACAATCCAAGCCTGTTGAAAACAACCGTCTACCAACAGAAGCATTTTTTTCTGATCGCAGTTCCCTCAATTACGCTGCAGGGCATGCAGGGCATTTAACCGTACAGCAAATACCGTTGTGCTGGAACCGCTCTGACTTCATAGCACCCGCAGCCGCAGCCGGGTTCCCTGGCCCGGCAAGGCCAGGTTTTCTAGCTGCCCGCCGTGTACCTCGGCCACCCGCCGCGCCACGTACAGCCCCAACCCTGCACTTCCCGCCCGCACCCCGTGCAGGCGCTGGCTGCGAAAAGGCTGGGTGAGGGTTTCCAGGCTGTCGGGCAACCCCGGCCCATCGTCCTCGACCTCGAGCCAGCCATCCCCCGCCCGCAGCACCACCCGGCTTCGGGCGTGGCGCAGGGCGTTTTCGGTCAGGTTGGCAAAGGCCCGCTCCAAAAGCAGTCGCTCGGCCCTGGCCTGCCCGGCCCCTTCGATCTCCAGGCGCAAACCACGTCTTTGGGCCTGGTGGGTGTAGCGCAGGCGAAAATCTTCCAGAATCGAGCGTAGGTTGAGGTTTTCGGGCTGGATGCGCTGGGCCTCGAGGCGGCTGGCCGTAAGCAGGTTTTCCACCAACAAATAGCTCCGATTCAATTCGTCTCGCAAGCTACGCAACATCTCCTTGCGCTTCTCCGGCCCGATCTTGTCGGCTTCTTCCAGGTATTCCAGCGCCCGCAAGCTGGCCAGCAGGGGGGTTTTGAGGTCGTGGGTTAGGGCGGCGTAGGTGGCTTCGCGGGCTTCCAGCAACTCGCGCAGGTGATCCAATACCTCCTCGAAACCCTCGCGCAGTTGTCCAATCTCGGCGGGTGGGCGCTGTTTGGGCGAGGGCAGCGAAAGCTCGGCCAGGGTACGGTTGGCTCCGCGCAAGTAGTACAGGCCACGGGTCAGCTCGTCCATGGGGCGCAGCAGCGTATTGGCCAGGATATAGCCCACCGAGGCCGCAATCAGGGCCAGTACCAAGACCCAGATCAGCAAAAAAAGCGAGGTCTGCAAAGGCTGCTCGCGGGCCGAGACCCAGAAGGTCACCACAATAACCAGGTTGGGAATGAAGGCCAGTAAACCAATCACCCAGGCCAGCTGGTGCTTGAGCGGCATGGCTTCAGTCTACCGATCCGCCAGCCTGGGTTCTGGTTTTCCGGCGTCTTCGACCCAAACAAAACCCCCACATTCCAGGTGGGGGTTCAGTTAAACCACAGATTGCACTACCAACCCCAAAAACGATACGCGCGACCCTCGCGTTAGCGGCGCTCGTAGGACATGATCTTGAAGGAGGCGATGATGGTGTCTTCGGGGATCTGAGCCGCCACCGGGATGTTGCCCATGGTCGGGACATAGGTCACTTCGGCCCGTTGGCCGGCATTGCACTGGCTACCACCCGCGCTGGTGGTACAGAATTCGTTAGCGACTACTGTACCCAGGGTGCGCTGGTCGCGCTGGGTGCGGAAGCGGCCCCCGGCGTAGAAGATGCCCATCGCATTGTTGGTCAGTTGCTCGATGTTGTTCTGGGCCAGCAGACCCAGCACCTGGTTGGGGAAGGTGGCCGAGCTGGCATCGGGCAACACATCGCGGTTGAGGGTAATGCTGCCCCCCTCGACAAAGATGGAGGCGTTGCGATCGGTGGTGGGGTTGGTGAAGTCGAAGGCCCGGTAGTTTACGGCGTTGTTGAAGTTGACATTGAGGCCACTGGTGTTGAGGGTTCCATAGATTTCCAGGCTGCCGGGGCTGCCTGCGATGTAGCGGAAGCCACCGGTTCGGCCATTGAGGGTGTAGAGACAGTTCAGGTTGTTGCTGCCAAAGTTCAAGGCCCCAGAGGTCACTACCTGGCTCAAGCGGCAGCCGTCCGCGCTGTTGGGGGCTACATTGAAGCTGGCTCCGGTTGGAATGGTAATGCCGGCGCTGGTAATCCGGATACCCCTGGCAGCCGCCTCATTACGCACACAGGCCGCCCAGGTACTGCTGGGGTTGGTGGTGCAGGGGGTGGTGTTGAAGTCGGGAAAGCGGGGGGCACGTTCGGGTGGCAGGTCAAAAACGCCGCGGTCATCGGTGCAGATGCCCCGGTTGGACTGGCAAACATTGGAGGTATTGCCAAAAATATCGCTGGTTCGGCTACCTACGTAGGCGCCCAACAGCCGGTTGTTGGGGTCGCCATACTCGGAGCTTCCACCCACTTCCACCCGCCCGTGCTGCACCCGCAGCGTTGCACAGAGGTTGGAGAGGCTGCGCATATCGGTATTGAGGCGGTTGCCAAACACGTTGTCGGTGGTGTAGTTGTATTCGTTCTCCATACGGAAATTGCCGTTGGAGTCAATCACAATCCGGTCGGGCTGGCTGCTCTCACCCTGCACATAAAGCCCCCCGCGTATCAAGGCCCCGCCGTTGAGGTGGCGGTTGGCTGCACCGCGCCCGCTGAAGATGGCATAGTTCCAGGGGCCGGTGTTGGAGAGGTCGAAGGTGGCCTGGGCGATGGCCTGGGAGCCATTGAACCGGCCCACCGAGCGCACCAGCATGAAGCGGGAGCGGGTCGGGTCTTGGGCTACCGTGATGGTATAGGTGCCGGTGCTGGAACCCATCTGTACGCTACCGGTGCGGGTGGTGGGGAGGGTTTCGTCGCTGTCAATCTGGCCACTGCGGTTCCAGTCCACACCACCCGACAGCACGTTGCCGCACTCGCTACGGGTAGGGCTACGGCTGCCACTGGTATTGCGCACCGTCTCGTAAAGCTGCCAGCGATAGGACTGGAACAGGCGGGTTTTCCACTGCTGTAGGCCGGTTTCGGCCACGTAGTAGGCTTCGGTCGCGCCGCGCTCGTTGCGGGCGCTCCACTGGCTGATCAGGGTGGTGACCGAGGAGGCAAAAGCCAGCAGCCCCACCGCGACCAGGATGGCCAGCGTGACGACCAGAGCGATTCCTTGGGGTTGTCGCATCACAGCACCTCGTCGGTTTTCAGGTTGCGGATAGGCACCCGCTGGGCGATGGTATAGGTGTAGGTTCCCTGCGGCGCACCCGCCGTGACGGTGACCAGCGCAGCCCGCACAAAGCGTTCGGTGGGGTTCGCAACGGCGATGCAGCCACTGGGCAGCCCCACTTCGGTGGCCGCAGCATCGCCGCAGACATAGCGAATATTGAGCTGGGTGATGTGGGTGGCAAACTCACGGTAGCTACTAGCAGCAATGTTGTTGGTAGGAGCCTGGCTGCAAGGTACATCCGCCCGGGACAGGGTGGTGCCACTAAAGCTATAGCCGATGGAGCGGCATTCCTGGCCGCTTGGGTAGAGACTGGTGTGGTAGCGGGTCACAAAGGTGTCGTTGCTGGTGTTGTCGGTGCCAGAGAGGCAGGGGGTTCCGGGCGCACAGGAAACCCAGTTGGCAGCATCGAAGCGCACTTCGTTGTTGCGAATGAAGCGGCTCGAGCCCGCCAGAATCAAATCCTGGCTAACCATCTGCAAGACCAGACGGGCGCGGTCTTGCACCTCGTTGCGCTCCTGTATGATGCGGGTGTCCTGCGTCTGGCCAGCAAAGAAGCGCGTAGCGATGGCCAGCACCGCGCCGAAAATCGCCAACACCACCATCAGCTCGAGGATTGTCAAACCTTTAGCTCTCATAACCCTCTCCTAGTTGACCTGTGGGCAGGGCTCGAGGCTACCCGCCCCAATGGCGGCGGTGCGCGAAGCAAAGCTGTCGTAGCACGAAACCCTGGTAGCCAGGTTGATGGTGATACCCTGGCTGGCCGCCGAAGATTGGATCAAAATTTGCCCTTCGCCGTCCAACCCCTCGTTGATACCGCTATTGATGATGAAGCCAGTGCCTGAGCAGACAAAGTTGCTCCCACTTTCGTTGCCATTGGGGCAACCATTGTAGTAACGGGTGAAGTTGGCCAGCACCACCCCCACCTGGTTCTCGAGGATTTGTGTGGCGGTATCTTTGACCTGACTCACCACCCCGGCCCTGGCGGTGGCACGGTAGTTGGTGGCTTGCGAAAACACCAGCACCCCAAACGCCACCGCCATCACCGCCAGGGCAATCAGCAACTCGACCAGCGTGATTCCTCTATTCTGCATGTGCACTCCTATGGACAGGCCGTCCTGATCTGCGCCCGGCCTTGTTGGTTGATGTTGATGAAGCGGCTATAGGAGCCGATGGTCAGTTGCACGCTGCGGCTGGTGGCAAGCTGATAGACCCCACGGGCATCAAAGACGATCTCGGCGCTGGTAGCGGCAGCCGCATCGGCAGCAGTACACTGCCGCAGGCTGCCCACAATCCGGCCATACTCGCCCGCCCCAAACTGGGTGCGGCTGATGACAAGGTCGCCGCTGTCCAGGCCGTTTTGGTCGTTGTCGGCCACGATTTCGTAGCGGTTGGTTCCGCTGCCAAAGCTGAGGCGAATTCCTACCGGCACATTGCGCCGCAGGGCTTCCAGACGGGCCCGGGTCACATCGGCGGAGAGAATCTGGGCCGCTTGATTGACCCGCATGCGATCGGAGTTAAACCACCCGCCCCCCAAGGCAATCAGGATACCCAGAATCGTGGTCACCACGATCAGTTCGATCACACTCAGGCCGCTGGCTTTTTTCACAATGCCCCCTCCATATAGCCAGGGCATGCAAGAAGTCGCGGCGTGCGATCCGAGAAAAAAATAATGCGAATCCAAGAAGATTTCATGGCTACCCGTCCCGCACTTGCTCCCTAGGTGCATCTTAGAAGCGGGTGGAAGTACCTCCAGTGACCTCTGACCTAAAATTCTGTTTCAAGGGTAACGCTATGTAACGCCAAGATTAATGAATATTCTTATGATGGAAACAAGAAAATTTTGGAAATTTACGCTCGAGAAATTAACAAACTGGCCCCCCATTTGGGGGATCGGGATGGGTATTGAACCAGAGGTTGTTTACGGCCTTGCAGTGGTTGCCGTTCCACCCGCAAACCCGCTACCCTAAGCCCTATGACCTATGGCGACTGGGCCCTGCTGCAAGACCGGCGGGGCCGCACCTATCTGTTCCGTCTCATGGAAGGCAGCAGCTTCAACTATCACCGAGGTTCCATACGCCACGAGGCCATTGTGCAAGCAGGCCCTGGAAAGCAGATCGCCACCCCGCAGGGGGAATTGTTTTCCATCCACCGCCCCACCCTGGAAGACTACGTGCTCAACATGCCCCGCGAGGCCACCCCCACTTATCCCAAAGATGCCGCTACCCTCTGCTTTCTGCTCGACCTGGCCCCAGGGATGCGGGTGCTGGAAGCGGGTTCGGGTTCAGGCGGTTTGACCCTATATCTGGCACGGACGGTGGGGCCGATGGGCCAGGTCTGGAGCTACGAGGCCCGCCCACGGCACCTGGAGCGGGCCAAACGCAACCTGAGCGAATTTGAGGATTGGGGCAATGTAAGCTGGGTGGAAGCCGATGTGGCCCAGGCCGAATTGCAACCCGATTTCTTCGATGGTATCGCACTGGACTTGATGGAACCCTGGACGGTGCTCCCTACCCTCACCCCTGCCCTCAAGCCAGACCGCTTTCTGGTCTGCTACTTGCCCAATCTCACCCAGGT
>JBBIUP010000091.1:0-10116 GCA_037440185.1 Meiothermus sp. | reverse complement strand
AGCTGGTCAACCTTTCCCCTTCTACCTGCCTGCGCCGGGTCAGGCGGCTGGAAGAGCTGGGGGTCATTCGCGGCTATGTGGCCCTGCTGGATGCCGAAAAGCTGGGGCGCAGCCTTTGTGTGTTCGTGCGGGTCAAGCTCGACCACAAGAGCCGTGCCGACGTGGAGCATTTCGAGCGCGAGGTGCTCCAATACCCCGAGGTAACCGAGTGTCATGTGGTAATGGGCGAGGACGACTTCCTATTAAAAATCATGGTCGCTGATCTGAACGACTTCCAGAAATTTTTGCTGGATCACCTGACGGCCATCCAGGGCCTGAGCACGGTGATCTCCTCGGCGGTGTTGCGGCAGGTCAAGAGCACCACCGAGTTGCCAGTATGACAGGCTGTTCCAGCCCTTAGCGGCGGTCGAATTCTTGTCATTTGTGAGTAGGGACAAACGTTGTAGCGTAAAATCTTTACAATATAAAGCATGGTTCAAATTGCAGCGCAGCAGTGGTGTCATGCATTGGCCGAACTGGCTTCGACAGCAGCTTCTGGCTCAGATGAAGCCGTTCTTTTACGCAAAGGCCTCGAGGTTCTGCACTGCAACCTGGGGGCGCGCTGCGGCGAAGTCTATCGCATTCGGCAAGGAAAGCTTGCGCTGGAACACCTGCAAAACTGCCAGATAGGCTGCCCCCTCAGCCAGACCTCGCAGGAGTTAGCTCAGATGGCAGCGGATACGCAGCAGGCCGCATGGCACAGACGTGTGGTGGCCCTACCTTTGCAAGCGGCTGGGCAGGTGCGCGGAGTTTATGTGTTGCACCTGCCCGACGACCCGGCCCCTTCGGAAGAGGAATTTTTGAGCCTCAGCGCCGCGCTGGTCGCGATGGGGCTCCAGCACGCCAGCGAGGTGGATCGGCTGCGGGGGCGCGAGGCCCAGCGCAGCACTCTCATGCACCAGTTGCTTTTTGCCCAGGAGGAAGAACGCCGCCGGGTGGGGCGGGAATTGCACGACGAGGTGGGCAGTCAGCTTACCGGTGCGCTGCTGGTCTTGCAGATTACTGAGAAACGCCCGGAGTACCTGGGCGAGGCCCGCAAAGCAGTGGTGCAAGCGCTTGAAGAAGTGCGCCGCCTCTCCCGCGAACTGCGCCCTGCCGTGTTGGACGACCTGGGGCTGGCCAGGGCCCTCGAGCGCTACCTGCACGAGTACCAGCAACGCACCCAGCTGCAGGTGCAGGCCGAGATCGAGTGTCCCAACCTACGCGAGAGCCAGCAGATCGCCCTCTTCCGGGTGATCCAGGAGGCCCTGACCAATGTGGCCCGCCATGCCCAGGCTCACCAGGTCTACGTGGGGCTTTCTGCCTGGGACAAGCGGGTGCGGGGTCTGATCGCCGACGATGGGCAGGGCTTTGATCCGCAACATATCTCTACCTCCATCGGGATGGTGGGCATGCGCGAACGGATCGAACAGTTGGGCGGCAGCCTGAGTGTGGAAAGCAGGCCAGGACAGGGTACGCGCATCAGTTTTGTGGTGCCGCTATGAGGGTGGCGCTGATTGAAGACCATGCCCTGATTCGCACCGGCCTGCGGCTGTTGCTCGAGTCCGCCAACCATTGGGTCGAAGCCGAGTTTGACCGGGCCGAGGAAGCCCTGGCCTGGCTCTCTAACGACAAAAAAGTTGTGCCGGATTTGCTCATCCTCGACCTCAACCTGGCCGGTATGTCGGGGCTGGAAGCCCTACCAAGGTTGCGTGCACAGACCAAGGTATTGGTGCTTTCCATGCACGAGGAAGCAGAGTATATCGCCGAAGCCTTTGCCGGTGGGGCCAGCGGCTACCTGCCCAAGCGGGCCGTAGATCGGGATTTGCTGGATGCAGTAGCGGCCATTGCCCGTGGAGAGCGCTATTTGCACCCTCTGCTGGCCCCATACCTGGCCGAACACATGGGTCTGCCAACCCCCGAGGCCCTCTCGGAGCGGGAGCGTGCGGTGGTGGGGCTGCTGGCCCAAGGCTATAACCTGAGCCAGTCCGCCGAAAAACTCGGTATCTCGGTCAAGACCGCCGCAACCTACAAGGCCCGTGCCCTGAACAAACTGGGCCTGGAATCCCAGCCGGAGTTGGTGCAGTGGGCCAGAGAGCGCGGGCTGGTGTAGGAATTCTTCTGACGAAGTTGTAAGACCTTCCCTGACCTCGCAATTCCAAGGTTGGTCTAGTCTAGAATCAGGAGGTTAGGAAATGAAACAACAAAAGTTGCTCCTGGTTGTGCTGCTGGCCCTGGTTCCCGTTCTAGCTTCTTCCGCCAACTTCTCCGCCCTCACCGTCCGCGAGATGGGTACCTTCCTCTCCACCCTGCCCACCGACTTCCATGGTGTGCAGGTTGCAGCGGCCAAGGCCCAGATAGATGCTATCAAGCCCTTCATCTTGGATGTGCGCGAAGCCAGCGAGTACAAGGAAGGCTTCATCGCTGGTGCGGTAAATATTCCCATCCGTCAACTCCCTGCCAATATGGCCAGCCTGCCCAAGGACAGACCCATCCTGGTCTACTGTCGCATCGGACACCGTGGCGCGATGGCCGTGCCCTTCCTGCGCGGCCAGGGCTACAACGTCAAGAGCATCATGACTGGCTACAACGGCTGGGTCGCAGCCAACCTACCAGTCGTGAAGGAATAACAAGTCCTCGAGCCTACTGGCCCCCTCGTCCGACTTGTCGCGCGAGGGGGCTCTTTTTGCATTGTAGGAATTCTTCTGACTTCACTGTAAGACCTAGCCTGACCCCGAAAAACCGGTGAGATTCTAGGGTAAAGGCAGGAGGTACATATGCAACTGCTGGGTTGGGTTACTGCCGCTGCTTTCGCGCCCCCCAAGGCCGCCCTCGAGCACGACTTGGTCTCGGGAACCTTGCAGGCCGCGCTGGCCGAGATGGCCAAGGCCCGTGATCTGCCGATCCCCGATCTGCCTCAGACGCCCCTGAACGAACTTCAGGCCGTCTATACGTCGCTGTTTGTTAGCAACCCTGCGGGGCTGCCCTGCCCGCCCTATGTGGGGATGGCCCTGGATGAGCGGCTGTTTGGGGATGGTTTTGACCGGTTACTCGAGCTGTACCGGGAGGCGGGCCTCGAGACCTCCCCCGACTGGCGCGACCTGCCCGACCACCTAGCAGCCGTGGGTGAGGCTATCGCGCTCTTGGAGGCCAAACCTGCCCTGGCCCGCACTTTGGCCCTGGACTACTTGTATCCCTGGCTGAAGCGCTATACCCCCGTCCTTCAGGAAGCCGATTCCACCAGCTTCTACAGCGCCATTGCGCTCTTCCTCTCTCAAGCCTTGGAGGTGGTACAAAGTGAAACTACCGCGCCGCAACTTTCTTAAACTCTCAGCCGCTGCCGTAGGCGCGGTCAGCGTGGGGGGAGCGGTCACGCTGACCAGCCGCGCCAAGGCTGCACCCGCCTGGTACACCAAAGAGGTCACGCAGGTGTTCCAGATCTGCGAGAACTGCTTCTGGCGCTGCGGCATCAAGGCCAGCGTGGTGGGTAACCGGGTCTACAAAGTAGACGGCTACAAAGAAAACCCCAAGAGCCGTGGCATGCTCTGCCCCAGAGGGCAAGCAGCCCCTGCCCAGACCTACGACCCCGATCGGCTCAAAAAGCCCCTGATTCGCATTGAAGGCAGCCAGCGCGGCGATGGGCGGTACCGCGAGGCCAGTTGGGAAGAAGCCCTGGACTACATCGCCAAGAAGATGCTGGGCCTCAAAGAACAGTACGGCACCGAGAGCATCGCTTTCTTTGGGCACGGCACCGGGGACGGCTGGTTCGTGGACTTCCTACCGGCGGCCTGGGGCAGCCCCAACGCCGCCAAGCCTTCGGTCTCGCTCTGCACCGCCCCCCGCGAGGTAGCTGCCCAGTACACCTTCGGGCGGGCCATCGGCGGGCACGAGCCCATAGACTGGCCCAACACCAAGTACATCGTGCTGATCGGCCACCACATCGGTGAGGACACCCACAACACCCAGTTGCAGGAGTTTAGCGAGGCCCGCAAAAACGGGGCCAGGGTCGTGGTGGTAGACCCCCGCTTCTCCACTGCTGCGGCCAAGGCCGACCGCTGGCTGCCCATCAAGCCCGGAACCGACACCGCCTTGCTGCTGGCCTGGATTCACGTACTAATTAGTGAGAACCTCTACGACCAGGCTTTCATCGAAAAGTACACCGTGGGGATGGATCAGCTGGTGGCCCATATCAAGCCCTACACCCCTGAGTGGGCCGAGCAACAGACCGAGATCCCGGCCCAGGTCATCCGCCAAGTAGCCCGCGAGATGGCCCAGCACAAGCCCAAAGCGATACTCCCCCCCACCCGGCACACCGTCTGGTACGGCAACGACACCCAGCGCATGCGGGCTTCATACATCCTCAACACCTTGTTGGGCAACTACGGGCGCGAAGGGGGTTTCTACATCGCCATGGCCCCGTACCTGGAGAAATACCCCACACCCCAGCTTCCCCTCGAGCCCGCTGCGGGCGGGTGCGCAGGCCCAGCCGCTGTGGTCACGGAGCCAGAGGGCTTCAAACCCCGGGCCGACAAAGGCAAGTTCCTCGCCAACACCACTGCGATCCAGGAACTCATCGAGCCGATGGTCAGCGGCCAGCCCTACCCCATCAAGGGGCTCTTCGCCTACGGCATCAACCTCTTCCACGCCATCCCCAACGTGCCGCGCACCAAGGAGGCCCTGAGCAAGCTGGATCTGTATGTAGCGATTGATGTCCTGCCGCAAGAGCACGTGATGTGGGCCGATGTGATCCTGCCCGAGGCCACCTACTTGGAGCGCTACGACGACTTTGTCACCGTCGCCCACAAGACCCCCTTCATCCAGCTCCGCATGCCTGCCCACGAGCCGCTCTACGACTCCAAACCCGGCTGGTGGATCGCCAAAGAACTGGGCAAGCGAATCGGCCTCGAGCAGTTCTTCCCCTGGCAAAACATCGAGGAATACCTCGACACCCGCATGCAGTCGGTGGGGCTCGACCTCGAGACCATGAAAAGCATGGGCACCATGGTGCAAAGCGGCAAACCCTGGCTCACCGACTGGGAAAAAGAGAACAGCCTGCCCTTCAACACCCTCTCCGGCAAGATCGAGCTGTACTCCGAGGCTTTGGCCAAGGCTGGCTTCGATCCACTGCCCAAGTACGAAGCACCCCAGGCCGTACCCGAGGGCTTCTACCGCCTGCTGTACGGGCGCAGCCCGGTACACACCTTCGCCCGCACCCAGAACAACCCGGTGCTGATGGAGATGGAATCCTCCAACAGCGTCTGGCTCAATGCCGAGGAGGCTGCCCGACTGGGCTTCAAACCAGGCGACCATGCCTATCTAATCAACCAGGATGGGGTGCGGGAAGGCCCGGTACGCCTCAAGGTCACCCAGCGCATCCGCAAGGACGCGGTCTACATCACCCACGGCTTTGGTCACAAGGCCAAAGGCATGGCCCTGGCCGACGGACGTGGGGCCTCCGACAGCTACCTCCAGACCCGCTACACCCTGGATCGCATCTCGGGCGGAGCCGGGCTGCGCAACAACTTCGTCAAGCTGGAAAAAGCGCCAGCCCCCAAGCTCAAGAGCGTGACCCAGCTCATCAAGGAAAGGGGGGCCTAAATGGCACGCCTGGGAATGCTAATTGACCTTTCGGCCTGTGTGGGCTGTGCGGCTTGTGCGGTGGCCTGCAAGATGGAAAACCAGGTGCCTGCCGGAGCCTCGAGGCTCTGGATCCGTGAACGCGAGGTGGGCCTCTTCCCCAACCTGGCAGTGGAGTTCCGCCCCGAGCAGTGCAACCACTGCGAGAACCCCCCCTGCGTTCCGGTCTGCCCCACCGGGGCCAGCTACCAGACCAAGGATGGGCTGGTAGAGGTAGATGTTGCCAAGTGCATCGCCTGTGGGGCCTGTGCGGCCGCCTGTCCCTACGATGCTCGCTTCACCAACAAAAAAGGCGGCTATGCCGATAAGTGCAACTTCTGTGCCCATCGCCTCGCCAAGGACCAGCAACCTGCCTGCGTGGAAACCTGTCCAGCTTATGCCCGGGTATTTGGCGACCTCGACGACCCCAACAGCGAAATTGCCAAGGTGTTGAAAGCCGCCGAGCGCTCCGACGTGCTGCGGCCTGACCAGGGCACCCGTCCCAAAGTGATCTACCTCAACGCCCCCAGCAAAAAAGGGCTTACCCAGGAGGTGAGCGACTCATGACCGAGTTCTACGGAGTGCCCAACACGGGTGAGTTCTGGCACTGGACCAACGCACTACACTTCGTGCTGGTGGGGCTGGCGGGCGGGATGGCCCTACTGGCTGCCATTCTGACGCTACGCCAACATCCCGAACGGAACCGCTATGTATGGCTGGCAGCCGTATTGATTGTGCTCGACCTGTTTGTGCTATGGGCAGAGTCACCGGCCCGCTGGCGCTTTAGCCATATCTGGCTCTTCCTTAGCTTTCAACCTGGCGCACCCATCTGGTGGGGAGCCTGGGGGCTGGCCGCTGCGCTGGTTGCGACCGCAGCCTTGCTACTCAAGCAGTGGTTTGTCCCTCTGCGGCGCATCCCCGAAGTGGTACCAGGGCTGGTGCTGTTGCTGGGGAGCCTGGTGGCCCTGGCCTACCCTGGTTTCGCCCTTGCCGTGAACACCACCCGTCCGCTGTGGAACGAGATGATGCTCTTCATTTTCCCCATCACCGCCTTGCTGATGGTGCTGGCTATTGCCCTGCTTTTGGGCAGCACCTGGGCCAAGCGCTGGGAGGTACTGGTGGCAGCTCTCAGCCTGGCCTTGTTGGTAGCCTATCCGCTCACCCTGCAAGGGGCAGCCCGTGAACACTTCAACCAGGAAGGCTTAATTGGTTATGGGGTAGCAGGTCTGCTCATCGCCGTAGCTGCCCTGTTCTTCCGCAATCCACGCTGGGCAGCTGCGCTGGGCCTGGCGGGAGCGGTGGGGGTGCGCTGGCTGCTGGTAATGGTGGGTCAGTTTCAATCCCCTGGACTCTAAAGCCACGCTTGTTGAGGCACTCCCCGTTGTGGGAGTGTCAACCAGAGCGCACTTCTTCTAGCTTCCCATCTCTAGCCAGCCAACGGATGCCCCTATCCAGTGCATATGCACGCAAATCATGGAGGTCATGCGTCCAGGCCAGTTCCACCCGCTTGCCCTCGGTGCGCAGCCTGCGGGCCATCGCCAGGTCGAGCGCCAACACCTCGGGAGGTGCCTCGGAAAGGGGTAGGCGCAGGGCTTCCATCACCCGCTCCAAACCCAGGGCAAAACCCGCTGCGTAGGGCAGCAAGGCTCCATCGTAGCGGCCCCCACCCAAAAGGGGCAGGCCAAAGTCGGGGGTGTAGGCCTGGAAGTTGAGGCCCGTATAGAAGGTCAGGAGCCGGGCCCGGCCCAGGTCAAGGAGTAAGGGCACTTCGGGTAGCAAGTTAAGAACAGCCTCGAGCCAATCCAGATCGGCCTGAGCGCGGCCCGATAGGGACAGCTTGCGGACTTCTTCCAACACCTCGCGCCCACCATAGAGGTCGGGCAGGGCCTGAATCGCCTGTTGTAAACCGGGGTGAACCTGATAATCCTTTAGCAAAAAACCCAGTTGGGGGCTGTTCTTGCGGTGA
Organism: Meiothermus sp.; assembly: GCA_037440185.1. Classification (GTDB taxonomy): domain Bacteria; phylum Deinococcota; class Deinococci; order Deinococcales; family Thermaceae; genus Meiothermus. Next base: position 2,516 of record JBBIUP010000091.1, on the reverse strand, counting down.
ATGGCCTGGCGCAAAAGCTCTTTCTGTGCGTCCGATAAGCCCGTCGAATCCAGCAGATCCCGCACCAGAGCAGGCAGCCCCACCTCAATTTTGGCTTCGGGGAAGCCAATCAACCGCAGCGCTTCCCAGGCCAGTTCCAACACTTCGGCATCGGCTTGGGGGCTCGAGACCCCGATCAGCTCGGCCCCCACCTGGCCAAACTCGCGGCTACGCCCCAGTTCGGCATTGGCCTCGCGCAGCCAGAGGGTTCCGGCATACTGCATTCGTACCGGCTGGCCTGACGCAAGCCGACCGTTGCTACGCAAAAGGCCGGCCACTGCCGTCGTGAACTCCGAGCGTAGCACCAGCACCTCGCCGTTCTTGTCCACCAGTTTGAAGGAACGCTCTGCCAGGGTGTGCTGGGGATCGTAGACTTCCAGCGAAGGTAGTTCCACCGGCTCATACCCCCACCCATACAGCAACCCCGCCAGCCGCTCTTGCAACTCGCGGCGCAAGCGGGCTTCAGGAGGCAGAAAATAGCGGGTGCCTTCGGGAATCATGCCAGGTGTCTCCACGGTATGTTTGTCACTGTTACCAGCAACGCCTGCACCGAGGTACTGCGCCTTGGAAGATGCATCATGAAAGATGGATCTACTGGGTTTGACAAACTTATTATGGCGCAGCTTAACAGCCAGTAGTGCATAGCCGATTGCTGAACTTTTTGAGCAATTGGGCTATTTGCTCTTCGCAAAAATTCTCACCGAGATGATCTTGTCGCGCTCCCGCCGGGCGGTGGGGCCTTCAGTAGCATGGATGCTTTCCACCACATCCATACCCTGGGTGACCTGCCCAAAGATGGTGTACTGCTGGTTGAGGTTGGGGGTGGGGCCATAGGTGATGAAGAACTGCGAGCCATTGGAGTTGGGATCCATGGTACGGGCCATGCCCAGCAGGCCTTTCTTGTCGTAGTTGAGCTTGGGGGTCACTTCCAGGCCAAACTGGTAGCCGGGGCCGCCCATGCCGGTGCCGGTGGGGTCGCCGGTCTGGGCCACAAACCCCGGAATCACCCGGTGGAACACGATACCCTCGAAGTAGCGATGGAGGGCCAGAAACACAAAGGAGTTGACGGTATTGGGTGCCTCGGTTTCAAACAGGTCTACTCCGACCTTACCCTTGCTGGTCTCGAGCTCGGCGTAGTAGTCGAGCTTGGTAGCGTCAATCACCTGCTCGGCCTTGGCGAACTTGGTGGCGGGCTTGTCAGACTTGTAGGGCAGGGCTTCCATGTTTCCTCCAAAACTGCGGTTCGCCGCAATGCCGGGGATTCCCCCCCCACCTTGCAGCAAGAAAAACGCAGCGGCTGCCAGGGCTAGCAGAATGGCAACAATCAGGGCGATTCGCATCCGAGATAGTGTACCGATGTAGATGAGAACTCGCCAATAGGGACACCTCCTGGGCCATCTGGATACCCTGGGCGTTATTGTCGAGCAAGCATCTTGGCAATCAGTTCTTGGAGTCCAACGGGAACCCCAAAACCGCCAGGTTGTCAAAAACCAAGCCATCCATGTCCATCTTGTTCCCGCACGATGGATAATTATATTTTTGGCAAGGTAATGCCGCGTTGGCCCTGGTATTTGCCCTGGCGGTCACCGTAGGTTACTTCGGGGCGCTCACCCTCGAAGAACACCAGTTGTACCACGCCTTCACCGGCATACATCTTGGCTGGCAAGGGGGTGGTGTTGGAGAACTCGAGGGTGACGTGTCCCTCCCAACCTGGCTCCAGGGGCGTGATATTGGCAACAATACCAACCCGCGCATAGGTGCTTTTGCCGATGGCGATCGCCAAAACATTATCGGGCATGCGGATATACTCCATGCTGCGGGCCAGCACGAAGGAGTTGGGCGGGATAATCACCTCGTCGCCCTCGTAGTCCACAAAGCTCTTGGGGTCGAGACCCTTGGGGTCGGCAACGGTGTGAAACACATTGGCGAAGATTTTCCACTCCCGTGCTGCCCGTAAGTCGTAACCAAAGCTCGACAGCCCATAGCTAATCACCCCATCGCGCACCAAGCGTTCCTCAAAAGGCTCAATCATACCTTGTTTGGCCTTTTCACGTATCCACCAGTCGGGCTTTACACTCATGACCCACACTATACAAGGGGCATTGGGGTCGGAGAACCTGCACCAGCAACGAGCACAACAGGCATTTACGGCAACTTTGACCTCGAGCCCTTAACCCTAAACCCCCTCGTCCATCGAAAAAAATCGTACGAAGGCACCCATTATTTACCTGTCATGAGTACCATCCGGGCTATTTTCACAACGAAGGTTCATGTTGGAGCCTAAACTGATACCATGCGTAAGCTACCGGGATGGGGAATTGTATTGCCGGGCCTGCTACTCGCCTTTAGCATCCTGTTTGCATCTTGTGGTTCAGACAACCAAAACGACCAGAACCGCCAGCCCTTGCGCCTGATCCTTCGGTTCGACACGGGCTATGTGGACGAACCTTACAACACCACCCTCACGGCGGACGGGG
>JBBIUP010000090.1:0-10125 GCA_037440185.1 Meiothermus sp. | reverse complement strand
GGTGCAAGTTCTGAGTTTATCCCAACCTTTCTGCGCTTTCTGAGCGTTGCCATAAACAATTGCACTACGTAATCAAGTTTATCAGATGCCTTCACAACCTTGGCGGATAAATTATCCCGATTTCATGTAGGTTAGCACATCACCCATCATCTGGGCCACCGCATACGCATCGTACAGGTCGGAGTAGCCCATCAGCGAGAGGCGGAACACCCTACCCTTGAGCTGGCCCTGCCCACCAATGATGGTCGCGCCCCGCGCGGCGAAGGCATCTTTCACCTGAGCGTACTTGACCCCCTCGGGCAGGTAGAAGCAGGTGGTGGCGGGGCTCTTGACCTCGGGCACGGTCTTTAGGCCCAGCTGGTCGCCGGTGGCATACAAAAGGCCATTCTGCTGCTTCTTGAGGGCGATGTGTTCGGAGAGCCTGGGCAGCAGCTCTGTCAGCACCGCAGCCGTAGCAGCCACCAGGTTGATGGCCGGTGTCCAGGCCGACTCGCCCGAGCTTTGCACCTTGAGCTCGGCGCCCAGGTTCAGGTAGAAACTGCGGGGCTTGAGGCGCTCCAGAGCACGCGGCGAGAGCGCGGCGTAGCCCAGCCCTGGGGGGCACATGATGCCTTTTTGTGAACCACAAGCAGCGGCGTCGAGGCCCCAGCCTTCCAGCTCGAAATCGCTCACAAACAGACTGGTGATGGCGTCCACCGCCACCAGGCTCTCCGGGAAGCGGGCTTTGAACACCTGAGCCAGCACCCGCACATCATTGAGCGCCCCGGTAGACGACTCGGAGTGAGTGAGCAGCAGGCCATCGAAATGTCCGGTCAGGTTTTCCAGGTGTTCAGGCTGCACCACCCGGCCCCACTCCAAGTCGAGCCGCACAACTTCCAGCCCCGCTTCGGCAGCGATCTTGGCCCAACGCTCGGAGAAGTTGCCCTGCACCGGCACCAACACCCGAGTCCCCGGCTGGAACAGGTTGAGCACCAGCGCATCCATCGCGGCAGTGCCCGATCCGGTGAGCATGAGCACCTGGCCCTGGGTTTTGAAGGCAGCTTCGAGCCCAGCCTTGGCTTTGAGAAAAACCTGCTTGGCCTCGTCGCTGCGGTGGTGGAGTTGGGGCTGGGAGAGGGCTTCCAGGGCCTTGGGGTGCAGTTCGACAGGGCCGGGGGTAAGGAGGCGAGGGCGGTACATATCCGGCATTTTATCGTGACTCCGAAGCTGCTTTTAGAGCTCCGCCAGATCCACCCGCTCCAACACCTCCAGCCCTCGCAAGGCTTCCAGCACCGCCTCGCGGGGGCGCTCGTCTATGGCCAGCACAAACAAGGCTTTGCCACCGGGGTTGTCGCGGCCTAGCTGCATACCTGCGATGTTGATGCCATTCTCACCCAAAAGGGTGCCCACCTTGCCCACCACCCCAGGCCGGTCGCGGTTGATGCAGACCAGCATAAAGCCGCTGGGCACAGCCTCCACCGTGTGGTCGTCAATACCCACGATGCGGGGCTTGCCACCCAACACTGCTCCACGCGCCACACGAGACTCCTTATCGGTCTCGAGGCGTACCTCCAAGACCTGGCGATAGTCCAATGGCTTCTCCACCTGACGGGTAATGAGTGAAACCCCCCGGTCACGCAATAGCGGTCGTGCCGAAACCAGGTTGGTTGCCCCCACTGCCAGCACCTGGTCGAGCAAACCCTTGGCTACTGCCGAAGCGATAGGGTCGGGGTTTTTCTCGAACTCGCCATAGTAGGAGACCTCCACCGTCTGGGGGCGTCCCTGGGTGATCTGGGCCAGCAGCTTGCCCAGCGCTTCGCCCAGCGGCAGCCAGGCCGAGAACACCTGCAAACCCTCGGCATCGAAGCCGGTGTTGAGGGCATGGGCCAGGTTGCCTTGCAGGGTCTCGATCACCCGCTCCACCACCGCCTCCCCCACCCGGTCTTGGGCTTCCTGGGTGTTGGCCCCCAGGTGGGCGGTGTGCACTACCCTGGGGTGATGCACCAGCGGGTGCTCAGCACCCGGGGGTTCGTCTACAAACACATCCAGGCCTGCACCCCACAAATGGCCTTCGTTGAGCACTTCCACCAAAGCCTTTTCGTCGTAGATACCGCCCCGCGCCGCATTCACCACCACCGCGCCCTTGGGCAACAAGTAGAGTTCGCGGCGGCCAATCATGCCCCTGGTTTCGTCGGTGAGGGGGGTGTGTACGGTCAGGAAGTGACACTGGCGCAGCATGTCAGGCAGGTCGTCCAAGAGCTCGACCCCCAGGGTCTGGGCGCGGCTGCGCGGGATGTAGGGGTCGTAGGCCAGCAGCCGCATATCAAAGCCCTTGGCGAACTTGGCTACCAGGCCCCCAATGCGCCCCAGCCCCACAATCCCGATGGTCTTGTGGTTGAGCTCGAGGCCCAGGTACTTGCGGTCCCACTGACCCTGGCGGATTTTCTGGTCAGACTCCACCACGCCCCGTGCCGTCGCCAGCAGCAAAGCCCAGGCCAGCTCGGCTGCCGAACGGGTATTGGCCTCGGGCACGTTCACCACCAGAATGCCCCGGCGGGAGGCTGCGTCGAGGTCTACATTGTCTACCCCCACCCCACCCCGCCCAACCACTTTGAGGTGGGTACCCGCTTTCAAGAGCGTGGCATCTACCTGGGTGCGGCTGCGGGTGATGAGGGCATCGTACTGCCCAATAACCTGCAGGATTTCTTCACGCGCCATGCCGGGTTTGTACTCGAGGCGCACCTCGGGGTTGCACACCTCGCCCAGCCGCATTTCATCGGTCACAAGCACTTTCCACATAGCTCACACTGGCCTTCGAATTTCTGAGTTCGGGCCTGGTTCGGCCCTAGCAAACACGCCCAAAACCTTATCACTTTGTTCTATAAGGCACAACTTGGTTCCACGATAATTCTGCACAAAACACAAACCAAAAGCCGCTCGGGAACTGCGCCGGGGGCAGGCTCCGTCCAGGGTCGCCTCCGCAGCCATCTGTCAAACTTACCCTGGCGTAGCTTAGCCTCTTCCCCAAGCCTCTTTTTTCTCCCCGGTTTCCTGCTCCCCCGCTCAATTTTGCTCTGGGCGACATTTTCCCAAGTAAAAGCCTGTGCTAGACTTACACCACGAAGAAGCGCCGATCCGTTGCCGCCCTTCCAGCCTGGTGAGCTTGGGTTGGTTCTGGTCTAGCGGCAAAGATGGGCTGCACAGCTATAAAAACAGCCGTACAGGAGAACCCATGAAAGTAGCTATCGTGACCGACTCAACCTCCGACCTGCAAGCCCGCGCTACCCAGATGGGCGTGGAAGTCGTACCCCTCTATGTCAACTTCCAGGGCAAAATCCACAAGGACTGGGTTGAAATCACCCCTGCCCACATCTTCGAGGGGGTCAAGGCGGGGGCTGGGATGCCCAGTACCAGCCAGCCCTCGCCTGCCGACTTCAAGGCTGCTTACGAACAGGCCCTGCAAAAGGCCGACCACGTGCTCTCAATTCATATCTCGTCCAAGCTCTCTGGCACCGTGGGCTCGGCCAACCTGGCCGCCCAGGAGTTTCCCGGCAAGGTCACGGTCTTCGACTCGCTGGCGGCCAGCATGGGCATCGGGATGATGGTCGAGCGGGCCCAGGAACTGATGGATCAGGGGGCCGATCTTCAGCAAGTGCTGGTGGAACTCGAGCGCATCCGCTCCGACCACATCGTGCGCTTTACCCTGGCCACCCTGGACTACCTCAAGAAAAACGGGCGCATCGGCGGGGCCCAGGCCCTGTTGGGCGGCCTGCTGGGCATCAAACCCATCCTGACCGTCAAGGAAGGCAAGGTCGAGGCCGCAGGGCGGGCCAGGGGCGAGAAAAAGGCCCTGGCCGAGATGGTGGAGTCCCTCAAGACCTGGGCAGCAGGCCGGCAGAAAATCCGCATCTACTACCTCTACAATGCCGAAGAAAGCGATGTGGCGGCCTTCAAGGCCGCCATGCAGGCCACCGGGCTGCCCCTGGAAGAGCGCGTGACCAGCAGCATTGGTGGGGTAATTTCCACCCACACCGGGCCGGGGCTATACGGGTACTACGCCTATAGCCTGTAAATGATTCGGTGGCACACTGCACCAGGTACGCATGGCCGATTCCGCTGGTTTTGCCCATCTACCCTGGCGCAACTTGACTCCAATTGTCCATGTCACATAACGCTTGTTTCCATTGCAACCATCGGCTATACTCGTCTTAAGCAGGTTTCTGGAAATACGGCAGCGAGGTGAATATGGGGCATACCGCGTTCGTGGCCGATTCAACGCTGGGCTTGAGCCCACAAGAAGCGCTCAAGCAGGATATATATGTGGTTCCGCAGCAGGTCATCCTCGAGGGCAAGAGTTACCGCGACTATGTAGAGATGACCCCCGACCAGGTGATCCAGGCCCAACTGGCAGGCAAGAAGGTCGGCACCAGCCAGATTTCGGCGGCGGATCTGGAAGTCTTGTATAAAGATTTGCTCGAGAAATTCGACCGCATCGTTTCGGTGCATGTCTCGAGCAAGCTTTCGGGCACCTGCTCGACCGCCCGCATGGTGGCCGAAAAGTTTGGCAACCGCATCAAGGTGATTGATGGCCTGACCCTGAACGGCGGGCTCTCGTTTGTGATCGAGGAGGCCCGGCGCAAGCTGGCCGCAGGGGTATCCTGGGATCAATTGGAAGAGGCCGTAGCCCCGCTGGTGCAGCGCATACGCGGCTTCGTACTGCCGGCTACGCTGGAGTATCTGCACCGGGGTGGGCGCATCGGCGGCTTGCAGCACTTCATCGGCTCGCTCTTGAAGCTACTGCCGGTGCTGGAAATCAAGGATGGACTGGTCAAGCCCCTCGAGCGGGCCAGGGGCTGGCACAAGGGCCTGCAGCAGCTTGCCGAGGCTTTTCACAAAGCTTATCCCGAAGGAGCGCGGGTGGTGTTGGCCCATGCCTACAACCCCCAGGGGGTCGAGGAATTGCGCAAGCTCATCAGCCACGAGGGCGTGGTGGTAGAGGACGTGCGTGAATGTGGCCCGGCGGTCGCCGCCCACACCGGCCCCGGCACGGTGGCGTTGTTTGCAGTACCCCGCTAAGCCCCTCTCCCCTTTTCCCCCTACCCCTGCTATGGTTGGGCCGTGCGTGCCGTCATTCAACGGGTTTCCCAGGCCAGGGTAGAAGTAGACGGTCAGACTGTCGGGCAGATTGGGCCGGGGTTGGTGGTGTTGCTGGGGGTGGGTAAGGGCGACAGCCTGGAAGATGCCGCCTATCTGGCCCGAAAAATTGCCGGTTTGCGGGTTTTTGCCGACGCAGAAGGCAAAATGAACCTGGCCCTGGCCGAGGTTGGGGGGGAGGTGCTGGTGGTCTCGCAGTTCACCCTTTACGGCGACACCCACAAGGGCAACCGGCCCAGCTTCACCAAGGCAGCGGCGCCCAACGAAGGCAAATCGTTATATGAACGTTTCTGCGACCTGCTCACCCAGCAGGGGATCCATGTCGAAACCGGGGTCTTTCAGGCCCATATGCGTGTACATCTGGTCAACGACGGCCCGGTCACCTTGTGGCTCGACTCCGCCGAGCGGCTTCGGCCCCGGCGGCCCTAGGCCGGGGTGATTGACAGCGGTGGCTCGGGTGGGATATAGTTCGTTCGCTAAACTTACTAAGTAACCCTGTTGTTGAAGACGTGCCATGGCCCGTACCACTCGCCTTGACCAGCAAGCCATCAAGCGGCTCAACCGCCGCCTGATCCTGGAAGCCTTGCGGCGGAGTGGTCCGCAGAGCCGGGCTGCACTGGCCCGGGCGGTGGGCCTCACCAAGAGCACGGTTTCTTCGCTGGTACAGGAGATGCTGGAAGAGGGCCTGCTGGACGAAGGCAACCGGCACAAACCCGGTCTGGGTCGCCCGGGCACCGCGCTCGAGTTCTCCCCCCAGCACACCCTGGCCCTGGGGGCCGAGCTAGGGGTAGAGAATACCCAGATTGTCCTGCTCGACCTGAACAACACCATCCACGACGAATGGGACTGGGTCGAAAGCCCCCACACCCCGCTGGTCGAACGGCTGTCCAAGCTGGCCGAGCAGGTGCGGAGCTGGCTCTCCAGCCCTACCCAACTGCTGGGGGTAGGGCTAGCCATCCCTGGGGTGGTGAACGGACGAGACCTCCTCTACGCACCGGGCCCCGGCTGGCGCAACGAGCGGCCCGCCGAGATGCTCGAGGCCCTTCTAAAAGTACCCACCCTGGTAGACAACGACGCCAACGCCGCCGCCCTGGGCGAGACCTTCTGGGGCGAGCATCAAAGCCCCCTGGTCTACGTGGTCATGACCACCGGCCTGGGCACCGGGCTGGTGGTGGACGGCCAGGTCTACCGGGGCCGCCTGGGGGCCGCCGGTGAGCTGGGCCACTGGCTCACCGGCCAGCCCCACAGCCGTAGCCGGGCCGGAGACGTCGAAGACACCCTGTCGCTGCGGGCCATGGTAGAACGCTATCAGGCCGCCAGCAACCGTAAAGAAGGCTTCTGGGGCATTCTGCTGCGGGCCGAACAACAAGACCCCTACGCCCTGCAGGCCCTGCAAAACCTGGCCTACGAGCTAGGGCGTTTTGTGGTCAACCTGTGTGTCACCTTCGACCCCGCGGTGGTGGTGCTGGGCGGGGCTGGGGCCGAGGCCTGGAAGTGGCTCGAGGTACCCCTCCGCAATACCCTCAAAGAATTGGCTTTCATCCCCGAACACGCCGAAATACCCGTAAGGCCCAGCGCGTTCGGGCATCTGGCTCCGGCTATGGGCGCTGCGGCGTTGGTGTTACAGCGCTTTCTAGCAAATGGTGGAACCAGGGAGTGGAGCCCGCCAATCTCCCCCCTGGGAACCCGGTCAACCATTGGCGTATAAGACCTAAGAGGAGGACACGCATGAAGAAGCTACTCTTAACCCTGGCGGCCCTGGCCCTCGGCACCGCGGGACTGGCCCAGTCGGGAAAGCTGGAAATCTTCTCCTGGTGGGCCGGCGACGAAGGCCCCGCCCTGCAGGCCCTGTTTGATCTGTACAAGAAACGCTACCCCAACGTAGAAGTCATCAACGCTACCGTGACCGGCGGCGCCGGCGTCAACGCCCGGGCCGTCCTCAAGACCCGCATGCTGGGCGGCGATCCCCCCGACAGCTTCCAGATACACGCCGGGCAAGCACTCACCGGCACCTGGGTGGTGGCCGACCGCATGGAAGACCTGACCGCCCTGTTCAACCAGGAAGGCTGGATGAACCGCTTCCCCAAGGGTCTAATTGACCTGATCTCTTACAAGGGGAAAATTTACAGCGTACCCGTCAACATCCATCGCTCCAACGTGATGTGGTACGTTCCGGCCAAGCTGCGCGAATGGGGCGTGCAGCCGCCCAAAACCTGGGCCGAGTTCCTGACCACCTGCCAGACCCTCAAGGGCAAAGGCCTCGAGGCCCCCCTGGCCCTGGGTGAAAACTGGACGCAACAACACCTGTGGGAATCGGTGGCGCTGGGTGTGCTGGGAGCCGCCGACTACGGTAACCTCTGGACCGGCAGGCTGCGCTTCAACGATCCCAAAGTAGTGGCCGTATGGAACACCTTTGGCCGGGTACTCGACTGCGCCAACAAAGACGCCTCGGGTCTGAGCTGGCAACAAGCAGTAGACCGCGTACTGGATGGCACCTCTGCCTTCAACATCATGGGTGACTGGGCGGCTGGCTACATGACCACCACCAAGCAACTCCGACCCAACCAAGGCTTCGGCTGGGCCCCCGCCCCCGGTACGGCGGGTGTGTTCATGATGCTCTCCGACTCCTTTGGCTTGCCCAGGGGTGTCAAGAACCGCGCCAACGTGCTCAACTGGCTGCGGCTGCTGGGCTCCAAGGAAGGCCAGGACACCTTCAACCCGATCAAGGGTTCCATTGCCGCCCGCACCGATTCCGACCCCAGCAAATACAACGCCTATCTGCAATCCGCCATGCGCGACTGGAAGTCCAACCGCATCGTGGGCTCGCTGGTACACGGCGCGGTAGCCCCCGAATCCTTCGCGAGCCAGTTTGGCACCGTGATGGAAATCTACCTGTCGGGCCGCAATGCCCAGGCTGCAGCCAACGCGGCTCAGGCGATTGCGACCCAGGTTCGTCTGGGTCAGTAACCCTTTTCAGAGGGGCAGGCCGACGGCCTGCCCCTTCTCCAAGTTTTGCAAACAAGCACTCTATCTATTAAAAAATCAGATCAAAAAAATGGCTGCGCTTTCCTGGTTATTGACATAACCCCTGAGGTGCCTACTCGTGAGGTGAAGATGAACTGGTTCAAAAACAAAGATACCCTGTACGGATTCCTGGTCATCTTGCCCTCGCTGGTGCTGCTGGGCATCTTCGTATATGGCTTTATCTTTCAGACTTTTTATACCTCTCTAACCGACTGGGGCAGAGACCCGGCCCAGGCCCTCTCGGCCAACCCACAGATTCGCTTCATCGGCTTTGATAACTACCACGAGTTGTTCACCGGGTTTATTGACGCCCGATTCCGCCAGGATTTAGTCAACACCTTTTTCTTCACGCTGTTCTTTATCCTGGGTTGCCTGGGGGTGGGGCTGGGGCTGGCTGTTGTGCTGGACAGAAGCCCCGGCGGTGAAGGGTTTTTCCGCACTATCTTTTTGTTCCCAATGTCGCTGTCGTTCATCGTCACCGGCACCATCTGGCGCTGGATGCTGCAACCACAGGGCGGCGTCAATCAGCTTCCCACCCTGGTCGGGCTGCCCAAAGGCGAGTTTGCCTGGCTGACCAGCCGCCAGCAGATCTGGCAGGTCAGTTGGAACGACCTACCCTTCATCACTGCACTGGTAGTGAGTGTGGTGCTGATACTGATCGCGGTCGCGGCCTTTCGCGCAAACGAGCAACGGCGGGGCTGGATTGCGGCAGGGTCGGCAGCATTGCTGCTCTTGTGGGCCTTCACCCTGGGGCGCACCCTGCAACCGCTCCCCTACGACGAACTCCACGGCTTCAATCTGGCTTTTATCGGCATCATCATGGCCGCAGTCTGGCAGATGTCGGGGTACACGATGGCCCTCTACCTGGCAGGGCTGCGCGGCATTCCCGAGGAATTACGTGAGGCTGCGCGGGTAGACGGCGCTTCGGAGTGGCAACTCTACCAGCGCATCATCCTCCCACTCTTGGCCCCCATTACCCTCTCGGCCATGATTATCCTGGGCCACATCAGTCTGAAAATTTTCGACCTGATCTTTGCTATGGCCGGGGCCGACAATGCCCCCACCGATGTGCCGGCCTTGCTCATGTACCTGACCACCTTCCGGGCCAACCAGATCGCCAAGGGCGCAGCCATTGGCATGATCCTGCTACTGCTGGTAGCAGCGGTGATTGTGCCCTACCTGTATAGCCAGCTTAAGAGCGAGGTGCGGCGATGACCCTAGCTATTCACAAAACCCAACGCGAGGTGCGGCGATGATTGGGCGCATCATTCAGTACGCGATTCTGTTTGTCGCTACGCTGTTTTTCTTGCTGCCGGTGTATCTGGTAATCGTGACGGCACTCAAAGAACCCTCGGCCATCACCCTCGGCAGCACCTGGCAACTGCCCCAGATGTGGTACTGGGAGAGCTTTGCCCAGGCCTGGACGGCTTTTTTGCCCAAACTGCAAAACAGCTTTTTCCTCACCCTCATCGCCACCATCCTCTCGGCCATGCTGGGCTCGCTGAACGGCTACGTGTTGGCTAAATGGAAGTTCCCAGGGGCCAACATCGTGTTCCCGCTGATGCTCTTCGGGATGTTTATTCCGTATCAAGCGGTATTGATTCCGCTGTTCCAGTTTGTGCGCGAGATTGGGCTGGGCGGTACGCTGTGGGGGCTGATTCTGGTGCACGTGGTGTATGGACTGCCCATCACCACCCTGATCTTCCGCAACTACTATGCCGAAATTCCCGACGAGATGATCGAGGCTGGGCGCATAGACGGTGCGGGGTTCTTTGGCATTTATGCCCGCATCGTGTTCCCCCTTTCGGTGCCGGGGTTTGTGGTGGTGATTATCTGGCAGTTTACGCAAATCTGGAACGAGTTTTTGTTCGCCGTGACGCTGGTGAGCAGCCCCGCCAACCAGCCCATCACGGTAGCGCTGGCCCAGCTTGCGGGGGGCGAGGCGGTCAAGTGGAACCTGCCGATGGC
>JBBIUP010000089.1:0-10301 GCA_037440185.1 Meiothermus sp. | reverse complement strand
GGCTGCCTGGGCCTCGGAATCCAGGGCGGGTGCCACCAGCGCGGCACAGGTGGGGATTGGAAGCGGGGCGGCTCTGCTACTTCGCCCATCTTCGGGAAATCTTCGGTTGACCCCCCTACCACCTGCTCCATCTCCTCTGGTTTAAGTTCTCGCAGTTTCATTGGGTTCACCTCCTTTCTTGCCACCTCCAGGCTAGGTTTTTCTACGGGTGAGCGATAGTGAAAAGTTACCGAGTCTGGGAGCGTTTTTCTCATGAGAGTGGCGGGAACCATCCCGAAGTAGCGCAGCACCACATCGGCGCGGGTCTCGGCCCCTAGGGCTTGCTTTACATCACAGACCAGGTTGGCGGCGCGGCGGGGGCTTACTTTGAGTTGTGCGGCGATGGCCTCGTTGCACAGACCGCTCACCAGCATCCGCAACACCAATCGCTCCCTCGGCATCAGACCCACATCCTCGACCCTGGGCAAGACCCTCCGCCCATCGGCGACAAACACCAAGGCTTGCTTGAGCGTTTCCAAACCTGCGGTCTCCAGCACCAGTCCGGCAGGGCCATGCTCTATTAGGTCGGCCAGATAGTAGGGTGAAGCCGAGGCTGTCTTGACCACACAAGGGGCCTGCACGGCTGGAAGCAGTTGGAGTGCGCTGCCCAGGGAGTAGTCGGCCACTAGCACCACCGGACGCCGCACCACCAGTTCGCTCAGCGCACAGGACAGACTTTCTTGCACCAGCCTCGAACCACTCAGCACGGTAATCAGCCCCATGGGTTCACCCCTCGAATCCAGTCCCAGAACAAGCTCAGCGCATCACGCGTTGCAGCGATCACCCTGGCCTCTCCGGTCATGCCAGGCATAATTTGTCTTTTACCCTCGACGCTTTCGAGCCAGAGTGAATCCAAGCCAATCTCTACTTCGTAGACGGCGATGTTGTTTTGGATCAAGGTGGATGGAGAAATCCAGTTTACGCGGCCTTTGCTCAGGCCGAAGCGCAGGCGTGGGAAGGCATTCCAGGCCACTTCGGTGGCAGCCCCTTGGCGCAGCTTGGGCCGTTCGCGCTCGGGCACGTAGGCTCGAAAAACCAGGGGCACATCTTCGGGGAGAATATCCACCAGGGGTTGCCCGCTGGCGATGGTCTCGCCTTTGCGATGGCTCTGCACCAGCAGCACCCGACCCGATACTGGGCTGATGATCTTTATCGAGCGCCGGCTGTTGAGGGCTTGGGTCTGAGCTTGCAAACCAGCAACCCTGGCCTCGGCCACCCGCACCGCGGCCTGGCTTTGGCGCAGGATTTCGTGAGCCTCAAGATACTCAATGCGGGCGATGGCACCAGCGGCATAGAGCTTGGTTTGGAGCTTTGCGATGCGGTCGCGCTGGGCAAGTTGTTCGCGCACTTGGGCCAGGGTACGCACCGCTTCTTCGGCCTGGGCGTGGCTGGCCTCGAGTTGCAACCGTGCTTCCTCGGCGCTGCTTCCTAGGCCATCCAGGATATAGAGCAGAGACCCTCGTTGTACGTGCTGGTTGGGCTGTAGTCCGATGTAGGTCAGGCGTCCGCTGGCGGGTGTGTTCAAGCGGAGCAATTGGCCCCTGGGCTCGAGCGCTCCCGGTGCCAGGGCGTAAACCTGCACGGGCGTGAGCCAGGCCCCCCCCACCAGACTCCCTATCAATGCCAGCAGCAGCCACAACACCCAGCGACTTTTGCGCGGGGCTGGATGTTCCCACTCGAGGTTGGTGCCAGTCAAGCTACCACCTCTGGCGGAGGGCCGGAAGCTGCGACCAAAACGCCATTCTGTAGGGTAAACACCTGGTCGGCAGGCTCTAGCAAGGCGGGGCGGTGGGTGATGATCAGCAAGGTGCGCTCACCTTTTAGATCCCTCAGCAGGGCAACAATTTGCTGCTCCTTGAGGGGGTCGAGGGTCGCGGTAGGTTCATCGAGGATCAGCAGATCGGCGGGACTGAGGAGTGCCCTGGCCACCCCCAACAATTGTTTCTCCCCGCTGCTGAAGCGGTAGAGGCTCTCCCCTCCAACCGTGGTGTCCAACCCTTCGGGCAGACGCCGCGCCAAACCCATCAGTCCTACGGACTCAAGAACCCGCCAGAGCTGGGCCTCGGGCAGCCTATGCCCCAAGTCTAGGTTTTCGCGCAAGGTTGCGTAGAACAGGGGCACTTCCTGGCGCAAATACACCACCCGTTCACGTACTGCGTCCGGTGAAAGCTCGGCCAGATCCCGCCCGTCCCAGAGGATACGCCCCGACTGCGGCTCGAGCATCCGGGCCAGCAGACCGGAGAGGGTGCTCTTACCCACACCGTTGGATCCCAGGATGGCGGTGTAGCTTCCTTTGGGCAGCGTCAAGTTCACATCCTTCAGCAGTAGACGCTCGGGAAGATAGCTAAAACAGAGTCCCTCGAGACGAAACTCGCGTTTAAGGGGCAGTAAAACGGTGTTGCCACGCCCTACTTCAGGCTCGAGTTCAATCACCTCGGCCAGGCGGTCGGAGGCAACCACCCCTTGCTGAACTGCCAGGATGCTCCCACTCAAACTGCCAAGCGCAGCCACCACGCCCTGTACCAAACCATAGGCTGCCACCAACTGTCCCACGGTGAGTTCGAGCCGCAGCACCAACCCCGCCCCATACCAGAGCAGAAACAGACTGAAGACGTTGCCCAATAGGGTGATCAAAGCACCGCCCCAGTTGGAGAGCAGAAAACCTCCCCAATGCAGATCGTTAAGACCTGCGATCTGGTCACGTCCTCGGCTCATGACCCAACCCTCACCTCGCAGAGTCTTCAGCGCCGAAAGCCCTTCAAGACTTCCCAGCACGAAGCTGTCTACCTTGGCGCTTTTCTGCAAGACTTGGCGGCTGTTCTCACGCAGACGTGGGGCTAGCCAAAACAAGTAGAGCAGATGAATCGGCAGCACCAGCAGCCCCAGCAGGGCCAGTTGATGGTTGTAAGTAAATAGCAGGGCAAAACTCAACACCAATGTCAACACCGTAGGCGGCAGATTCACAATCAGATTGCGAAGAATTCCCTCAATTTGACCCAGATCGCCAAACCTCGAAAGCAAATCTCCTGCCAGGCGGGTCTCAGAAGTACGCAGCGGCAGCCGCAATAGGTGATCCAAATAGCTCAGGTTGAGCCGAAAACGCAGGCGCATCGAGAGGTGCGTGGCAATATGTGCCCGCAGGCCGCCGAAGAGGGTTTGGAACAAGGCCAAGGCAAAAATGGCACCCAACAGATAGAGCAACAAATCTTCCTCACGAAAGGTCAACACGCGGTCAAAAACAATCTGACTTAGGATGGGTGCGCCCAAACCCAAGAGGCTCAGGGCGAGGGTAGCAAAGGTGAGTTCCAACAACACTCCGCCCGAGCCACGAAAATGTATCAGATGGGCCAGCAATCCTTTTAGACCCCGGTTGCCCACAAAGTGGCCCGTTCAAAACCAGGGCTGGGCCGCAGCCACAACACTTTGCCCGTCCATTTTTGCCTAAGTTCTTCGAGGGGTATCCATCGCAGACCCGCCCCCGGATCAGCGATCTGGGCCTTGCGCCTCCCTAGCTGGGCCAGCACCACATAGTGGTTGTGCTCCCAGTGCAGCACCAGGGGCGGCTCAAGGGTTTGGAGCCCTTCCAGGTCAGCCTCCAGCGCCCGAACCTCTAGCCCGAGTTGTTTGGACAAGCGCACCAACCCCAGCATTGAGGTGCCCGACTGGGTGGTTCCGGCTACCTCACGCAGGCGATAAAGCGGCTCCCAGCGCCCCCAATATGCCAAGACCGTGGCGACACACGCCGGGCCGCAGTCGGTGCGGTCTACCTGGCGGATCACCCTCATGGATAAATGGTAGATAAAAGCCTTAAAAAATTCCTAAAAAGCCGAAGTGCGCCTAAAACCATCCGGCATAATGATTTAGATATAGGTCTGGCCCGCGCACAGATTTCGGGTACATCGCTGATTTCTTGTCAGGGCGTAGGTAGGTTCGGTTTTTTGGACTCATGCTGTGAACCTATTTCGTTAGAATAGCCGAGGTGATAGCGTGAGCAAAAGCTACAAGATTTGTTTGATTGAAGGCGATGGCATCGGGCACGAAGTCATTCCGGCAGCCAAGTTGGTGCTGGAAGCGACTGGACTAAAACTCGAGTTTATCGAAGCCCACGCAGGCTGGGAAACCTTCGAGCGAATAGGCATTTCGGTTCCAGAAGAAACCCTGGAAGCCGTAACCCACACCGATGCCACACTCTTTGGCGCAGCCACCAGCCCCACCCAGAAGGTGCCGGGCTTCTTCGGAGCCATCCGCTACATGCGGCGCAAGCTCGACCTGTTCGCCAACGTGCGCCCGGCCAAACACCACCCGGTGCCGGGCTCGCGCCCTGGAGTGGATTTGATCGTGGTGCGCGAGAACACCGAGGGGCTCTATGTCGAGCAGGAGCGCAGCTATCTGGGGGGCGAGATCGCCATCGCCGATACGGTGATTACCCGTAAGGCCAGCGCCCGCATCGGCGAGTATGCGGCGCGGCTCGCATCCACCCGGCCTCGCAAGCAGCTCCACGTGGCCCACAAAGCCAACGTACTACCCCTAACCCAGGGACTGTTCATGAATACCGTGTTGGGCGAAGCTGCCCGGTTTTCCGAGGTCAGAACCCAGGACATCATCATTGACAACTGCGCCATGCAGCTCGTACGCAACCCCGAACGCTTCGATGTGATCGTGACCACCAATCTGTTTGGCGATATCATCTCCGACCTCACCGCCGGGCTGGTGGGCGGGCTGGGCATCGCGGCCAGCGGCAATATTGGCCTGGAGCACGCGGTCTTTGAGCCAGTTCATGGCAGTGCCCCCGACATCGCAGGCAAGGGCATTTCCAATCCCGCCGCCACCATCCTGTCGGCAGTAATGATGCTGGATCACCTGGGCGAGCACGAAACAGCCCGCAGAGTGGAAGCGGCCGTAGATCAGGTGCTGGAGCAAGGCCCCCGCACCCCCGACCTGGGCGGCAGCGCCAATACTCTACAGTTTGGCGAGGCGGTTGCCCGGGCTTTATGAGAAACCTGGAGTCCTCCCACTCCACCAGAACACCCAGCCCACCAGAGGCAAAAACTCCGTTGACAACACCTCATCACCCTGCATTACAGGCCACCCTTGGGGTTTTGGTTAAGAAGCAATGTTCAAATGCACCGTCTATAGGTTAAGACCTGGGCTAAAGTGGTCAATATGAGCGCTGCTACGCAGATTTACCGTGCTATACTTACACATAGTTTGAGATTTATGTGGGAAAGGGGGCAGCGTGCGTGATTTTTTTGGCGGGTTGCTGAGACCCAGGGTCGAGGCACTTGGTCTCGAGATTGGATCGGCCAACATCAAGATGGTTGAGCTGTCCGGAACTCCCCCCAGCCTGAAGAACCTGAGCATCAGGCCCACGCCTCCGGGGGTCATTCAGGAGGGTTCAATTATCGAACCGGGTGCTCTGGCCGATGTGATCAAAGAGATGCTGGCCGAAATGCGCACCCGCAAACGGTATGTGGTCACGGCTGCCAGCAACCTGGCAGTCATTACCCGTACCTTGCAAGTGCCCAAGATGCCCATCAAGCAGATGGAAGAGGCCGTGCGCTGGGAGGCCGAGCGCTACATCCCCTTCCCGATTGACGAGGTGGTGCTGGATTACGCCCCCCTGGATCAATTGGAGGCCATCCCGGAGGGCGAGCAGATGGATGTGGTGGTGGGGGCGGCCCGGCAAGAAACCGTGGCCAGCCTGGTCGAGGCCCTCAAGGCCGCTGGGCTGGAGCCGCTCATCATTGATGTGAAGCCCTTCGCTGGCCTGCGCACCCTGGACACCCGGCTGGTGGCCACCGACCGAGAGCCCATCACCCTGTTCCTCGAGATAGGGGCCGAATCCTCTGCCCTGGTGCTGACCCGCGGTGAGCGGCTGCTCTTAAACCGGGTCATCAACCTTTCGGGCAAAGACTTCACCGCCGCCATCTCCAAAGCCTTCAACCTCGATGTGGTAGCCGCCGAGGATGCCAAGAAGAACTACGGTCTGGCTACCATTCCAACCGAAGACGAAGACCTGCTCCTGGACTTTGACGCCGAGCGTGAGCGTTTCAACCCGGCCCGCATGTACGACGCCATCCGTCCGGTGCTGGTCGAACTCACCACCGAGTTGCGCCGAAGCCTGGAGTTTTTCCGGGTGCAGGTGGGCGATCTGGGGGTGGATCAGGGCTTTGTGGCGGGCGGTGGCAGCAAACTGCGCAGCCTGGTACCGCTGCTGGCCGACACGCTGGGCATTCCACTGGAAATCGCCGACCCCTGGCAGGGCATCCAGATTGACAAGAGCCGCTTCGATCTGGAATACCTGCGCAGCCTGTCGCCCGAGTTCACAGTGCCGGTGGGCCTGGCGCTACGGGGGGTGAACCCGCTTGATTAAACTCAACCTCCTCCCCAAAAACCTGCGCCGCCGGGTCGAGCCTGGCTGGTGGCGGTTGGCCGCTGCTGCCGTGGTATTGGCAGTGCTGGGGACGGTCGCTTTTCTCCACTTCTCCACCCTCTCTCGGGTGCAGGCGCTGGAGAACCAGCGCGACCAGTTACAAGTAGAAGTGGATGTGCTACGGCCCTTTATCGCAGAGCAAAACCGCCTCAACCAGCAGCAGCGCGAACTCGAGCAATTGCTCTCGGTGCGCAACCAGCTGCGCGAACGCTATGTGCCCTGGTCGGACAACCTGGCCCAGGTCATCAACCAGATCCCCCGCGAAGGTCGTCGCTTTGGGGTGGCCCTGCGCAGCATCGGCACCAAAGCGCTTACCCCGCAAGAGACCCAGAGCAACGTGCAAAACGGTGTCTACGATGGCAAACCTATCAATGTGGAATTCAACCTCCAGGGCGAAGCCATCGGTCAGAACGCGCTCATTCGCTTTGTGGAGGCCTTCGAGACTTCACCCCGGTTTGGCATCAACTTCCAGAGCGCCAACCTCGACCAACAACGGCAGCTCTACACCTTCGGGGCCACGGTGGGCCTGGTAAGCCAACCCCAGGCCACCGCCAACGCGACAGGAGGTGAAGGCAGTGGTAGCTCTTCTCGCTAGAATGGGCCAGCGCGAGTGGGCCGTTGTGGCTATTGTGGCAGCGGTGCTGCTGGGCGTGATGTGGTACTTCCTGGTCACCCAGCCTCTGCAAAACCGCATCCCGGAGATTCAGGCCGAAGTAGATCGCCTGACCACCGAACGGGATCGTGGTCGCGCGGCCCAACGTGCCTTGCCCCAATTGCGTGAAACCATCGCCCGCCTGGATGCCGAGCGCCAGCAGTTCCTGCGCGAACTGCCTCCCACCGAGCAACTGGGTCGGGTACTGGCCTCGCTGGCC
The DNA here is from genome assembly GCA_037440185.1 of Meiothermus sp. Classification (GTDB taxonomy): domain Bacteria; phylum Deinococcota; class Deinococci; order Deinococcales; family Thermaceae; genus Meiothermus. The sequence continues at coordinate 2,957 of JBBIUP010000089.1, read as the reverse complement.
CAACAGGCCCGCGAAAGTGGCGTGGTTTTGCGCACCCTCAGCCGGGGTGCCGGCGATAACCAGGGTGTAGCCAACGTGCGGGCCACCAACCTGGCCATGCAGGTTGAATCCCCTTTCCCCGAACTGTATGTGTTCTTGCGGAACCTCGAGAGCTTCCAGCGGTTCGCTACGGTCTCGGGACTGAACCTCACCCTTGGGGGTAGTGGACCTGCCGCAACCGTGGCCCAGGCCAACAACCCTCCCATCAACACCAGCCTGACCATGACGGTATATACCTATACCGGACAAGCCCAGCCTGCCACCCAGGGTGGACAACCGGCGCAACCTGGTCAACCCGGCCAGCCAGGAGGGCGGCCATGAACTTCCTCCAACGCATGCCTCAATCAGCCAAGGTGGCTCTGGTGGCGGCCTTGTTGGTGGGAGCGGTGGCTACCTGGTATCTGGGCTTCTTCCGCCCCAGCCAGACCGCACAACAGCCCACCACACCAACGCCCACCCCTGCACCAGTGGGCACCCCCAGCACACCCCCTGCCACCACCGCACGGCCGCTTGAAGTGCTCCCATTGCCCTTCCTGGTCACGGAAGCCACCCGACCCACCGAGCAGGAGAATCAGGGGGAAACCGCTGCCAGTGCAGCTTTGACCCGGCCTCGAGTGACGGTGCCGCCCAACCCCTTCGTGCCGCTGGTGGTAGAAACCGTTCCACCCGCGGTGGCCCAGCCAACCCAACCGGCCCCGGCCATCGTCAGCCGTCCAACGCCCACCCCTCCAGTGGTATCGCAACCCATCCCAAGCCAGACAGCCCGGGTGCAGGTGCGCCAGCCCACCACGCCGCTGCCGCGCCCCAGTTTGCCAGGCACCCGGCCCACACCGGGGGTCACCCCACCCTCTACCCCCACCACCCCTCCAGGGCCTTCCGGTCAGGCTCGCTTGGCCCAGGGAACTTCCCGCACAGGCTTGCCTGGTGTGGTCAGCTTGGGTTCGGGCTCGCTACCCATCCGACTGGCCCCTCTGGATCGTGAACTGACCACCGCTGCCAGCGACACCCCCAAGGAAGCAGCCGCCCTGGATGTGGCCGGTACTGCGGCGACAACGGCTGCCAGCGGCAGTGGGAACCTGGACTTTGCCCGAGCCGAGATTGACGCCCGGCTCACCCAGGTGCTCGAGCCCCGCAGCAACCCGGCCAGGGGCCAGGAAGCTGTGCAGGAGAGCACCTTGGCCCGCTACGTGCGCGAGCAAAACCTGAAGCTTTCCGGCGTGGTGCTGGGCCCTACCAGCGTGGCCATTTTCCAGAGCAAGGATGGGTTTATGGTGCTGCCGGTGGGCCGCACCCTCCCTGGCAGCGATGTGCTGCTGCGAAGCCTCAGCGCAAAAGAAGCCCTCTTGGTACAAGGTTCGGAAAGCCTGAACCTGACAATGGATAACCCCTAGGCGGTGAAAAGATGAAGCGTTTTCTTGCCCTTTTGGTGGTGTTGAGTCTGGCGCTGGCCCAGGGTACTTTGCCCAGGGATGCTCGCTTTGACCAACCCGTAAGCAACATTGGTGTCAACCTACCTTTGCCCGCTCTATTGGATGCGCTGGCCCGCAGCGTGGGGCTCTCCCCGATCCTGCGGGATATTCCAACAGTTACCGTCAATGCGGATATTGACAAGAAACCTTTCCGTCAGGTCTGGGATCTGCTGATCAACACTTTTGGCGATGGGCGCATCACCTACGCTCTCCTCGACAACAATGTGATCGTGGTAGGGCCCAAGGAAGTGGTGGATCGGGCCCGCGGGCAAACCGCCCAGCCCACTCCACAGCCCGGTGAGCCCGTGGTGCGCGAGTTCTATCAGGTGCGCTCCGCCGATCCGGCAGCTCTAGCTGCATTTATCCAGCAAGAGGTACCCGGCATTACCGTGCGGGCGGCCCCTGGGCAGAATGCGCTGGTCATCACTGGAACAGCCCGCCAGCAAGCCGAGGCTTTGGCCATCCTGCAACGCATTGATGTGCCAAGGGCTACCGTGACCGCCATTCCAGTTGTACAGAAATCCTTCGCCCTCTCGCATGCCCGTGCCAACGATCTGGCCGAGGTGTTGGGCAAGGCCATTTCGGCCCAGGTTCAGAGCCCCGCAGCCCCTGCCCAAGGCCAGGCCCAGGCTGCAACTGCGGCCCCTCAAGTAACGGTGGTGGCAGAGCCCCGCACCAACACGATTATCGTGACGGGTTCTGCCGATCAGATCGCCCTGGCCGAGCGCTTGATTCCCACCCTGGATCGTCCAATTCAGCAAGTCCAACTGCAAATTCGGGTGCAGTCCGTGCAGGGTGAAGTGATTCGCAACCTGGGCATCCGCTGGGAGACCGTTTCGGGCGGCAACTTGATTGCCAGCTTCCTTTCCACTGGCCTCAACCTGATCTTCGACGCCACCCGCAGCCTGGCCTCGCTCAACATCCGGGCGGTGTTGGATGCCCTGGAGAAGCAACAGCTTTCCCGCCGTCTGAGCGATGCCAATGTTCTGGTTGAAGATAATTATGGAGCCGATACCTCCGACCTGAGGGCCACCGGAGCCAAGGGTGCGGAAATCAAGGTGGGCGGACGCTTGCTGATCCCCATTCGCCTGGGTGATGAAGTTAGCGTACGTGAGTTCGATTATGGCTTGTTGGTACGGGTACGCCCGCAAATCTCGGCGGATGGGAATATCCTGCTCGAGGTCTTCACCCAGACCGGCGGCGACCCTGCCGATGGCCCCGCTGGCAGCATCCGTATCCCCCAACAAACCACCCTCTCCAAGCTACGCATCCGCGACGGCCAGACCGTGGTGCTGGGGGGCCTGATCCAGAAAGTTACCGATACCTCCGAGACCAAAATCCCCCTGCTGGGCGATATTCCCTTGCTGGGTGAACTCTTCAAGCAGCGCACCTCGAGCGTCAAGGACGATGAGCTGATCGTGATCATCACCGGCAACATCGTCAAGGACG
>JBBIUP010000088.1:0-10607 GCA_037440185.1 Meiothermus sp. | reverse complement strand
AGATAGGTTCCCCAAACACTACCCTATTCACTCAATCCTTATCTGACGGTGTACTGGTGCCCCGGGCGCAGGGAGCGCCATGAAAAGGTCACTATACACAAAATTTTCGGGCAGTCGGCAGCGCCAGGGGGTCAGATTTCATCCTTAGCCAGGTCGTTGAAACGCACGTGCTGGGCGTGGAACTGCAATTCGGCCACGCCGGTGGGGCCGTTGCGCTGCTTACCTACGATGATCTCGGCAATCCCGGCCTTCTCGGAGTGTTGGTTGTAGTATTCGTCGCGGTAGATGAACATGACCAGGTCGGCATCTTGCTCAATTGATCCCGATTCTCTCAGGTCGGAGAGCATGGGCCGCTTGTTGGGACGCGACTCCACCGCACGGGAAAGCTGCGAGAGCGCCACCACCGGAATGTTTAGCTCGCGGGCCAATCCTTTTAGCCCACGGGAAATCTGGGCAATTTCCTGCTGGCGGTTCTCACCACCGTTTTTGTTGCTGCTGGGGCCCGACATCAGTTGCAGGTAGTCAATCACGATCAGGCCCAGCCGGTGCTGGGCGTGCAGGCGGCGGGCGCGGGCCCGCAGCTCCATCAGGGTCATGTCGGAAGTATCGTCTATCAGGATGGCGGCCTCGGAGATGCGGCCTGCCACATCCACCAGCCGGGAGAAATCGCGGTCGGTGAGCTGGCCCTGGCGCAGGCGGTTCATATCTATGCGGGCCTCGGAGCAAAGCATGCGGGTGACCAGTTGAACTGCTGGCATCTCGAGAGAAAACACCGCCACCGACCCGCCATCACGCAGGGCCACATTCTGAGCCATGCTCAGTGCCAGCGCGGTTTTCCCCATCGAGGGACGGGCGGCAATGATGTTGAGTGAGCCCGGCGTGAGGCCCCCGATCATGCTGTCCAGCTCGCGGAAACCGCTCCTGACCCCATCGGTCTGACCCTTGTTCTCGTAGAGCAGTTGAATGTGCTCGAAGGTCTCGTGGACGAGTTCCTTCATGCTCTGAAACTCAGACTTGGCCCCCTGGGTGGAGACCTCGAGCACCCTGCGCCCGGCGGTATCGAGGATGTCCTCGAGGCTACCCTCTTCGTCGTAGGCCATCTTCATGGCCTCACCGGCGGCGGTGATGAGCTTGCGCAGTGTCCACTTCTCAGCCACGATGCGCCCGTAGTAGTCGGCATAGGCCGCCGTGGGGGTGGCCTCGGAAAGCCCTACCAGGTAGGAAAGGCCCCCGATGTTTTCGAGCTCTCCCGCCATACGTAGCTGTTCCGAAAGCGTCACCAGGTCTACCGGGTCGCGCCTCGAGCGCAAGAGGGTCATGGCCTCCCAGATTTTGCGGTGGGATTCTTTGTAGAAGGCATCGGCAGCAATCAGACCCTCGAGCCGGTCTAACACCTCGCTATCCAGCAGCACCGAGCCCAGCACACTGGCCTCGGCATCCAGATTATGAGGGGGTACGCGGCCCTCGAGGGGTGTGGTTGCCATGCAAATACTCCTATCCACCAAACCGATATCAGCAGGTTCCTACTCTATTCAATCCAGGCTGGTTTGGCAAAGGCCATCCAACAATATCCCGGCCATGCTTGCCAACTCCCTCAAGCTCTGCTATATTCTTACCTGCTATTGGCGAATCGTTCCGCGATAGCTCAGCTGGTAGAGCGTTCGACTGTTAATCGAATGGTCGCAGGTTCGAGCCCTGCTCGCGGAGCCAGCAAACCCAGGGGAAACCTGGGTTTTTTTATTGGGCTACAACCGCCCCGCCTCGATGATGCTGGACAAAAACTGCTGGGTGCGCTCGTGCTGGGGGTTGGTAAAAATCTGCTCCGGAGGGCCTTCCTCATGCACCACCCCACCGTACATGAAACAGACCTTGCTGGCCACTTCCTTGGCAAAGCCCATCTCGTGGGTGGCTAAAATCATGGTCATGCCCTCGCGGGCCAGCTCCCGCAACAGGTTCAACACCTCTGAGACCAGCTCGGGGTCGAGGGCCGAGGTAATCTCGTCCAGCAAGAGCAGCATGGGTTCCATGGCCAGCGCCCGTGCGATGGCCACACGCTGCTGCTGCCCTCCCGAAAGCTGATCCGGGTAAGCTTGGGCTTTGTGCTCGAGGCCAATCCTCTCCAGCAACCCCATGGCCTTTTCTTTGGCTTCGGCTTCTGGCACATGCAGCACCCGGGTGGGGGCCAGAACGATGTTCTGCAACACCGTCATGTGGGGAAACAGATTAAAGCTCTGAAACACGATGCCCACTTCTCGCCGCAGAGCGTTCAGGTCTACCCCCGGCCCGGTAATCCGGTCGCCGTGCAGGCGAATCTCGCCCCCCTGGATCTCCTCCAGACCGTTTACACAGCGCAGCAGCGTGGACTTGCCACAACCCGAAGGCCCAATCAGGCAGACCACCTGGTGTTCCTCCACCGCTAGGTTGATGCCCCGCAGCACCTCGTTGCCACCAAAGCGCTTGACCACGTTTCTAACTTCCAGCAGACCCATCGTCCATCCTCCTCTACCCCTGCCGGAAGCGGGCCCGATCCCGTTCTACCAGCCGATCCACCAGGCGGGTCTGGGGAATGGTGATCAGGATAAAGAGAATCGCCACCGTGGTCACCGCCGAGAGGTTGAAGTCGTTGGACGCAATGATGCGGGCCTGGTTGAAAGCATCAATCACCCCCACCACATTGACCAGTGCAGTGTCTTTTTGCATCCCGATAAAGTTGTTGAGCAAGGGCGGGATGATGCGCCGCACTGCCTGGGGCACCACCACGAAGCGCAGGGTCTGCCCGTAAGACAAACCCAGGCTGCGGGCTGCCGACCACTGGCTGGGGTGAATGCTCTCGATGCCGGCTCGGTAGACCTCGGCCATATACGCCCCGTAGGTCAGGGTCAGGGCCACCACCGCCAGAGCCTCTAAGGGCAGATTGCGGAAAAAGGCGATCCCGGTAAGGGGCAGGCCAAAGCCGATTAGATAAATCACGATGATGGAGGGCAGGCTCAAAAAGGCATCGGTATAGAAGGTGGCAATAAAGCGAATGGGCTGGGCTGGCTTGCCGGGCAACAGCTTGGCAATTGCTACCAGCAAGCCCCAAATCAGCGAGAAAGCCCCCGCAAACAGAAAAATGACCACATTGACCCAAAAGGCTTGCAGAATCAGGCCAAACGAACCCGCAATAAGCTGGAGTTGAAAAAAGGTGCGGCCTACCGCCACGTTATTGGCAATGAAAAACAGCACAAAGAGCAAAAATAACAGCAAGGCCCCGGCATAGCCCAGGGTAAACCAGGCCCAGGTATGGGCTTCCGAGCCGTGTACCCTGGCTGCAATCAGGTTTTCTCTCTGCAAGGCCAATCGGGCTGCTTGCGACTGCCGCAGGCTGCGGCTGGCCGGGAGCAGCAACCCCAGCGGAACCAGGGCCAGCGACACCAATAAGCCATCGGCCCATAGCGCCCGGAAGTTGTTGGCGGTCATGGTCTGCTTGACCCCCCACATAACCGCCGCTGTAGCCACAATTAGTGAAAGAGCCAACACCAGCGCTATCAACGCAAACCCAAAACCATCCCTGGGGGGTGTAGGGGTACGCCGACGTGCTTCCCTGGAATTCGAACCCGGCTCCGTCATGGATAAGCGATTGTACCGAAAAAAACCAGGGGCACATCCTTTTGCGCCCCTGTCATACGGAATCAGCAGACCCTGATAATTAAGGTTGCCAGACCGGCACGGTGGTAGGGTCAATCCCCCACTCTTTGGCCAGATAGGTCTGGGTCAGCTTTTTGAGGGTGCCGTCTTTCTCCAGGGCTTCCATGATCTTGTCAATCTGGGCCCGGTTGGCATTGCCCTTGGCAAAAAGCGCCCCGTAGTTCTCGCCGGTCTTGAACTGGCCTACCACCACCAGCGCCCCGTTGGATTTGCCTGCCTCGGACAGCACAATCGAGGTATCAATGACGAAGGCGTCTATCTGCCCGGCCCGCAGCGCGGTGAAGCCCGCTGCCACATCGGGAAAGACCCGGGTCAGGTTTTGTGGGTGACGCAGCCGGTTGGTGAGGAAGGTAGCGGCAGTGGTGGCCTGCTGCACACCCAGACGGGCGGTGCGGAGGCTGGCCAGGGAGTTGAACTTGTCCTTGTTCCTGGCATCTACCAGCACCCCGATGTCGGAGGAGAAGTAGGGCCGGGAAAAGTCCACCACCCGCTTGCGGGCCTCGGTGATGGTGATTTGCGAAAGAGCAAAATCGAAGTTGCGGGTCTGGCCGGCAATCAGGGCGTCCCAGGCCACGTTCTGCACCACCACTTTATCCAGCCCAGCCCGGTGGGCAATGTTGGCTGCCAGGCAGTACTCGAAACCATCTTTGATGGTAGCGGGGCTGTTGCCGTTCCAGAAACCCGGCCCTGGCAGATTGGTTTGCACCGTGAGTTGACCTGCTACCGCAGGGCGAATGGCAAACTGCCCTTTCTGGCCGGTTACTTCACAGTTGCCGATCCTGGTTTGGGCCATCCCCAGCGAAGCAAGGGTTACCAGACCTACCATCCACAGTCGTTTCACTTCGAACCTCCCTTGTGCGGTTGCGCTGTTTGCTAACCAAGAACGTTGTGCTCAACATTACAAAACCCAGATGAGAGTGTCAACGACCCCGCGAGGGCCTGGGCTTGATGATGGGCAGTAAAAGCCAGCGGCTGGCGATGCTGGACGGCGAATTCTTGGCTTTGTGCAGCCTTTGCTTACAGAGTTTGCTCGAGCATCGGCTACAATGGTTAGGCTGTGCAGGAACGGATTCGAAATTTTTCTATCATCGCGCACGTAGATCACGGCAAATCTACGCTGGCAGATCGGATTCTCCAGATGACCCGGGCGGTCTCGGATCGGGAGATGCGCGAGCAGTTTTTGGATTCGCTGGAACTCGAGCGCGAGCGCGGCATCACCATCAAGGCCAGCGCGGTTCGGCTGTTCTACCAGAGCCAGTCGGGCCAGACCTATACCTTCAACCTGATTGATACCCCCGGCCATGTGGATTTCGGCTACGAGGTCAGCCGGGCCCTGGCCACCGTGGAGGGCGTTTTGCTGGTGGTAGATGCCTCCCAGGGGGTAGAGGCGCAGACCATCGCCAACTTCTACCTGGCCATGGAGCACGAGCACACCATCATCCCGGTCATCAACAAGATTGACCTGCCCGGTGCCCAGCCCTTGGAAGTGGCGCTGGAAGTGGAGGAAGTGCTGGGGATTCCCGCCGATGACTGTGTATTTGCCTCGGGCAAGACCGGGCATGGGGTGGAAGACATCCTGGAAGCCATCGTGCAGCGCATACCGGCACCTAAGGGCCAGCCCACCAACCCCACCCAGGCCCTGATCTTCGATTCGATCTTTGATGCCTACCAGGGGGTTATACCCTACGTGCGGGTGATGGATGGCAGCATCAAGCATGGCGACACCATCCGCATCTGGTCTACCGGCAAGGAGTTTACCGTGGACAAGGTGGGGGTCTTTCGGCCCGGCGCATTGGAACCGGTGGCCCAGTTCGGCCCCGGTGAGGTGGGCTGGATTACCGCCTCCATCCGCGAAATCGGCGATGCCCAGGTGGGCGACACCATCACCTCGGCCCAAAAACCCTGCAGCGTGCCCTATCCGGGCTTCCAACCCGCCAAGCCAGTCGTATTTGCCGGCCTCTACCCCACCGACACCCAGGAGTACAACCGGCTGCGCGAGGCCCTGGAAAAGCTCAAGCTCAACGACGCGGCGCTTTCGTTTGAGCCGGAGACTTCGGAGGCCCTGGGCTTCGGTTTCCGCTGTGGCTTCCTGGGGCTCTTGCACGCCGAGATTGTGCAGGAACGCCTCGAGCGCGAGTTCGACCTCGACCTCATCTCCACTGCTCCCAGTGTGATCTACCGGGTGAAACTCTCGGACGGCTCGCAGATCGAAATCCACAACCCCTCCGAGCTACCCAGCCCCGACAAAATCGAGGCTGTATTTGAGCCCTATGTCAAACTTACGGTCTATACCCCCGAAGAATACGTGGGTTCGATCATGCAGCTCTTGCAGGAAAAGCGCGGCAAGATGGGCAACATGCACTACATTGGCAAGCGGGTCGAGCTGGTGTATGAAGTGCCCTTCGGCGAAATCTTGTACGACTTTCACGACCGCCTGAAGTCCATCAGCCGGGGCTATGCCTCGATGGATTACGAGCAGATCGGCTACCAGGAAGGCGAGCTGGTCAAGGTCTCGATTCTGGTCAACGAAGAAGGCGTGGACGCGCTGGCCTTTATCTCGCACAAAGACAAAGCCTATGGCATCGGGCGCGAGATTGTGGACAAGCTGGGTGAGGTAATTCCGCGCCAGCAGTTCGCAGTGCCCATCCAGGCTGCCATCGGGGGCAAGATTATTGCCCGTGCCACCGTGAAGGCCCTGCGCAAGGACGTGCTGGCCAAGTGCTACGGTGGCGATATCACCCGCAAGAAAAAGCTGCTGGAAAAGCAAAAAGAGGGCAAGAAGCGCATGAAGGCCATCGGCAAGGTAGATGTGCCGCAAGAGGCTTTCCTGGCGGTGTTGTCGGCTGGACGGGAGTGAGGCTTACGGTTGTTGCTAGTTACGGGTTATATCTGAAAGCCGTTTAGCCAGATTGCGCGGTGCAGCCAGAAAGCTCAGGGGATTCGCCGGCACCCGCGAATCGCGTCCGCCTTGGCGGATTTCGCCTTGTAAGGAAAAAACAACCCGTGCGGCGCTATGGGCTGCTTGGAGAGGATTCGGTGGCGTAGCAGGGCAGGAGATCAGAGTGGCGATACCCCCTTCGTCAAATCCCAGGCAGTCGGGGTAGCTAAGGATAAAACTGTTTGGTCCTACATAGTCAGCTAGCAATTTCCCACTATTGCTCCCAGGGGTGGAAACAAGTGGAAAGCGAGTAGGAATCGCTAGCGGCAGACCGTTGGGCAAGCGGTTTGCCACATCTACATTTACCAAAACTTCATATATATAAAGTACCCACTTGTTGTCATTAGGCACGCTGCGCTCCGGAATTTCAGAGGTAGGCGTGCGATTCGTAACCCAGCCACGATTCATGGCGTAGACCATCACGAACCGAAACTCCCCATTACTGGGATTGATGGGTTGCAACATGGCCACAGCTGGATGCGTACCAATCGTCCAGACATTGGTGTTGGTGATGGGATTGCGTACCGTGTAGCTACTAAGGGTGTTCAGGGTAATGACTGTGCCGGGTGGATAGACAAAGCTAGCTGTGGACAGGTAATCGCTAACCAGATTACCTGCGTTGCGCAGGTCTTCGGTAAGGAGTTGGGAATTTTGTACAAAGCGAAGGCTGTCCGTACCACTGCGCAGACCACTAGCAACTAGCGCCAGGATCGCTACACCAATCACAGCCGCGATCAGCATTTCGATGAGGGTAATACCGTGCTTACGCATAGAGCCTCTACTGGGGAGGTAAGACCACCTCGGTGGCAAAGCGGTAGCTGCGGTTTTGCGGCCCGGTGAACTGGATGGTCACCCGGCGCACCACCACCTGGGTGCCCACGGTCTGGACAGCAGCAAGGATAGGGGTAGGGTTACTGAACCCATTTGGAGGTGTGACTGCTGGCGCTACAGCAGCGTTGTAGGCCGCGCGGGTAGACCAACTGGCCCGCACGTTGTCGAAGTAGCTGCGGGCAAAAGCCTGGGCCTGGGTATCAACCTGGGCGTTGCGGGTGAGGGTAAAGCTCGAGCCAAAATAACTCAAAATAACGATGGTGATGGAAAGAATGGCCAAGGCCACCATCACTTCCACAAAAGAGAAACCTTTATGGCGCACGCACCACCACCTTTCCCGTTCTACCAACGATGTTGATGTTGAGCACTCGGTTACCAGGCCCCCGTAAAACATAACTGCCATTGGCCCCACTGCTCACGATGCCGTACGGAGCATCAAACCTAACGATCCCCCCCCCTGAGGGAACGCTTTGAAAGACCACACCAGGAGGCAGTGACTTATTGGTCAGCGAAGCCAGATCACTGGTACGGCCTGCTTTGTAGGTGTTGGTGTTTGCGCTGGCCTGAAAGGAAAAGTTTAGCGACTGCCGCCGGGCCTGCTGGCGAATATTTAGGAGTTCGGTAGCGACCTGCGTAGCCGCCTCGCGGATGATCAGGCTTTGCTGGTAGGAACGCAGCGAGACAAAGCCCGCTCCCAACAGAATGCCCAGCACGGCCAGCACGATCAAAAACTCCACCAGGCTCACGCCGCGTTTGGCCAACCCTTTCACTGCCCCACCACTTCCCAGATGCCCCGGTTGAGTTGGGCCTGCTGCCCCGTAGCAATGCGTGGGCGCAAGCGGTTGTCGTGGTAGATGGTCAGGCCCGAGGTGCCGTCTCCGGGGCCCGGCACAAAGATGCCGGTGTCGGCAGCGACCAGCCCGCCGCGCAGATCCCAGCGCCCATTCAGTTTGGGATACCTGCGCTGGGAGAGGCCAAAAATAGCGTTGGCCGAGTACAGCAGCCCATCGGTACGCAGGGCACCGGTACCTCGAGCGTTCATGGAGCTAGCCCAGAGGTTCTTGAGGGTGGCGTTGTTGAAGGTATTGGAGGTTATCTCATAGCGGGCTGCACTGGCCAGGATGCTGCTGGCCTGCGTGGCAGTGAGGGCAGCACTACTCAGTTCGGTCTCCCCTCGGCAGAAGGAGACTCGAGCCCCAGCACCAATGGTGCTGTAGTTGGCATAGTTTTGCGGGTCGTGGCTACAGCCTGTCGAGAAGTAGGTCTGATTCTCGCCAAAGGTATAGAGGCGGGGTCGGTAGCTGCTGTCACGCAGGTAGCGTTGTAACTCCCGGCGGTTGAAGTTGGCAATCTCGGTGAGGGCCAGGTTGGGCCGCTGACTTTGACCTACTGGATTATCTCTAACCCAAGGCTGAGAACGGATCTGGGAGCAGGCCTGGTTGGTGGGGTTGGCCCGGCAAAAGCTCATGGTTTGCTGGTTGCGGCTGGTGCTGAGCATGTCCACATTGTCGCGGCTGGGAATGTTGTTGAAGGTATCAATGGTCATGTAATCGCCCACCACGGTATTCCCACCGGCAATCAAGTTGAGCTGGGGCAGGCGGCTGGGGGTGCTGTAATCGCAGGCTGCCAGGGTGCTTCCGGTGCCACAATCGTAGGTCAGGTCGCCCATCACATAGACGTTGCCGCGGGCCAGAATGGTGCCGACACCGCGAACACGGCCCCGAATCACCACATCCCCATCAATAAAAACCGTACCACTCAGGGCAATGGGAGTGACCGAACCGTCCAGGATCACATTGCTCGGGCTCTGCCCCAGATTGGCCGAGGTCTGGGTCAGTACCGAACCCCCTCCCGGCCAGGCAATGCTGCCAACCGGGTTGATGCTCATGGCAGCCGTGATGGTGCCCGCACTGTAGCTCTCGTTGGTTCCGGCCAGGCTCGAGCTCACCTCGGCACTCCACTCGGCATTGTCAATGAGTCGGTTGTTGTTGGTGTCTGCGATGGGCAGGGGAAAACTATCCGGCAGTTCGCCATCGGGGAAACGGTTGCCAAAAGCCGCCAGGTTGTTGCCATCGGGGTAGTTGTAGTACAGGTTCTGCGGCGTGATGCAGTTGCTGGGGGTTGAACAGTCGGCAGGTGTGACACTGATCTGGGTGGTGGAGCGAATACGGGCATCACCCGGGTTCATGGTGGTGCGGTAGCGATTGGAGGGGCCAATGGTGCCGCTGTATTGCTGGCTGACGGTACCCCTGGCTACCAGCGAGCCGTGCACCACACCCGCTTCTTCATCGTCGCGCATGATCAGGCTTTCCAGCACCCCCACCTTGGCCCGCCGCCACCAGGTGCTGGGATCGCTGGTGGGGTTGCCCCGCAAAGCATCCAGGCTTTTCACGTCCAGATGGCAGAAAATACACTCGGCATTGTTGGTCAGCAGGGCATAGTCGAACGGGAAGAAAGCTCGGTCTACGCGGAAGACCTGCCGCAGACGCCGGGTGGTTCCATCGGCCAGGGTGCCGGTGGAGGTGAGGGTCAGCACGATGGCATCGGGGTCGGTACTGGTATCGTCCTGACGCGAGACCCGTACCACAAAAGTAGAGCCCTCCCCCAGGCTTTGCGGATCGCCAAACAGGCTGGCAATGGTGGTGCCGTTGGTCAGGCCAATCCGGTTTAGTTCAACGGCATAGGCAGTTACGCTGGGAGAGGCGGCACTGGCCAGGATTTGATGCCACAACCGGCCCACCGCCCGCTCGAGCCCCGCCTCGGCGGCAAATTGAGCCTGCGAGGTACGCAGGGCATCCTGGGCATTGCGACGGTTGTTGAGCGAGGTAAGTGTGGCGACACTAACCAGAATAATGACGATGAACATGAAGACCAATGTTGAAACCAGCGTAATTCCCTTGGTATTTGGCATGAAACGCCTCCAAACCTTATAAACTTACTTAAATGGTTTGCAATTGCCTTGAATTGTAACACCCCCATTTGGGGGGTACTCGGCGGCTATCCCGCAGGGCACATCAAATACTCAGCAGCCCCAGGCTGCGGGCCCGCTCGAGCGCCTCGACGCGGTTGCGGGCCTCGAGTTTTTCGTAGAGCCGTACCAGGTGATCCTTGACGGTTTCGGGCGAGATATGCAGATGGCGGGCAATTTCTT
>JBBIUP010000087.1:0-10895 GCA_037440185.1 Meiothermus sp. | reverse complement strand
TCAGTTCAAGAAATGCCGTCCTCGAGCGATAGAGGACTGAAACTCGAGTATCCAGTGATCACCCGCACCCAGTTTTGCAAGAAATGCCGTCCTCGAGCGATAGAGGACTGAAACGTTTAGAAGCCATTGTGGCAGGTCTGGTAGGGCGTCCAAGAAATGCCGTCCTCGAGCGATAGAGGACTGAAACATCAACGGAAGGCCCAGCCCTAGCACGAGGGAAAGCGGGTTGAGTATTCCCCACACACGCGGGGATGAACCGGGCTTCGACTTCTAATAAATCCCTGAGCGGCATCATCGTTCAATTCTGTCAAAATCTAAAATGATAAACTAAATTCTGTGCAAAACGACTCCCCGCCCAGCCGCTTTCAGGTGGACGACCCCTGGCTGTTTGGTTGGGATGCCACGCCGGGCATCGTGAGTGTGTGGGCCGACCGCGAGGGCAAGGTGTTGGTGTGGCGCAGGGTAGACGAGGATGTGGTTTGCGAGGCGTCGCGGTATCGCCCCTGGCTTTATGCGGCGCACCTGGAAGATATTCCTTCTACCGCCAAAAATGCCAGCAACGACGAAACAGCCCCCTTTTCTTATCGGGCGTTGAAAGGTGAGGCCTCTTCGCTGCGCTACTTGATCTCGGCCCGCGATGGGCGAGCCTTGGAACGAAGGCTTTTGGAGGGTGCTCGGAAGCGCTTGAACCGAGAAATCCCCAGCCTGAATAGCCTGGACGACTACTATCAGGTGGGGCCGGTGGAGCAGTACCTGATACAGACCGGGCGCAACTATTTCCGCGATCTGCCTTTTGCTGCGCTGCGGCGATTGCAATTCGACCTCGAGACCACCGCCCTAGACCCCAGGGAGGGGCGCATTTTTATGGTGGCCTTGCGGGATAGCCGGGGCCTGGAAACGGTGCTCGAGGCGCCCCACCCCGAAGACGAACCAGGGCTGATTCGCGGGCTGGTGGCGCTGATCCAGGAGCGCGACCCGGATGTGATCGAGAACCACAACCTGATGGGCTTTGACCTGCCTTTTTTGCAGGAACGGGCCAGGGTTCACCGGATTCGACTGGAGTTGGGCCGTGCCCCCGGCCCCAGAGAGCTGGTGCGACTGGGCGAGGGCAATGGTGCAAAGACCCAGAGAGATTCGCGTTACAGTGTGGCGGGGCGGGAGATGCTCGACACGCTGGATGCGACCTGGCGGGTGGACTTTGTGGTGCGGGCCTTGCCCAGCCATAGCCTGAAGGATGTGGCGCGGTTCTTTGGAGTGGCGGCGGCGGATCGGGTGTATCTGGAGGGGCGGCGGGTCTACGAGACCTACCGTAGCGATCCCGAGCGGGTGGGGCGCTATGCACTACAAGATGTGGGCGAAGTGGACGCGATTGCCCAGCGCCTGCACGCCTCGTCCTTCGCCCTGGCCTGCATGGCCCCGCGGCGCTACGAGCGCGTAGCCTATGCCGGAACCGCCACTGGCATTCTCGAGCCCATGCTGGTGCGGGCCTACTACCAGGCCCAGCGGGCCTTGCCGCGCTCTGCCGAGGCTCCTTCCGACCAGCCTCATGCGGGTGGGGCGGTGATGCTGTTTGCCACCGGGGTGGCCGAGCGGGTGGTCAAGGCCGATATTGCCAGCCTCTACCCCTCGCTGATTCGTACCTACCGGATTGGTCCCCGGTGCGATAGGCTGGGGGCTTTTGTGCACCTGGTAGATCGGCTAACGGGGTTGCGCCTGGAGCACAAAGTAGCGGCTGGCAGGGCCCAGAAAGGCTCGCTGCTGCAGGGCGAACACGAGGCCATGCAGGCCGCCATGAAGCTAGTGATCAACTCGGCCTATGGCTATCTGGGCGCAGGCCGGATTGCCTGGTTCGCCGATCGCGGGGCTGCCGACCAGATTACCCGCCGGGGGCGGGAGATTCTGGAATGGGTTTGTCGGGAACTACGGCAGCGCGGCACAACGCTCATCGAAGCCGATACCGATGGTGTGTATTTCAGTGTTCCACCGGGTTGGGACGAAGCCCGTGAGCGTGCCCTGGTGCGCGAGGTGGGCGCTACCTTGCCCGAAGGGCTGCATCTGGAATTCGACGGGCGCTATCGGGCCATGCTCAGCCACGAGGTCAAAAACTACGCGCTGCTTGGTTACGATGGCAAACTGATTGTGCGCGGCGGGGCCCTGCGCAGCAGCCGCTCGGAGCCCTTTGCTGAAACCTGGCTCAAGCAAGCCCTGCTGTCTTTGCTGCAAGGGGATGTGCTGGGGGTGCGGCAGAGCTTTCTAGAGACGGTGGCCCGCCTGGAAGCCCGCCAGTATGCCCTGGAGGAGGTGGCCATTCAGGTCAGGACGACCAAAAGTTCTGAACAGTATGCGGCCTCGAGCCGGAGCGAAGCCATCTACGAAGCCCTGCTCAACTCCGGACGCCAGCACTGGTCGAAGGGGGAAAAAGTACGGATTTACCGGGTCAACAATGGGCAGTGGCGGCTACTAGATGAAGATGAGCCAAACCGCGATTACGATGTAAGGCACTACGTCCAGGTCTTGCGCGAGTCTTATGCCGAGCGCTTGCGCAAAGCCTTCGACCCGGAGGATTTTGAGCAGTTGTTTCGCCTGGACAGGCAACCGGGGTTATTCGACCGGGCCTTGGAGGCTATCCGGCCCCTCAGGGCAGGACTCCACCAGTAGATTCTTGCCTCCACTCTCATTTCGGATTGCGTAGATTTGCTGCCACCAGCCCTGCCACGACCATCAACAACCCGGCCACGACCCCATACACCACGATTGGTTCGCTGGCATGGGCTACCCAAATACCTGCAAAGGCCCACAGCAGCACCAGGTTGTAGGGAATATCGCGGCGGCTGAGGGCAAACGCAACCCCGATACTTGCCGCAATCAACACCAGCAACAAGGCCCAAACCTGCCCGGAGAGGCCCCAGCCGTTCCAGTCCAGTTCAATCAGGGTGGTGACCGCGTTGGCAACGGTCGCCACGGTGATCCAGCCCAGGTAGATGCTGAAGGGAACTCGAGCCAGCCAGCTTTCGGCTACCGAAACGGCAAACTGCCCCACACCCAACCGCAGATACAACAACACCAGGGTTGCCAACAGGCCAATCATCATTCCCATGCTTGGCACTATCAGCAAGTAGTGCCAGCACAACAGCCAGGCCACATTGAATATGCAGGACAGCACAAACAGTCCACGGGTCGCTACCAGCCGAGGGTTGTCCCGTTGGGCGGGCAGGGCCTGGTAGATCGCATAGGCCAGCAAGGCCAGGTAAATCAGGCCCCAGATGGCGAACACATAGCCCGCCGGGGTGAAGAAACTGGGGAAACTATCGGAAATCTGACCGGTTTGACGGCCTGCGATGGGCAGTATGTTGGCGAGGGCATTAATCGTGATGGTAGCGATAATTGCCAGCACCACCAGTAATTGCATAAGTGGCGCAGTAGAGGATAGGGGAGAGGATATAGATTTTTGCACGTTTCTACCCTACCCAGTTTTGCCGATACGGTATTGAGTGCAGCGAAACATCTGCACAGCTTTTGTTTTGTAACCGTGAGATTGTTTCCGAAAACCGCTGAAGAAAATGGATGGAGCCACAAGTCAGGCCAGAGCCATGCTCCTCGCATGCGGTATGGTAGAACCCTATGTTTCGCTCCCGCCGCACCCCCACTGGAGGAGGGGTTTTTTTGGAAATGGACAGGGCCAAGGCCGAGGCCCGCGCCCAGGGGCTG
The DNA here is from genome assembly GCA_037440185.1 of Meiothermus sp. Taxonomy (GTDB): domain Bacteria; phylum Deinococcota; class Deinococci; order Deinococcales; family Thermaceae; genus Meiothermus. The sequence continues at coordinate 7,187 of JBBIUP010000087.1, read as the reverse complement.
GCCGTGGTGGATCTCTCGATTGGAGCTTCCGACCTGCCCCCACCCCCAGAGGCCCTGCAAGCCCTCAAACAAACCATAGACGACGCTTCTACCTATGGCTACTGCCTCAAATCGGGCACGCTGCCTTTTCTCGAGGCCGCCACCGACTGGTATTTCCGGCGCTACGGGGTGCAGCTCGACCCCAGGCGCGAAGCCTTGAGCCTGATTGGCTCACAGGAGGGGTTGGCCCATCTGCTGATAGCTATTGCCGATCCTGGCGACGTGTTGCTGATGTGCGATGTGGCTTATCCATCGTATTTTGGGGCCGTGGTGGTAGCGGGCCTCGAGGCGCATTTGATGCCGCTGGGCGAGCACCTGTTGCCCGACCTGTGGGCTGTGCCGGAGGAAGTCGCCCGGCGGGCCAGGGCGGTACTGCTCAACTACCCCAACAACCCCACCGCAGCTTTGGCCTCGGAAGCGTTTTTTATGGGGGCGCTCGAGTTCTGCCGGCGCTACGACCTGCTGCTCATCCACGACAACCCCTACCTCGACCAGGCCCTGGAACCCACCCCCTCGCCCCTGGCCTTGCCGGGGGGCCGGGAGCGGGTGGTGGAGCTGTTTAGCTTTTCCAAAAGCTACCACCTGGCCGGGCTTCGGCTGGGCTTTGCCCTGGGCAACGCCGAGGCCATCGCCAGCCTGGAAGCCCTCAAGGCCCCCATTGACTTCAACCAGTACCTGGGCATTCAGCGCATGGGCATGGCCGCGCTGGCCGTACCCCAGGAGCGCCTACTGGCCGACGCCCAGACCTGGGCCCGCCGCCGCCAGGCCATGGTAGCGGCCCTGGCCCAGCAGGGTTGGCAGGTTCCGTTGCCCACAGCCTGCATGTACTTGTGGGCCCGGCTGCCCCCCGGCCTGGCGATGGACGACCTGGTGTTCGCCAAAGAATTGGTAGCCCAGACCGGCGTGGCGCTCTCGCCGGGGCGGGCCTTTGGGCCGGGAGGGGTGGGCTATGTGCGGTTTGCCCTGGTGCGACCCGAAGAGGTATTGCGCCAGAGTGCTGCAAAAATTGGGGGATTCATGCGTGAGATTGCCGGACACTAGCCCTAGAGCGGTTCTCGGAAAGAACCCGGCCATCCTCGAAAGTCAAAAAACTGTGCTGAACTCGTTTTTTGCCGCTAGTCCTAGCGGCAAAAATAGAGGGAACCGCGATAATTTTGCAGCCGACTGTGGACTCGACCGATTTGGAGCAGTTTTCAGAAAGAACTCAGCAATCCCTTACTTGAGAGAACCGCGATGGAATCTCAAAAGTAAGCGCTTCGATTGAGTCTGAACTATGGACGATAATGAACAACCCGTACCAGTATTCGTTTTAGTCTTTGATATTGCATAATCATCCAACCCGGATGCCCTTGCGGATACCCAGCAGTTGCAGGGCAGCTTCTTCGGGGGTGAGGTCGCCTTGGGCGACTTTGGCAATCAGCTCCTGGCCTTCGCGGGTCATGCGGCGGCCCCACTCCTGGATGACGCTCTCGATTTCGAAACGGGCGCGTTCCAGCCGGTCGGCCTCGAGCAGGTTGTGTTGCAGCAAGTGCTGGTAGTGGGCTTCCAGGCCCTCAAATAGTTCGGTGATGCCAAGGGCCTTGGGGGCTACCGCCGTGAGCACTGGGGGCTTCCAGCCTGCTGAGCGCGGGGGGGCCAGTTCCAGCGTGGTCTTGAGTTCCTGTACGATGCGTTCGCCGCCGGGCAGGTCGAACTTGTTGACCACAAATAAATCGGCAATCTCCATCACCCCGGCCTTGAAGGCCTGTACCGCGTCTCCGGCGGCAGGGGTCAGAATCAGGACGGTGGTGTCGGCTACGCGGGCAATATCCACCTCGCTTTGTCCCACGCCCACTGTCTCCACAAAGATGCGATCGAAGCCAAAGGCTTCCAGCAGGGCCAGGGTCGCCACGGCGGCTCCAGCCAGGCCGCCTAAAGCGCCCCGGCTGGCCAGCGAGCGAATATAGACTTTTTTGTCCTGGTGATGGCGCATCATGCGGATGCGGTCGCCCAGGATGGCCCCCCCGGTGAAGGGGCTGCTGGGATCTACGGCCAGTACCGCCACGGTCTCGCCCTGCTTGCGGGCTTCTTCGATCAGCCGGTCGGTAAGGGTGCTTTTGCCCGCCCCAGGGCTGCCGGTCAGGCCCACCACCCTGGCATGGCCGCGCCCGCGCAGTTGCCGCAGCAGGGCCTGCCCCTCGGCATAACCCGACTCCACCAGGGTGATGGCCCGGGCCAAGGCCCGCAGGTCTTGGGCCAGAAAACGCTCGTAGAGATTCATGGGGCCAGTGTATCGCGGTTGTGCCTTTTTTTGTCCCTGACGCCTCATCGGGTGTACGGGCTGTGCCCGTCCCGAAGGGAATCTACCCCCAGGTGTACGGGCTGTGCCCGTCCCGAAGGGAGAGAGCGCTACCTCACCTCGAAAATCCCCTCGATTTCCACACTGCTGCTAAAGGGCAATTGGGCCATGCCCACTGCCGAGCGGGCATGCCTGCCCTTGTCGCCAAACACTTCCAGCAGCAGATCCGAGGCCCCATTGATGACCTTGGGCTGCTCTTCGAAGTCGGGCATGGAGTTGACCATCCCCAGCAGCTTGACCACCCGGCCCACCCGGTCGAGATCGCCCACCGCATCCTTGAGCACCGCAATTAATCGAATAGCGACTTCGCGGGCTGCGTGGTAGCCCTGCTCGGTGCTGACATCGCGGCCCAGCTTGCCTTTGAGGCTGGAAACCTGCCCCGACACAAACACCAGGTGGCCGCTTCGCACCCAGGGCACAAAGCTAAACATGGGGGGCTTGACTTCGGGCAACACGATGCCGAGTTGTTCCAGACGTTGCTCGATCTGCATAGAGGCTCCTTAGGGTTGGACGAAGACCGGGATTTGGGCATGGTTGAGCGTCCAGCGCGTTACCGAGCCAAAAAAGCCGCCAGCCCGGCTGCGTCCCACGAATAGGGCATCGGCCTTGTATTCGTGGGCAAAGCCCAGCAAGGCGGCGGCAGGCGACGGGTCGGAGGAGAGTACCCTGGCCTCGAGGCGGCCTTCCAGGGCCAGGGGCAAGGCGTTGATGGACTGGTTGATCCGCTCGAGCTCATCTGCATCTCCCACGTGCAGCACGGTGATTTTGCCCCCGCTGACCTCGGCGATGTGGTGGGCCAGCCGCAACACCCGCTCGGAGCCTGGCGTGGGGCTCCAACCTACCAGCAGATGAGAGAGGCCCTGCAGTTCGGCTTGCCTGGACACGGCGGCAACAGGCCTGGCACTCTGGGCAATCACCCGCTCGGTGGTGGTGCCCAGCAACCGATCCATCAGACTGTCCTCGCCATGGGTGCCCATCACCACCAGGTCGTGGCGGATGGCATGGTGGAGGATGACCGGGATGGGTTTGCGCGGCTCGAGCACGGTTTGGGCTTTAGCATCCAAAGCCGCCAGTTGCCGCCCCATCCACACCGACCAGGCCTGTTCGGCCTCATCGAAGATTTTTTCGGTTTGAGTATCGAAGAAATGGGCCGTGCTGGCGTAGCGTGGCTCGGTGGCATGCAGGATGGTGAGCGAACCCCCGGTCAGGTCGCGCAGTTTCTGGGCCAGCTCGAGGGCCTTCTGCGAAGCGGGGGAAAAATCGGTGGGGTGGAGAATCTTCATGCAGTCACCCAGAGGCCGTATTTCACAGAAGCGCAATGCAGGCTACTTCGACCTTCACGTCCCGTGGGAGGCGGGCTACCTGCACGGTGGCCCTGGCCGGGAAGGGCTCGCGCACGTACTCGGCATAGACCTTGTTGAACACCGGGAAGTCGTTCATGTCGGCGAGGTAGCAGGTGGTCTGCACCACTTTGGCATACGAGCTTCCGGCGGCCTCGAGCACCGCGCCCAGGTTCCTCATGACCTGATGGGTTTGGGCCTCCACATCGTCTGCTACCAACTCACCTGAGGGGGTCAGGGGAATTTGGCCCGAACAAAACACCATTCCACCCGCCACGATGGCTTGACTGTAAGGGCCGATGGCCTGGGGTGCGTGATCGGTCTGAACTGGTTTCTGGCTCATGCAAACAGCTTATACCAACCCTGCCCAGGGGATGCACCGCGTGGTGTTAATTCCTGTAGTCTTTTCCGATAGCCCATAGCTGATAGCTGGAAACCTCACCGCCGTGTGCCCTCGACGCTTGGCTCTGGGCAAACTGAGGTTTGCGACTTTGGACAGCCAGTGACACCTTTACAACAATGTACAGGCTCAGAGCGATTTGGGAAGCGGTGATCAGAAGCCCTGGGTGGCCTGCCGAACCGCTGCGGGGTGGGGGGCCAGGGTGGTTTTGGGTTGCCTGACCTCCAAGCCCAGGTAGGCCAGCGGGGTGTTGGACTCGAGGTCGGCAGCCATGATCAAATAGTCCACTTCCTCCAGCGTCCACAAGTGAACTCCGCTGGCCTGGGCAAGCCCCCGAAACAACGGGCTGTATTGTCCGTTGACGGCAATCAGGAGGGTTCTGTCAGCGCGATGGGTCTGCTGGGCCGCCAATACGGCCTGCAAGGCCCCTTCGTGGGTGGGGGCTTGGGCTTCTAGTTGAATCAAGTAGCGCACACCCGTGGGCGATCGGGCGATGGTATGGCCCTGGTCGGGGGTTAGCGAGGCTACCCAGTGGGGGCACCTGTTCAGCAGACCAGCCACATAATGCAGAAAACCTTTCAGATTGACGCCGGGCAAAGCATCCGTTGGCTGCATAAGTATCCTTTGGGTCATCATGCTATTGTCTAGTCATAGAAGCAAGTGAAGTTTGTACTCATATAAGGCTTATAGCCCTTTTAGGATTTAACTCATTTATTTCTCAACCGGTTGATGCGCGGGCCTGTGGATAACTCTGTGGATAACCTACTGTTTCCTGTGGATAACTTTGTGGGCACCCCGGTGTTTCTCATGGAGAGAAGTTTGATTTTCTCGATTATGGCGAGATTTTGTCCACGCCCGGAATTGTGAAACGATTGCCAATTTGTGCGCTTTGTATTAGAGCCGCTTGACCCAGAAAACCATTGGCTTGGAGGACTCGAGCGGCTGGCCCAGGTCTTGCCAGGAAAAGCGACAAACCAGGTCTGGGCGCCTGGAAAACCCGCGTCGCTGCCAGAAAGCATCCAGCGGCAGATAGCCAGCAGGTTTGAGGGGATGATTGGCAGGGCGTTCCACCGCACAAAAGGTGGCCCGGCGGTAGCCCAGCTCGAGGGCCCTGGCCTCGCGGCGACGGAAAAACGCTACCCCCAGCCCCTGTCCTCGGTAGGCTGGTTCCAGCACCGACTCGCCAAAGTAGTACCACTCGGCAGGGTTCAGTCCAGCTTGGGCGAAGGGCGTCTGGAACTCGGCCTCGGCCTGTGCGAGCGGTAGGGCGGTGGAGGCTCCTACCACCCGCTCCCCATCCCGCACCACCACCAGGGTGCTTTCGGGAAGTTCCAGGAACTTAGCCAGGTAGTGCTGCTCGTACTCGAGGCTCCCCTCGTACAGATAGGGCCACTCGCGAAAAACCGCCATGCGCAAGCGGGCCAGTTCGGCAACAAAGGGGGCCACCTCGGAACCCCAGAACACCTCCACATGCAGGTTCATGGCTTCCAGGATACAAAATCGCGGCTCGAGGCTTTCCCCCGGTACAATTAGGGGCATGATCCTTACCGGCGACCCACCCGCCCAAGCCTTGCTGATTGATAGCCGCTCGCCTGCCGAATATGCCCAGGGGCACCTGGAAGGTGCGCTCAATGTGGATCTTTCGGGCTTTCGCGGGCGCTTGCGCAGTGAAGAAGAGTTCCGGCAGCTCGAGCAGGCCCTGGCCGATCTGAACGGACGCATTGGGGCAGGCCCCAACCGGCCGGTCGTGGTCTATGATACCGGCCTCAATACCCGCCTGGCCAAAACCGCCTTCATGCTGGCGCTGGGGGGTCTGGAGGTGTACTTATGGCCGCAGGATTGGGAGGCCCAGGCCTCCAGCCAGACCCCCACCCAACCTACACCCACGGCCCCCTGGGCCAAACTCAACCGCGAGATTCTGCTGACCGCCGACGAAATCGCGGTCAATCCACCGGGCACCTTGTTGGATGTGCGTGAACCCCACGAGTTTGCAGTCGCCCGAATACCGGGTGCGAAGAATATTCCCCTGGGTGCTTTTGGGTTGGGCAATGCCGAGGCCCTTGGCTTGCTTGCAGGCCAGGCTGTGGGCGTTCACTGCCGCAGTGGAGCCCGCAGTGCCAGCGCTTTCTGGTTGTTGCGGCAGCAGGGCATTCTATCCAGGAACTACCTGGGCAGCATGCTCGAGTGGGAGGCCGAGGGCGACCTGCCGGTGGAGAAGTAGTTAGCGGATGTGTAGCCTCGAGCGAACCGTTTCGCCGTTGATACGTTCGACCTTGCGCCAGGAGCTTTCGTCGTTGAGGTTCTGCCAGCGGCGCTCCTCGCGGATGTAGTTCCAGTCCTTGTCGTTTTGGAAATAGACCTGGATCCCGGCGGCTTCGTGGATGTTGAGTACCTCGTTGTCGTGGTAGTTGTACTCGTCGAAATCGGTGATGGCTTGCTGAGCCATCTCCGAGTAGAGGGCGTTCAATTCCAGGAGCAGGTCGTTGATTTTGCGATCCAGGGTGGCCACCTTCAGGCCGATGCGCTGGGCCTCGCGGATGGTGATGGGGTAGCCGTGCGAGGGGTAGTTGGAGTTGAGGTGGGTGCTGATGCGCTCGGCCTCGGCGGCATTGCTGATGTGATAGGAAAGAATTTCCTGGCAAATTTTGATGGAAAGGCTGCTCGAGCGGTCAATTGCCCCCACCACCAGGGGGTGGATGTACTTGAACACATCGGTGTAAGGGTTGTCGTGATGGGGCTGGGCATTGGTGTTCCACAGCTTGACGATGCGCGAGAGTTCGTCCTGGCTCACGCTCACCCGGCGGTTTTCCCGCTCGTCTATGGGCGAGAGCTGGTGGGTTAGTGAAGAGTCAATGGCAGTCAGGTAGGCCAGCGGCCCCATGCGAATCTCATCGGCCCCCAGGGCGATCATGGTAGCCGCCGAGGCGCATTCCAGTGGTACAAAAGCCACCACGTGCTGGTAGTAGCCACGGATCAGGTTGACCATGCGCAAGGTGGCCTCCACTTCCCCACCCTGCGACTTGATGAATAAGCCCACCGTGTTGCCGCTCTCCAGCCGTCGGAAAATTTC
>JBBIUP010000086.1:3542-10950 GCA_037440185.1 Meiothermus sp. | reverse complement strand
GCATGATCTTGGACGGTGTTCCAGCCTCGATTTTTTGCGCAGCCAAAACATCGGTAGGCAGTAGCAACTGTACGCCCAAATCGGAGGCTTTTGTCAGCAGACCACGGGCCAGTTCCAGCTTGTCGTCCTCCACCAGACTCTTGCCCACGCGGCCCCCTTGGGCCTTGATGAAGGTGAAGGCCATCGCACCTCCAATCACCATGCCGGTGACTTTGGGCAGCAGGTTCTCGATCACCCCAATCTTGTCCGAGACCTTGGCTCCACCCAGCACCACCCAGTAGGGCTTCTTGGGGTCGTGCAAAACCTTGCCGATGCTGCTGACTTCTTTCTCCATCAGGAAGCCCGCGCAGCTCGGTAGAAACCTGGCAACACCCGTCACCGAGGCATGTGCCCGGTGCGCCGACCCGAAGGCATCCAGCACGAACACATCGCCCAAGCGTGCGAAATTTCTCGCCAGGGCTTCGTCATTCTTCTCCTCGCCAGCTTCGAAGCGGACGTTGTCGAGCAAGGCTACGGAGCCTGCAGGTAGCGCCGTTACCTTGTCAAATGTCGCATCGCTGGCCGGCGTCAGCTCCGCCGAACCCCCGATGAAAGTGACAGGCTTGCCCAGGTGCCTTTCCAGAATCGGGGCTACTGGAGCCAGGCTGCTGGTATCTTCGTAGCCGCCCTTGGGCCGCCCCAGGTGGGAGAATAAAACCAGCGTCGCACCCTGTTCCAACAGGTGCTTTAGGGTTGGAATGGCTGCCTTAACCCTGGTCTCGTCCTTGACCTTGCCCTCTTTGATGGGCACGTTGAAATCCACCCGCACCAGTACGCGCTTTCCAGCGGCATTGAAGTCCTTTAGTGTTCGCATTGTTTATCTCCTGGACAAACCCCCTCTCCCGTTTGGGAGAGGGGTTGGGGTGAGGGGTGAGTCGAAGGTGAATGCCCCTTGAATATCGAACGTCAACTGCCCCTCAACCTGCTCTCTCCCCCAAGGAGAGGAATATACTTACATCTTCTTAGCGATGTACTGCGCTAGGTCGGCCACGCGGCAGCTATAGCCCCACTCGTTGTCGTACCAGCTCACCACTTTCACCATGTTGCCGATGGTCAGGGTGTCGAGGGCACTAAAGATCGAGGAATGGGGGTCGCCCTTGAGGTCGCTGCTGACCAGGGGTTCCTCGGTGTAGGCCAGGATGCCCTTCATGGGGCCCTCGGCAGCCGCTTTCATGGCGGCGTTGATTTCTTCTTTGCTGGCTTCCTTGGCCAGGATGGCGGTGAAATCTACCACCGAGACGGTGCTGGTCGGAACGCGGAAGGCCATGCCACCAAACCTACCCTTGAGCTCGGGGATCACCAACCCTACCGCCTTGGCCGCACCGGTTTCGCTGGGCACGATGTTGAGAGCTGCTGCCCGGGCATCGCGGGGGTCGTCCTTTACGGCGTCTACCAGGCTCTGGCTGGCAGTGTAGGCGTGGACGGTGGTCAGGATGCCTTTGTCAATCCCAAAGGTGTCGTTGAGCACCTTAGCCACTGGCGCCAGGCCGTTGGTGGTGCAACTGGCATTGGAGATCACATGGTGCCTGGCAGGGTCGTAGGAGCCCTCGTTGACGCCCATGACCACCGTGAGCATGTCGCCCTTACCAGGAGCGCTGATGATGACTTTTTTGGCCCCAGCCTTGAGGTGGGCTTCGGCGGCTTCCAGTTTGGTAAAGCGCCCGGTGGACTCGATGACGATATCAGCCCCAATTGCACCCCAGGGCAGCGCAGCAGGGTCTTTTTCTTCGTAGACCCGGACAGTCTTGCCGTTCACGGTGATGTTTTTTTCGTCGTAGCTCACGGTTCCAGGGAAGCGGCCATAGTTGGAGTCGTATTTGAAAAGATGGGCCAGAATCGAGTTGTCCGACAGGTCGTTGATGCCGACCACTTCCACCCCACGCTCTTGTAGAATCCGGAACACTTGGCGGCCAATGCGTCCGAAACCGTTGATGCCTACTTTCATATGGTCCTCCTATTTGGGCTAAACGCTGGATGGCTTCCGCGTTTCGCTGGACACTATAACGCCTCCCTACCGAGACGCCCATCTACAAGAATACTCCGCCCGTGGTTTTACGGACGGAGAAAGATGTCCTGATGATGTTGGTGTGATAACTGCCCTATCGGGTGCGGCCTGCCAGCAAGTCCTCAGCGGCTTTCTGGGCCTTGTCGAGCGCAGCTTTGGGGGTGGCCTGTCCCAGCACCGCTTCCTTGATGGCCTGCCCCAAAATATCAAAACGGATTTGCTCCCACTGCGAGAGGGCTGGTTCGAAGCGGGCAAAACGGGCCTGGGTGATGGCGGCGCCAAACGCGGGGTTGTTCTTCACAAAGCGGGTCACCACTGGGTCTACCGCCGAGCCCTGGTTGACCGGCACATAGTTGGCTGCGACCCCAAACACGGCCTGGGCCCTGGGCGTAATGATAAAGCGCAAGAAGTCGGCGGCTACCCGTTTTTCTTTGTCATCAGCCCCTTTGAATACCACGATGTTGGTGCCCTGTACCAGGCCGAAGCCAGGCTGTTTGTCGGTGCGGCCCGGTAGGGTGGAAACCCCTATATCAAACTTGGCGGCTCGAGCATAAAAGCTATAACCGGCCGAGGTGTCGGTAGAGAAACCAAAAACCCCCGAGCCGAAGTTTTCGTTGATGAAGCCGTTGGTAATAGCTTTGGCCCAGCCCTCCTTGATGCCCTTGACCAGGAACTCGAGGGTCTCCACACCCCTGGGCGAGTTGAGCACCAGCTTGCCGTTTGGCAGGTAGTTGCCGCCCAGGGTAAAGAACCAGTAGGCATAGGTCGAGGCATCGGGCACAAACCAGTACACCGGCTGTTTTTCCCCCTCGGAGATCTTCTTGGCAGTCTCGACAAATTCCTGAATGCTCAAGGGAATCCGGGCGTTGTATTTTTTCAACAGGTCGCGGTTGACATACAGCAGTTGGATGCTCTTGTTGAAGGGCACTCCATAGGTTTGGCCGTTGATCTTGACCGCATTGGCAAAGAGGGGGTTGACCCCTTTCATGTCCACCCCCAGGGCGGGGATGGGCAGCAGGGCATCGCTTTCCAGGTACAGGGCCATGTTGTTTTCAAAAGCCTGGGCCATCACCGGGATTTTGCCGGAAGCAAACGAAGCCTTGATCTTGGTGGAGAGGTCGCGGTAGTTGCCCTGGCCGACCGGGCGTACGCAGACCTTACCGCCCTGGGCGCGGTTGAACTCCACGGCTAGATTGTCCAGCGCATCCTTGGGCGCACCGCCCCGGAAGCCGTGCCACAACTCCGCGACCACTTCGGCCCTATCACACTGGGCTTTGATTAGATCTTCGGCTCTTTGTTGTGCCAACCCCAGGCCAGCTACCAGCACAAGCATTCCCAACAACCACTGTTTCATGTCATCCTCCGTAAACACTGTTGAGCCCAAATGTCAGGGCTGTGTAAGCCCGCTCGACGCCTAAATTTATACCCCAGCTTTGCAGTGTAGACCACAAGTTTGCTAGAGTACCGCTGGTCCCCTTTATGGATTTTCTTCTGATTTTTCTGGCCTATCTGATCGGCTCGATCAATTTCCCCATTCTGGTGGGGCGTTTGCGTGGTTGGGATATCCGTGAGCGCGATCTGGCCGGTACTTCGGGGGTTTTTCGCCAACTGGGAAGGGGCTGGGGGGTGGGGGTGCTGGTGCTCGAGGTGGGCAAAGGGATGTTGGCCGCATGGCTAGCCGGTTTTTCAGCCGGTTTTTGGGCTGTGCCCTTGTGTGGCCTGGCAGTGGTAGCTGGGCACATCTGGCCTATGTGGTTCGGCTTTCGAGGAGGTGGCGGCTTGGCAGCAGCAGGGGGTTTTGCCCTCTGGACTTTCCCCCAGGAAACCCTATGGAGCCTGCTGGTTTTTGCGCTGGCCGTGGGGATATATTTTCTGATTTTTAGGCGCGACCGTTATCAAGGTATTGGCTCCATCCCATTCGCGTCTATCTTCGCTTTTTTCTATCTGGTCTATGTTCTTTGGGGGGATGCTCAGGCCCTGTACACTCTATTTGCACTGGGCGGGGTTATGGCGTTGAGAGGGGTGCTGGTGCTCACAGGCCGCTGGTGGCACCGCTAGAGAAATGGGGCCAAAGGTCAGGAAAGCATGATCACGACAGGCCGATATAACTCAAATACCACTGAACCATTGCGCTGCCATAGAAAAAAGCAATCAACCCGCCAATGGCCAGGTAAGGCCCAAAAGGAATCTGGTTGTCGCCGCCAAACCGCCGCATGATCAGGCCGATGATGGCACCGGCAAAGACCGCTATAAAGATCCCTACCAGCAGGTTGGTAAAGCCCAGCCAGACCCCCAGAAATCCGGCCAGCACCACATCACCATAGCCCATCACGGTCACGTAGCCGCTGGGGTTTTCGGCTTCGGCTTCGGGCTCGACCCTATCGGAGGGGTTGCGAAACCACCAGTACAGCATTCCGGCCAAGGCTACACCTCCTGCACTCACCAACATTCCGCGCAGGCTCTCGAGGGGCGAGAATCCCAGCCCCCAGGCCACCAGCGGGGCCAGTGCCGCCAATCCCAGGGTCAGGCCGTCGTGCAGGGCGAAGACCTTCCCGCTGCGGGCATTGAGCGAGGCATTGAACAGGCCCACCAAGATACCCAGGCTGCCCAACCAAACGCCTCCCACCATGCCAAACATCCCACTCCAGGCCCCGACCATTGCGGCCAGGTGCACCAGGTGCAGTCCAAAGGGGCCTTCGCGGGGGCCATCCTTGAAGCGGTTGTAGAGCAAGCCGCCAAAACCTGCAAACAAGGCGATCAACCCAGCGCCCATCAAGCCGCTATCTATGGCTTGTTGAAAGGCATTGGGATAACCCAACAGCCCTGCCCCCAGTAAGCCCAAGAAAATCCCGGCAAAGTTGAGCGAGTTGGGCAGGGTTTTGGTGTCAATATCTATGAAAGACAGTGCAATTAGCAAGGCGATAAAGGCCCAGATGAAGATCAGGTCGGGAAAAACCGGGTGCATCAGGGTCGCTACAGTAAAAAGGATCGCCGTCAGGGCCTCCACTGCCGGATAGCGAGCCGGGATGGGGGCTTTGCAGCTTTTGCACCGACCCTTCTGGACTACCCAGGAGACCATCGGCACCAATTCGATGGGGGAGAGCACCTGCTGGCAGTGGGGGCAACGCGAGCGGGGCCACACCACCGAAATACCGGCTGGAAGGCGATAAATCACCACGTTTAAGAACGAGCCGATCAGGCTCCCGAGCACAAAGGCGAAAACCGCCAGCAAGGGCAAAGGGAAAAAATCCACCCCGTTATTGTAGGGGCTGGGTGCTGGGTAGCTTGTGATGCATAGTGTAGGCCCTAGCCTACTTCGAGTCAAAACCTCGTTGCAGACAGCGCTTGTGATCAATTGCCGGCGATACGACTGGCGAATAACGCTGCTATAACGGAAAATGACGTAGTCCAGCAATTGGCCAGGGTTCTTACTGCCTTGGATCTGGAGGAGGTATGAAGAAACTGCTCATTCTGCTGGTGCTGGTGTTCGCGGCTTCACTGGGGTTGGCGCAGGGCAATCGAAGTGCGTTTGGCCTGTACGTGCTGGGCGGACAGTACACGATTGACACAGGTGCGGTGGACGTGCGTTTTGGGGCTGGGCTGCCCCTCCTTGCTTTTGGCTCGAGGGGAGGGGCCTTACTATCGGGCTCTTTCGATCTGCTTTTTCCTATGGGCTTGGTTGGCGGCAGCACACGGTGGTATCTGGGTGCTGGTAGCGAGGTTTATCTGGCCCTGGGTGGGGGGGAGGTGGAGCCGTTTTTACCCCGCGGGGTTTTGCCAACTTTGAGTTTGGTGGGGATGGCGTGAGCTTTTTTATTGAAGGAGGCTTGCAGGGTGTGGTTGCGCTTGGCGGCGGCAGTGTGTTTGGGGCCAGCGTGCTCATTCCCCATGTTCGGCTGGGGGTGAATTTCCGGTAGCGGTATGCGGTAAGCTCAGGGGCGTGTTGACGAGCCCGTTGCTAGAGGTGCCCCACGGCTTCACGACCCGCCAGGGGGGTGTATCGCCAGCTCCCTACAACAGTCTCAACCTGGGGTTGTCTACAGCCGATGGCACAGCGTATGTGCTCGAGAACCGTCGGCGGGTGTTGGCTGCCTTGGGCGATCCGCCACAGGCTGAGCTGAGTCAAGTGCATGGCAACACGGTGCATCTGGTGGAGGGGCCGGGGGAGTGGGAGGGTGATGGATTGCTTTCGGCCACGCCAGGGTTATTGCTCCGCGTCAGCGTGGCAGACTGCTATCCTATCCTGTTGCACGACCCAGTAAAGGGTGTGGTGGGGGCCTTGCATGCAGGCTGGCGCGGGGTGGTTGCGGGCATTTTGCCCAGGGCGCTGGAATTGATGAAATCTCATTTTGCTAGCCCTCCCGAAACAGTTCGTGTTGCGGTGGGCCCCGGCATCAGCGGCTCCCATTTTCAGGTAGGGCCGGAAGTGGTGCAGCAGTTTGAGCAGGCCGGGCTGCCTTTTTACCGCTCCGATCCGGGCCATCCGGACAAATGCCTGCTGAACCTGGAGCAGGCCATTCACACGCAGGCCCTCCAGGGTGGAATTGCCCTCGAGCACTACTGGGCGCTGGGGCGCTGCACCTATGCCGATCCAGTATTCTTTTCCCACCGGCGTGATAAGGGCCAGACCGGCCGCATGTGGGCGCTGATTATGCTACCCAATCAATAAGACTATGGTTCGATTCTGGCAGATGATCACGGGATTTCAGGGCACACGGCTATGCCGCCCTCTCCCAAATGACCTATAGTCTTACACAAGTTTTCGTTACACTATTGGGGTGCTCAAGCCCAGGGCCCGCCTCCAATCGGTCACTGCCATCACGCCGCAGTGGCTTGGGGAGCGGGGATTGAAAGCGGTTTTGTTGGATCTGGACAACACCCTGGTGCCCTACAAAACCTACGGCGAGGCCCCCGAGGGCCTGGTGGAATGGCTACAAACCCTGAAAGAGGCAGGTGTTCAGGTTATGGTGGTTTCCAACGGTAGCCGTGGGAGGGTGCGCTACTGGCGTGAGAAGCTGGAGGTTCCCGGGTTTGGCCCGGCAGGCAAGCCCTGGTTTGGTTTTCGCAAAGCCCTGCGGCGACTGGCCCTGACCCCCCGCGAAGTGGCAGTGGTGGGCGACCAGCTCTTTACCGATGTGCTGGGTGGTAATCTGATTGGAGCTTATACGGTGCTGGTTCCTCCTCTTTCTAAGAAGGAAATGGGATATACCCGGTTGGTGCGAAAACTCGAGCGCTGGGTGTTGCGGAACCCCAGCTTTGGATTGGCGGCAGGAGCCAATGAGGAATTTGACCCAAAAGAATACCGCCAAGAGCCCACAATAAGCAAAGACCAGGAGGAAGCGAAGCGATAGCTTGCATTACCTG
>JBBIUP010000086.1:0-3442 GCA_037440185.1 Meiothermus sp. | reverse complement strand
ACCTGCTACCGCAAGGAAGGAAGCGAAGCAATGCTCTTTATTACCTGCAATCACACAAAAGCTATACCTGGCATCAACCGTTTCGCATAGGAGGACGGGTCGAATGGCGAACGTCTTGACCATTGGGGATAAACGATTGGGCGCAGCCCTGTTGGACATGGGTCTATTGGGGGATGAGGAACTCCAGCGTGCGCTAGAGCAACACCGCGAAGTGGGGGGCAATCTCTCGGATATCATCGTCGAACTAGGGCTGCTCTCCGAACGACGTATTGCCCAGGCTATCGAGGAGACCTTTGGGGTTCCGCTGGTCGAACTGGTAGGCCTCGAGATTGCGCCCGAGGCCAAATCGTTGATTCCTGCCGAGCGGGCCAGGGATCTGGGGGCCATCCCCTTTAGCGGAGAAGGCGGTACGCTGCGGGTAGCCCTCTTGAACCCGCTGGACAACCTGGTGCTGGAGGAACTCGAAGACCTCACCAACCAGATTATCGAGCCCTATCTGACCACCCAGTCTTCTTTCCGCTATGCGCTGGCCCTGCACTACCCCGAGCTGGGCCTGGCCGTGCCCCCACCGCCCTCTGCTGCTTCGCCCGGCGAGATGCAACTGGGTGAAATCCTGGTGAACAAAGGGTGGTTGAGCCGCGAAGACCTCGAGGCCGCCCTGGTTGAACAGGAAAAAACCGGCGAATTGCTGGGCCGCTTGCTGGTTGGGAAGTTTGGCCTGGAGGAAGAAAAACTCTATCAGGTGCTGGCCGATCAGGCTGGGCTGGAGTTCAAGTTCGAACTGGGCAACCTCGATTTGCAGAACGAGACGACGGCCCTCCTGTTGCGTCCCGATGCCCTGCGTTATCAGGCGGTGCCGATCCGCCAGGATGGTCAGCAGGTCTTGATTGTCCTGGCCGACCCCCGCCACCGCTACGCAGTAGCCCAACTCGTCGAACGCCCGACCAAGTTTATCCTGACCCTGCCCAAGGTTTGGGAAACCCTGTTTGGCAAAGTTTATCCCGAGAAAAGCCGCCTGGGCGAGGCCCTGGTACAAGAAGGCAAGCTGGGCCGTGCCGCGCTGCAAGATGCCCTTTCGGTACAGCGGCGCATGGGCAAAACCCGCCCGCTGGGCGAAGTGCTGGTGGAGTTGGGCTACGTCAACGCCCAGGATGTCGAAGAAGCCCTCTCCAAGCAGCGGCAGGGCGGTGGTCGCCTGGAAGACACCCTGGTGCAGTCGGGCAAGATCAAGCCGGAGATGCTGGCCAAGAGTCTGGCCACCCAGCTCGGCTACCCCTACATTGACCCCACCGACTCCCCCCCCGACCCCTCGGTGCTGACCATGGTGCCCGAATCCACCGTGCGGCGTTACACAATCTTCCCGCACCACCTCGAGGGCAACACCCTGGTGGTCTTGATGAAAGACCCCCGCAACATTCTGGCCATTGACGACCTGCGCATGATCACCAAGCGCGATGTGATGCCAGCGGTTTCGGCGGAGGCGTCCATCTCCAAGCTGATCGAGCGTTTCTACGGTGGCTCGACGGGGGTCGAGGAACTGGCCCGCGAATTCGAGGGCAGGAAGAAGGAAGAAGAATCCGTTGACACCAGTGCCCTCGATGACAACGCGGTGGTCAAGCTGGTCAACAGCATCATCCGCGAAGCCTTCTTGCAGGAAGCTTCAGACATCCACATTGAGCCGCGCCAGGCCGACATTCTGGTACGTATCCGGATAGACGGCAACCTGCGCGAGTACATGCGCCTGCCCAAGGGGGCCGGCCCCGCTGTGGCCTCGCGTGTGAAAATCATGTCCAATCTCGATATTGCCGAGCGCCGCCTGCCCCAGGACGGGCGGGTGCGCTACCGCGACCGCTCAATTGATCTGGACTTGCGCCTCTCCACGCTGCCCACCGTCTACGGCGAGAAGATCGTGATGCGCCTCTTGCGCAAGGCCGCCGACATCCCCGAAATCGAGCAATTGGGCTTTGCCCAGGACATCTTCCAGCGCTTCGAGGATGTGATTGCCAAACCCTATGGCATCTTCCTGATTACCGGCCCTACGGGCTCGGGCAAGTCCTTCACCACCTTCTCGATTTTGAAGCGCATCGCCACCTCCGACAAAAACACCACCACCGTCGAAGACCCGGTGGAATACGAGATTCCCGGCATCAACCAGACCCAGGTGAACCCGGTGGCAGGCCTGACCTTTGCAAAAGCTTTGCGGAGCTTCTTGCGCCAGGACCCGGACATCATCATGGTGGGTGAGATCCGCGACTCCGAGACCGCCAAAATTGCCACCGAGGCCGCCCTGACCGGCCACCTGGTGATTGCTACGCTGCACACCAACGATGCGGCAGGTGCGGTTACCCGTCTGGACGAGATGGGAGTGGAGCTTTTCAACATCTCGGCTGCCTTGGTGGGGGTGCTGGCCCAGCGCCTGGTGCGCAAGATTTGCGAAAGCTGCAAAATTCAGGTGGAGGCCGACCCCAGCGTCTTGCGCCGCCTGGATTTGAGCAAAGAAGATGTGCGTGGCAAGAGCCTGTACAAGGGCACCGGTTGTGACAAGTGCAACGGTTCGGGCTACAAGGGCCGTGCCGCCATCCACGAGCTGATGGTGCTGGACGATGAAATCCGCCGGGCCATCGTCGAAGGCCAGTCGGCCACCCAGATCAAGGAAATCGCCCGCAAGGGTGGCATGAAAACCCTGCGCGAGGATGGCATCCAGAAAGCCTTTGTGGGCCTGACCACGCTGGAAGAAGTGATGGCCCGCACCAACGAGTGACTGGGCCGCCAACTGCAAACCGGTCCTTCATTGAGGAGGCGGTCAAGGGGTATGGTTTTGGTATGGCTCGAGCCAAAGCTTCCTATGCAGTCTGTAAGCTCTGTGGTTATCGCGGTACCAAGGCCAGCATGACCAAACACCTTACCCGGTGTGTGGAAAGCCAGCCAATCCCGGGTAAGGGAAAGCCGGTTCGCTTGCTGCACCTCCGGATCGAAGACGCTTACCAGCCCTCGCCGTTCTGGATGGACATCGAGATCAAAGCCGGTGCGTCTTTGAGGGTGCTGGATGATTTCTTGCGCGTTATCTGGCTCGAGTGCTGTGGCCACTTGAGCCTGTTCAGAATTGACGGGGTGGATTATGAAGCGATGATTGACCCCAGCTGGGGCCTCAACGACTCAAAATCCATGGGGGTCGCGCTGGGCAAGGTGGTGCAGGTGGGCTCGAGCTTTGCCTACGAGTACGACTATGGGACGACCTCCGAACTCCGGCTTAGGGTACTGGGCGAGCGCAATGGTTACCTGCAGAAAGATCTGCGCTTGCTGGCCCGCAACGAGCCGCCGGAGTGGCAGTGTTCGGTTTGTGGTCAACCGGCTACCCAGATAGATACCGAGTGCGCCTACGATATGGACAATCCCTTCTTCTGCGACCCGCACACCCAGCAGCACGCCGAACAGCGCCATG
>JBBIUP010000085.1:0-10952 GCA_037440185.1 Meiothermus sp. | reverse complement strand
CCTCGAACTCCAATCCCTTAACACCGGTCATTCCGACGAAGGAGGAATCTGATACTGCACGGACACAGGCGATTTCCTTGACCGCACCCTATCAGATTCCTCGGCAAACTGCGCCTCGGAATGACGGGGTTTTTTACAGGATGTTGCCACTTTTGCGCGGTTTTGTATCACTGCAGGTTTTGAAGTAAGCAACTTGGCCGAAGGTTCCGGCTTGGCTAGTGCTTGCACCAGAATTGCGCAAGCAACTTTGCCGGTAGGTTCCGGCTTGGCTAGTGCTTTGCACCAGAATTGCGCAAGCAACTTTGCCGGTAGGTTCCGGCTTGGCTAGTGCTTTGCACCAGAATTGCGTAAGCGACTATGCCTGGGGCGCGTCCGTGGGTCTCTCCCGTTGCCTTTTGGGTCATCTATAAGCAGAATCGGTATTATTACTTGCGTAACCACTGGAGTTGGTCAACCGCAAGTAATCCCCCGACCAACGGGAATACAAGAGGAATTAGCTTGAATACTTTAGGCCTGCAAACAAAAGTGTTCAGGCTAATTCCGTATTATTGGTGGAAAGTGCAATCGGAATGATGGGGTCTAGCGAAACCCTATACTGACCCCATGTGGGCGGCCTGCTTGTTGTTGGCAACCTTGTACAATAGTGCACTTTTTGCAGGCCATGGCGAAATTGCGGTGGGTCGGGCCTGGGTGGAAGATCGGCGCCTGGAAGCTCTGATAGTAACTGCTCAGGGGGCCTATACCCTGGGAGACCCGGATACCGACGAGGGTCTTTATGGCCTGGCTCCCATCTCGGATGGGTATGTGGCGGTGGGTTTCAGTGGTGAGCAAGCCCTGCTTTTGTACCTCAACCGCAATGGATCGCTTCGCTCTGCCCAGCGGGCTGGGCCCGGCATTTTGTGGTTTACCGACGGACGCTTTGCCGTGGGGGGGCTGAAGGGGCCGGACTGGGATGTTTGGGTGCTGCACTTGGCCGATGGACAAGGCTACCGTTATCCTGCGCCGGGCGATGCCTATGCCTACGGTGCCTACTTCGCAGATGAAAAATTGCAGGTGGTGGGCCGTACTACCGGGGCTGGTGGCTTCGATGCTTTTTGGTTGCAGCTTTCACCGCAAACTGGAAAAATTGAAGGCTACCAGAGCCACTTTCCCGGCAACGACTACCTGCGCTTTGTGGGGCCTTTGGGGGCGGTGGGGCGAGCCGAAGTGAAAGCAGACTCGGAGGGGTTGTGGCTGTGGCCACAACGCCAACAAGGTGAACTCTGGCGACGACCAGGTTTCGACTACTTTCGCATGTTACGTGACTTTTCCGACTCCCGCCGAGTGCTTGTCGGCGAGGCCGAGGTGGAGGGAGAGCGGCGGGGACTCTGGCTCGAGCAAAAGCTAAACACCATATGGCAAGCCCAGGCTCTGAAGATGGGCCTGGGATCACTGCGCTTTTTAGACGCCCTGCAGGTGCGGGCCTATGGTTTTAGCTATGGGCAAAGCCCCGAGGGGCAGGGCTGGGTGAGTGGGGGGGAGGAGCCAGGGGTAGCCCTTTCCTACCAGGTCGAACCACTCATGCTTAACCCCCTACCCTTGCCCTGGGAAGCAGAGTCCGTTCACCTGGCCTGGCAGCCGCTGGGGGGAATACAATGGACAACGGCAGTGTTTCAGGGTTGTTGAATACTGGGACTTTCGTAGCGGCATCAGACCATGTTGCGACCAAGCTATCCATAACGGCAGGTTATTGCCGCCATAGCCAAACCGCATTTGCCCAAAGGCCGGTCTGAACGATATCATTCCCCAGAGGTGATTCAACTTGCCTATGTCTAAACTTTCGGTGCTCTTGTCCTCAGCGGTTGTGGCTCTGGGCCTGGGGGCCTATCTTTTGACCACGCAGAATGCAGCGGCGCAAGCCAGCCCACTCTATGCTCAGTGCCAGGGTTGCCACCAGCCTACGGGCGCGGGTGTTCCAGGGGTTTTCCCACCGCTTGCAGGTCACGTGCCTGAGATTCTGGAAGCCAAAGGAGGCCGTGAGGTTCTGATACAGATAATGCTGTACGGCCTGCAGGGCCAGATTACCATCAAAGGGGCCAAATACCAGGGGGTCATGCCGGCCTACGCCCAGCTCAAAGACGGTGATATTGCTGCACTGCTCAACCACATCTCCACCCAGTGGGGCAACAAGTTTCCCGCTGGCCAGAAGCCCTTCACCGACGCTGAAGTTAAGGCCCAACGCGCCAAGACCCTCACCGCGGCGCAGGTACTCGAGGCCCGCAACAAACTGGGATTGAAGTAAACCCAAAAAAATACCAGGCTCACCCGAAGGTGAGTCTGGTTCTATTTTTGACGGAGATCAGATCATCTTGCGCAGGATCATGGCAATCTGGCCCTTGCCAATCTCGGTATCGCCCGCTGCAGCCTGGGCTTCCCAGGCACTCAGATACTCTTCCAGTACCACGCTGGCTACTGAATCCATGGCTTTGCGGGTGGCATTGATCTGATCCAGCAAGTCGCTAAACGGGCGACCTTCTTCGGCCATCCGCTGCAATCCCCGCACCTGCCCCTCGATTCGCTTGAAGCGCCGGAGGATGCCTTCCAGGGTTTCGGGGTCGGTGAAGGTGCCGTCCAACTTTGGCCTACCAGGATTCATCCACCCCTCCTTTCACAGAACCTGGGTTTCAAACCCAGCATGTAGAGCCCCAGCAGGATGAGCACCCCGCCCCCAATTCGCGAAAGCAGGTCGTGGTACTCAAAAGGCACCCCCCCCAACAGGGTAAAGGGCAGCCCTAGCAGGAAGAAGATGGCCGAGAAGCCCAGCACGAAGAAGACGGCGTTGCGGATGGGGCTGCCCTGCTGCCCCCCCCAGGTAGAGCAAGTAGGTGGGTACCAGGGGCAGCACGCAGGGCGATAGGAAGCCTGCCAGAAAGGCAATGGGCAAGCTTAGGGTCATGAAACTCCTTGGGGGTTATCCCAGCACTGGGCAGGTGGTGGGGGCTTTGGTGTGTTCGGTGTAAGGAATTACCGTGGCTTTGGCCACTTCCTCGCGGGCTCTGCCAATGGGACGGAACAGGTCGCGCAGGGCCTGGTTTTGTGCGCGGAAGAAGGCATCAAATTGTGGGTTGCCCAAGAATCCTACTGCATAAGCCTCGTCTTTAGCTGCATCATATTCCAAAGCAACCGCTGCAAGTGCATGGGGTGCCGGGCCCCCCTTAACCTCCCCGCCTTTGCTCACATCAAAGGCCGAGAGGTGGGCGCAGCAGACCATCCGGGGGCCGCGGCCCCCTTCCGGTTTGTAGTAACCCATCGCGCCCAGGTTGGGCGAGGCGTAGCTGTAGGAATGGGGGCAGATGCTGGTATAGGCCACGATGCTCTTGCTCTTGCCTACCCCGCCCGGCCAGCGGTAGTTCCTGCCGTCTGGCATTCTCACCTCCACGGGTGCGAGTTCGACCCCCAGGTTGACCAGGATGTTGGGGGTAGCGGCAAACGGGTAAGCAAATACAAAGGGTTGGTGGGGCTGTAGGTTGCTCAATTTGAAAGAGTTGCCCGCCTTATCCACCAGCAGCGCCTTTGTGAAGGGATTGGCGCTACTTTGGGCCTGGACGAACTCGAGCATCCCCAAAGGCGAAAGCTTCAACAGGAGGCCCAACGAAGTGCCTTTGGCCAGTAGGTCGAGAAAGTTGCGACGATCCATGTGAACACCTCAGGGGAGCTTAAGCCAGGGGAAACGCTTTTGTGTGGTGGGATCGAGCTCCAACAGAGCCCGGGCTGGCATCTGCACCTTGGGCAGGGTCTGGGCATTCATGGGCTCGCTTTCGTCAATGATCCCGTTCTGATAAAGGATGTAGGCCACCACCGCGTATACCTCGTCGTTGCTGAGGGTGCCCGGGGTGGCAAAGGGCA
This sequence comes from Meiothermus sp., assembly GCA_037440185.1. GTDB lineage: Bacteria > Deinococcota > Deinococci > Deinococcales > Thermaceae > Meiothermus. The sequence continues at coordinate 7,067 of JBBIUP010000085.1, read as the reverse complement.
TGGCCCGGCGGGTGTAGTCGAAAAGGGTGGTGGCATACTGCCAGTAGTTACCGATGGCAAAATCCACCGAGTCCACATCTTTGGTGATAGGGAAGGGCTCGGAGACCAGCCGGGTAAAGGCTCCACCCTCTCCAGTAGTGCCGTGGCAGCTTGCACAGTGGGTGGCATAGACCTTGGCACCCTCGTCCACGGTGCCCTCTCCTGCAGGTAGCCCCACCCCATTGGCCAGGATGGAGGGGCGGATGTTCCACTCCTGCACTTCTTTTTCGTTCAGAGGGGTGCCGATCTGATAGCGCCCCTGGGCCAGTACCAGGGCCGAGAGGGCTAGGGCCAACAATGCCAAATAAAACCACTTGCGCCGCATCACGACTCACCTCCACAGCCACCCCGCCCCACCGCGCCGAGCTGGGCAGGGGCTCCGGCCAGGGTTTTGTCGCCATTAATCACCTTGCCGTCGGCCCCGATTCGCCAGGCCTGGATGGCGTTGTAGTGGTAGCGGTTGTTGCGGGCCCACTTGGCAAAAAACTCTTCCTGGGTGGGCTGGGTGTTGCCTTTTTCGTCCCAGGCCCGGCTCATGATGACCGTCTCACGCCCGTCCCAAACCCAGTTGTACTTGAAGCGCACCACCGAGAGTGGGTCGGTGGCGGGCTCGAGGGAGGCCCGCTTCCAACTCCGCCCCCCATCCAGTGAAACTTCCACCCGGCGAATGCGCCCATGGCCGCTCCAGGCCAATCCGCGCATCTCGTGGAAGCCTCGGCCAATCTGCTGTAAACCTGAGGGATAGGTAATGATGGACTCCGGATCCATCACCCAGGTAAAGGCCCAGATCTTGCCATCAGCCATCACATCGGTGTATTCCGAGGTCTCGTCCTTGCTCATCACCGGGGTGTCGGTTACCTGGATGCGTCGCAGCCACTTGACCTGAATGCTCCCCTCCCACCCCGGCACCACCAGCCGTACTGGGTAGCCCTGCTCGGGCCGGATGGCCTCGCCGTTCTGGGCATAGGCCACCAACACGTCCTCGAGGGCTTTTTCCAGCGGTAGGCTGCGGATATAGGCTGCGGCGTCCTGTCCCTCGGGAATCAGCCAGCGGGCGCCTTCTTTAAGGCTGGCCTCCTTGAGCAGAATCGAGAGGGGCACCCCCGTCCAGGAAGAGTTCGAGACCAGGCCCCGGCTGCGGGTAGCGGTCAGGGTCATGTCGGGGGGGTTGCGGTAGCCGTTTTGTCCGTTGCCGGCGCACTCGATGAAGTAGGTGCGAGTGACCGAGGGGAAACGCTTGAGGTCTTGCAGGGTAAACATCAGGGGGCGCTCGACCATGCCATGAATCACCAGCCGGTAGTCGGCAGGATTCACATTGGGCACCCCGCCGTGGTGTCGCTCAAAGTGCAGCGAACTGGGGGTGATGACCCCCTCCATCTTGTCCAGCGGCGAAAAGTTGGCCCCGGTATGGCGGCTGCGCAGATTGGGCGAGATATAGCGAATCACGTCCTTTTCAAATTCGCTACGCTCACCATACTCGCGCAGGGTGGCCCCCAGAACTTTCATGGTCTCGTTGGCCCCTTGGGGAATCTTGCCCTGGGCCAGTCCCGACGAGAGCTTGACAAAAGCTCCCGCGGCCACGCCCTTGCTTAAAAGTTGGAGGAGTTTTCTACGGTTCATGCCTTACAAATCTCCTAAGAAGGGGTGAGGCTTTGCACCTCACCCCCGCTGGTTTCAGGTTTCTGGCCCGAACATGTCACCCCACAGGCCCCTGGCCCACTCCAGCGCCAGGCCGCCGTTTTGCTTGGAGCGTTGGTTGTTTACCGTGGATTGCTGCCGCACCTGCCGGGCCGCAGTGTCCCAGTCATGTTTGTGTGAGACCCAGATAGATTCTTCGGAGTCTACAAAGCTGTAGCAGATGTTGTCTGGCAAGGGGTTGGGAATCTCGGCCAGCCGCCTGCCCGCAATGCGCTGGGCGATGTGATCTGCCACGATCTTGCCGTCGTTGTAGGCCACCTGCCCGCTCTTGGGGTAAGGTACATTGCCCATCACGTCACCAATTACATAGACCCGGTCGTCGCGCTCGGAGAGGAAGGTGGGGAGTTGCACGTTGGCCCAACGATCACCCAGACCAGCCGTACGGACAATTTCCCCCGCTTTCATTGGCGGAATGATGTTGGCCATGTCAAATTCAAACTCACCCAAGCCGGTCTTGACGGTTTTCTTAGCGTAATCAATGGCAGTGACTTCGGCTTGGGGGATGTACTGGATGTAGTCTTTGTAGAGGTCGTTGAAGGCAGCGGTAAAGCCGGGGCCCTTGGAAATGGGGCCGGGGTTGGCATCCAGCACGATTACCTTGCCTTTGATCTGGTTGGTCTTAAGGTAGTAGGCAAACATCGCCGCTCGCTCGTAGGGGCCTGGGGGGCAACGGTAGGGCGGGCGGGGAATCGCCAGCACCAGGTCGCCGCCCTCGAAGCGATCCAACTGCCGTTTGAGGGCGATGTGCTCGAAGGGCTTGAAGCCCACCGGCAGGAACTGCCGAACCTCGCTATAGCCCTGGATGGCCTCGTACATATAGTCAATGCCGGGCGAGACCACCAGATAGTTGTAGAAGATAATGCCGCTGGTAGTACGCACGTAGCGTCCGGCCCGGTTGACCTCCAAAGCCCGCTCGTTGACGATGGTCACGCCCGCTTTGACTACGTTGGTATAGTCGAAGACAATAAAGTCCAGGTCTTTCACCCCGCCCAAATAGAGGTTGCTCATAGGACAGGACATGAAGCTGGGGTTTTTCTCGATCAGCACGACCTCGATGTTGGGGTTCCTGCGGCGCAGGTGACGAGCAGTGCTGATGCCGCCCCAGCCTCCACCGATAATCACGACCCGGTTGCCCCTGGCCGGCCCCAGCACGCTGGCGGGGCGAGAGAAAAACTCTTGGGCGAAGCCGGTGGTTGCTGCTGCAACGCCTGCGGTAGCGCTGGTCTTGAGGAACTTACGACGCGATACTTTTTTCATGCTCCCTCCGTACAAAACCCAAGTCGTACTGCGGGTCGGGCTCTGGGTGTGCTAAACTCGGGTTTGCTGTAGCTTATCAGAATGCATATGAAAATTCAGTAGTTACTGAGTGTGGGTGGTTTTTGACCGGAACGCTAAGGTCTGCCCACTTCAGGGGCGCCAGGGCTTTCCTCCCAGCGACTCTATGATCTGGCTCATCACGCCCTTGGCCTCTTGCAACATGCCCATAGTCTTCTGGTTCTGGGCCACCCCTGGCATGATGCTCATCAACATGGGTTCGATGGCCCCCACCAATACTCCATCGGGCAAGGGAGCCACGAAGAAGCGGCAAGGAGCAGCAAAGCCCCCAGCCGGCTGGGCCATAAACATCTCGTAGGCCCACTCGCTCTTGCAAGGCATGATGCCTGCAACGCCCCCCATGTTTATTGAAGGCAGCACGTTAAGGCCGTTGTTGGCCAGTTCATTTTCAATCAGCAAGGTGGTTTCCTCCACGTTGGCCCCCTCCACCTTGTACAAGAGGGCAGGCATCATGCCGGAGCTAGGGTCGGGCATCATGGCGGGTGCGACACGCCGGGGCAGACCCAGGTTGGCAATCACCGCCTTGAGTTTGGCCCCTAACAGTCGGCTCTTGGTGTTCTTGACTCCTAGCATGCCAAACATCAGATCGGGGTCGAAGGTACCCACCGTGATGACTCCAGGCCGGGCTGCATGGATGTAGATGGTGGGTGGCAGGATGATGGCGGTCATCACGTTTTCCTGCACGGCAGCCAGCACCCCGGCCTCGGGCTCCAGCACCATCAGCAGATAGTCGGGGAAGTCGGCCTTGAAGTTTTTGACCTGCCCGCCCAGGTTGAGGGTGCGGGCCACCTTGAGCCCCTGGGCATTAACGGCTGCTTCAACCCGGGCTTGGGCATCGGCCACGCTGACCCCGCGCAAGCTGGTTTCCAGCGACTGAGCCAGGGCCGATAGCGATAGAACAAAACCCAACAACAGCGTCCACTTGATCTTCATAAGGCTCCTTCAGGGTCTTTGTATCGGCAGGCCCAGCTCGAGCCAGGCCCGAAAACCCCCATTCAGGTTCTTGACTTCGCGGTAGCCCAGCGCACGCAAATAGGCCGCCGCTACTGCGCTGACATGCCCGGTGCCGCAGTAGACCAGGATGGGCCGATCCTTCTCTTTGGGCAGCTCACCCAGGCGGTCGGGGAGCTGGCTGATGTGAATGTGCACCGAGCCGGGCAGGAAGCCCCTCGAGCGCTCCTCGGTGGTGCGCACGTCCAGGACAAAGGGCTCGAAGACCTCCACAAAATCCTTGGCCTCGGCGGCGTAGAGCAGGTAACTGGCAGGGTTGATTTTCTTTAGGAAGCTCCCCATCTGCAGCAATGCTCCAGGGGTCATTTCCTGGGCCAGGCCCAGGCTACCCAGCAGCACCAATAGTATCCAACCCCTACGCATAGGCGCCTCCTCTAGCGGGTAAAGCCCGGCATTTCGGTGAACTTGTTCTTGCCCTTGGTGGCCTCGGCCAGCATATAGATGGAGAGCGCGATATAGGGCTCCGAGTAAAACTCGGGTGCGGCGATGCCGACCGACTCGTAGCAGAAGGCAATGCGGTCTTGTAGGGTGTAGAGCTTGTCGGCCTCGAAGCGGTAGGCCGGCCACTCGTTGGATAGACCCTGGCGCGGGCTGCGCACCGGCGAAAGGCGTACCTTACCCCCGGCGTAGCTATCGTGGCAGATGGCGCAGTTCATATCGCGGTCAGCGGCTCGGTGGTACCACAATTCGCGTCCCAGGTTGTACAGGGCGATTTCCTGGGAGGTTCTGGGCACCACGTTGATGGGCATCTCGCTAGACTTGGAGGCCACGTATGCAGAAAGGGCCTTTACATCATCGCGCTTGATCTGCTCGAGGCGGAAGCCTTGCAGGCGCACCATGCAACTAGCGATACGGGTCTCGAGGTCTTCCACCCGCCGGGTATCGGCAAAGTAGCGTGGCAGTTGGGTCAGGGCTCCTTCGAGCTTCCCCGGCCCCAGGCCAAAATCACAGCCCTCGAGGGAGACATTTCGCGGCCCCCGCTTCTGGGCAAAGAGCTCCTCACCCTGGGCGGCATACAGCTCACCGGGCAGAATCCCGGCGGTCTGGCGGAACAGCTCCCGCTGCCGCTCGGCTTCCTTGTAGGGGTCTACTTCTGGCTGCTGGGTTAGCGCGATACTCAGGCCCAACCCCAGCGCCAACAAAAATCCAATCCACAAGCTGCGGTCACGCATGGCATCACCTCTGGACATTGACCGGTGAAGCCCGGTCGAGCAGGAATGCGGTCACGTGGGCGGTTTCTTCCGGGGTAAGGATGCCGTGGTGGCCGGCCCGGTACATCAGCGAGCAGGGCATGGTAGCCCAGGCGTTGAAGATCTTGTCGTAGGTGTACTTGACCACCGCTTCGCTGGTGCCGCGCTGGCCGTAGTTCACCAGCCCCGGCCCCATGTTCCCGGCCCCTGCTTCTTTGGGGTCGCCGGTATGGCAGGCGTAGCAGTTGCCCTTGCGGACGTTGATAAACAGAGCCTCACCCTGCTTCCAGTCACCCAACAACTTGCCATTGGCCGGGTACTTGATCAGGGCCCGCTGGCGCCCGAGGAAACCCCCCACCTGCTCCGGGGGGAGCTTGTCGCGGTACTGCGAACACAAAGCCTGGTCAGGGTCTTGCTTCATGGTTTCGGCAAACCTGCTGCCGCCACTCTGGATGGCTTGTTGAACCCGCTGCTGGAAAGGGCTTTGCTGGGACATGGTCAGCCCCACCAGCAACATTGCCAATAGCCCCAGGTAATGTCTTGTTTTCACCTATGTTCCTCCTTTTTATCCGGGCAACACATAGCGTTGATCTAATACCCGCATGCTGGGACGCGGGGGGATGCGCACGGTCTTGACCTGCTTCAGGTACTCTGCAATCACGTCGTAGATAGGACGCGGGGTGTATTTTTCCACCAGGGTGCCGCTGCGCTGTAAACGTCCGCCGAAAGAGGCCAGGGTGTACTCCCGGTTGGGGTCGAGACGGCGACCTCGGATGGCCACATTGCGAATGCGTTGTCCGGTGGGGGCATTCACGGCCAGGTCATAGGAGAGCCCGAAGACCCGGCTCATGTCACCGCCTTGCTGGTAGAACGGGTCGGGGTTGAAGGTGTTGGCCGCCACATCTTCCAGCACGGCCTGTAGGCGGTCTCCTTTGAGGCGGAAGATGTAGACCTCGGGGTAGGTGAATGCAGTGTAGGCCAGCAGTGCATCCATGGTGATGGGTTGTCCGGGTAAGATGGCCGTACCCCAGCGGGTGCCAGTGCTGAAGGCCACCTCCACCTCGGGGTAGGTGGCCTGAACCGCTCTGCCAGCCAACTCGTCGAAGGTGGAATAGGTAGAGTCGCGTTTGTACAGAAGCGTTTCGGTGGTGCCCAGCACCTGATCGAGGTATTCCAGGTGGGGAGCATAGGCTTTGCGGATGAAGCCCTCGAGCTCCGCATCGGGCTTGATCAGGTTGGTAGCCACTGGCAGGGTCTTGGCTCGCAGGTCGGCAATCCCGCCTTTCTTCAGTTGCAAGTCCACCCGAACCACGGCCTTGCCTGCCGAACCACCCGCTACCAGCCAGGTGTTGCCCACACGGATAGGGGTGGGGGTGAAGTCGTGGGTGTGACCGGTTAGAATCAGGTCAATCCCCTCGATGCGCTCGGCCAAGGCCAGATCCAGCGGCACCCCGTTGTGCGAGAGCATCACCACCGCATCTACGCCCTTGCTGCGCAGTTCGTTCACATATTTTTGCAACTCGTTTTCCCGCACTCCAAAGGAGAGCCCTTCGGAGAGCTCCTCCGGGTGTGAGACCTTCACGTAGGGGAAGGTGGAGCCGATGATGCCGAGGGTGTAGCCCCCCTTCTCGTGGATGGCATAGGTCGGGTAAATGGGGTCGCCAAAAAGGTCGTCCACGATATTAAAGCTGATGATCTGGGCTTTGAGCTCCTTGATCAACTCTTCCACGCGTGCACGTCCCAGGGTGTACTCCCAGTGGAAGACCATGTGGTCGAAGCCCACCCGGTTCATCC
>JBBIUP010000084.1:0-11174 GCA_037440185.1 Meiothermus sp. | reverse complement strand
AGCGGTACTGCCGCTAGGCAGCGGTACTGCCGCTAGGCAGCGGTACTGCCGCTAGGCAGCGGTACTGCCTGCACCAATGCCCCGTTGGGGTCGGTGAGGGTTTGGGTCGGGTGGTTTTGCAGGGCTATTTGATAAGTTACCAATCCGGTCGAGTTTGCTGGCGCGGTGCGACCCCTGGCCCAAAGATTGATGCCAATGTGGTGATGGTAGCCATCGGCAGCCAGGAAACGGGCTCCTGGATAATCCCCCTGCATGAGTTCCATGCCTAGACCCTGGAAAAAAGCCTGCGCTTCGTCCAGGTTTCCAACGTGCAGGTGGAGGTGTCCCAGGGTGGTTTGCGGCTCGAGGGCTGTACTCCTGGGTGCTTCGGAAAGAAGGGCTTCCAGGTCTAGCCGCTCGGAGACCATTGCCAGACGATCCCCCCGAAAAGGCCACTCGGTTCTGGGACGATCCCGGTATAGTTCGATCCCATTGCCCTCTGGGTCGGACAGATAGAGGGCTTCCGAGACGCCGTGGTCGGAGGCGCCCTGAAAATGGGGATAGCGGGCCTCCACCAGCCGTCGGAAGAGCGCGGCCAGTGCAGAGCGGTACGGCAACAACAGGGCAAAGTGATAGAGCCCGAGGGTGGGCTGGGGGCGTAGCGGGGACGAGGGTTGGTGGAGCAGGGTAAGGGTGAAGCTTCGTCCGGCAGGTGCTAGATCGGTCTGGTCACCCTGGCTATGGATGACCTCGAGGCCCAGTAGATCGCGGTAAAAAGCCAGTTGGCGCTCGAGGTTCTGCACCCGCAGGGTCAGTCCGGTGAGCGCCAATGTGGGGGAGAGAGCGGTTGGCATATGCTTATGATATTCAAAGCACTATAAAATGTAAAGTCTTTTACCCCAGTCATGGTACGAGGGACGGGCCACTGCAATCAGGCTGAACTGGATGGATCGCACCAAGACAAATGTTTGAAATGCGGGATAAGCTGTTGGAGTGCGGGTATTCGTCACCGGTGGAACAGGGTACTTGGGAAGTGTTTTGTTGCGCATGGGGTCTGGCCGCTCATGGGTTCTCGGGGCGAACTACAGGAACCAACCTCCGGCGGTGCCAGGGGTGGAGTGGGTTCGGCTGGATATCCGCGACGCTGCCGCCGTGCAGCAAACCCTGGCTGGGTTTCGCCCCGACGTGGTCATCCATACCGCCTACAGCAAGGCCAGTCTAGAGGCGCTCGAGGCCACCACCGTGCAAGGAACAGCCCACGTCGCCAGGGCATGTCGGGCCATGGGTGCAAGACTGATCCATCTTTCCACCGACCAGCTCTTTGATGGCGCAAACCCTCCCTATGCCGAGTCTGCCACACCCAACCCCCTCACCGAGTACGGTCAGGCCAAACTCAGGGCTGAACATCGGGTACAGGAGATTCTGTCAGCCGCCACCATGATCCGCACCTCGCTGATCTGGGGCCTGAACCCCATAGATGTAACCAGCCAGATGGTGCTGGAGATTGCAGATGGCAAGCGCGGGGGTGGACTGTTTAGCGACGAGTACCGCTCCTTCGTGTTTGCTTTGGATCTGGCCCAGGCTCTGTGGGAACTGGTGGGTTTGGACTACAAGGGGGTACTGCATCTAGGTGGAGCGGAGGTGCTGAGTCGGCTCGAGTTTGGTCGGCTAATAGCCCCCATCCACGGACGCGACCCGGCCAAACTACCCGCCCAACGCCGCGCCGATTTCCCCGGCCCACGCCCCAGCAATTGTGCGCTGGATAGTTCGTTGGCCCAGTCCATGCTCCAGACCCGGCTGCGCGGGGTGCGGGAAGTGTTGAGCGAGCGCCAGCGCTAAACCGGAACAGCCAACCCTGCAAATTGCTGCCCCATTTTTCGAGGTTTTGCGATCTGCGACCCAAGACCTCCCATCCCAGCACCTTTGCGTTATCCTGGGCCTCATGTTGAAACTCGGGATTGACTTTGGCCTTTCTAACACCGATGTGGTACTGGTCGAAAACCAGAGCATCATCGCCAACCAGATCATCGAGACTGGGCCGGCCAGTGCAGAAGCCCTGGCGACGGTGCTACAAACACTGGGTGTTCGACCCTCCGAGCTCGGTGCCATTGCCAGTTGTGGGGGATTGTCGCGCACGCTGCCCGAGACCTTTGAGGGAATGACCATTCAGAAAATTGGCGAGGCCCAGGCGGTGGGACGCGGTGCGTTGGCACTGACTGGACTGCGGGAGGCGCTGGTGGTCTCGGCAGGAACCGGTACGGCCATGATTGCCGCGAGGGGGGCCGACTACCAGCATTTCACCGGCTCGGCGGTGGGGGGTGGAACTTTGCTCGGCTTAGCCAGGCTGTTGCTGGGTACTACCGATCCCCTCGAGGTGGCCCGTTTGGCCGATTTGGGCAACCCCAGTGGTGTGGACTCGACGCTAGTGGACGTGATTGGGGGTGGTATTGGGCATCTGCCCCCCGATGCCACTGCGGTCAACTTTGGACGACTGGTGGATGGCACCCATCCCAGCCGCCAAGACCTGGCAGCGGGCCTCATCACCCTGGTGGGACAGGTCATTGCCATGATTGCCATCAATGCGGTGAAAGCGGCTGAACTGCCGCAAATTGTGATTGTGGGACACCTGCCCGATTTGGAGCCCATGCGCAAAGCTTTCGAACGGGTCTGGTATTTTTACCAGATTGACCCAAAACCCCTGATTTCCCCCAAGTCGGGTTGGGCCACGGCCTATGGTGCAGCCCTCAGTGCTTCATAAGCAACATTGTCTGGGTGGGCGAAATCTCCCAGGGACGTTTGCCTTGGGTCGGCGTCATAAGCTAAAACCATGAAACCTCCCGAGGGGTTTTCGGCCCACCTTGAAGACGACAACAACTTCGACAACCTCAAGTTGGTTCTGGCCGATGGCACGGGGGAGGAACGGTTCTGGCTGTCGGCGCTGGAACTGGCCGAGGGCTTTAGCCACCTGGAAGAAGACGACCTGCTCGACCCCAACGAACCGGCCTGGGCCCACGAAGCTGTGGAGGTGCCTGAAATTCACATTTCGCCCTATGGCCTTGCCCGGCGCAGCCCCCGCCTCGAGGGGGCCTATCGAGCAGCCCACGTCGAACTCTACGACCCCAATGGCCTCTTGCTGCTGCGGCGGGTGGTGGAGGACGGGGGCGATCTACTGGAGATTACCACCCCCGACGGCTCGGTCTACACCTTTGAATACGACCGGGTTCGGGCCTACTTGCGTCCGTTGTTACCCCACTGATGATGTAGGCCGAGCTTGTCGAGGCCAGCCTATCCAGAAAGAACCGACCGATAGCAATTATCGGTCGGTTTGCAATCTGTACGAACTATTGCAGGAGCCGCTCTAGGGTTGGGGAAACAGCCCAAATGTGGCGAGCCAGTCCAGGTCGTCTTTTCTATCTACGCGATAGACGCCGCCCGTACCGGCGCAGTTGCCGTTGATGCCAAAGGAAGTGACGCCGCCCACCACATTTGAGTTCCCGATGAAGTTGGGGCCACCCGAGTCGCCGAAGCAAGTGCCGCCGGTGCTAGCGTTGTTGGACAGAAGCATCGAGAAGTCGCCGGTGAAGCCTGGCACGTTGATCTGAACCAGGTGCGGGGTGGCCAGCATGCGTACGCGTGCGGCTTCTACAAAGACCGGGTTAATTCTTTGTAGCCCGTAGCCCACAGCGGTAAAGGTGGTGTTTTTCAGGCCACGACGCCGGGCCAGGTTGTCCAGCACGTCCTGTTTGGGCAGGGCGCCGTACTGGCTCATCGGCATGGGACGGTTGGCATCGAGTACGACCATCCCCAGGTCGTAGCGGAAGAAAGCGTTGGGGTCGTACTGTGGATGGGTATAGGGCGTGCCACCGGTCTGGCCGGTGAAGGGGAATCCGTTGCCGGGCCTGCCTGCGTCTACGTCGGCGTCAAACCAGATCTCAACCCTGGCGGCGGGGGCCTCGGTGCAGTGGCCGGCGGTCAGGAAGAGCCTCGGGGACATCAGCGTCCCGCTGCAACGCCACAGCGGGTTACCATTCGCGTCTTGGGCAACCATCAATCCCACATAGGGGTGGCGGTTGCCGTCGAGTTCGCCGTAGGTGATTTGTGAAGAAACCCCATCGCTCGAGGTGTTCTGGATGGAACTTCCGCACGCCGCAAAGGCCAGGGCCAACACCGCGACCAATGCTAACCTAACAAGTTGCTTCATAAGACCTCCCGATTGGATATCCCAACATTTGGATGGGCGCCTTATAGGATAAACCCGAACACGACGTATTAACAAGAAATAACATCATTATCTTACGTTACAGATTTGCTTTGCGGTGAATTCGGCTGCTTGGTGGGTGGTTCGCTAAGATTGGCTTATGCGCCTCACTTCGACCGCCAACCCCCGTATCAAGGCTGCTGCCGAACTCAAGGAGCGCAAAGGCAGGGAGCGAACAGGTACGTTTTTGATTGAAGGTTCGCGTGAAATTGAGCGAGCCATGGTGGCGGGCCTCGAGGTGATCGAAGCTTATTGCGGCGAGCACCTCAGCCCCGAAGAGGCGCGAATCGTTGCCGATTTGTCTCGAGTTGAACAATTGGTGGTTCACGAACTTTCCGAAGCTGTATTGAAGAAAATTAGCACCCGCGAGAACCCGGCAGGGGTGGTGGTGGTGGCCCGAATGCCCAGGCCGTCTCTTGCGGCCTTCCGACCCCCCCAAAACGCCCTGGTGCTGGTATCGGTAGGGCTGGAAAAACCCGGCAACCTGGGAGCCTTGCTGCGCTCGGCAGACGCTGCTGGGGCCGATGCGGTGCTGGTGGTGGGTGGGGTAGACATCTACAACCCCCAGGTGATTCGCAACTCCACGGGGGTGGTTTTTTCACTCCCCGTCTTTGTGGCTTCCGAACAGGTTGTGCTGGACTGGCTACAGCAGCACCGCATACCGATGGTGGCTACCACCCCGCACACCGACAAAACCTACTGGGACGTGGAACTGCGGGGGCCGGTAGCGATTGTGATGGGGACGGAACACCAGGGGCTCGGCGAGGCGTGGTTGCATCAAGCCGATATGCAGGTCAAGATTCCCATGCAAGGCCAGGCCGACAGCCTTAACGTTTCGGTTACGGCGGCCCTAATACTTTACGAGGCAAAAAGACAACGCCAACCTGGTTCTATTGGATAGGGTCTACCCCAATCCGAATCGGCTCCCCCAATAACCTGGGCTGGGTGCCCAACAAGAACAGATCCAGCACCATCTGCACGCGGGCGAAGCGTTCGCGGAACTGAGTGTTGGTGTTGTACCACTCCGGCACATCGGGGGCATTGAACCCGATGGCCCCCAGGCCGCGCTCTCGTGCGATAAAGACCGCCCGTTGGTTGTGGAACCGCTGCGAGATGATGGTGAAGCGCTGCTCCCCGAAAACTTCTTTGGCCCGAACCACCGAGTCCAGGGTGCGGAATCCGGCATAGTCGCGGTAGATGCGCTCTTTGGGAACCCCCTGGGCTATCAGGGCATTGCGCATGGCGGTGGGCTCATCGTAGTAGCGGCTCGAGTTGTCACCACTTACCAGCAGGTAATCCACCTTTCCGGCCCGGTAGAGCTGGGCTGCTGCCTGGATACGGCCCACGAAGTAGGGGTTGGGGTGGCCGCGAACGGTGGTCGGGCCCGTGCCCAGAACCAGGCCCACGCGGTTGTGGGGAACCTGTTCGGCCTCGGCAAAGAGCCAGGGCTGGCTGACCCGCTCGACCCAGGTGTTAATCCCAAACAACCATAGGGGAAAGGATAGAGCCAGAAATCCGCTAAACCAAAACAAGTATTTCAAGAATTCAGTCCAGCGCACTTTTTTAATATAGGACTACATTCTGAACTTGATATTAGCAGACTCAACTGTTTTGGGTCTTGTGGCCTAGCCCTCTTGACATTCGCTTGGACAAGCCCAAATAATATGTTCTCGGGTTGACACTCAAATCAGTCAAGTGTCAATACACCAATCTGAAGCTAAACAGGAGGACACATGCCAACCAAGACTGCCATCAAGCCTTTGGGCGACCGTGTTGTGGTGCAACGTGTAGAAGAAGAGCAAGTGACCCGTGGGGGGATTGTGCTGCCCGACAGCGCCAAGGAAAAGCCCCAGAAAGGCAAAGTGATTGCGGTGGGGGCAGGCCGCTACGAAGACGGCAAGCGCATCCCGATGGATGTGAAGGAAGGCGATATCGTGGTGTTTGCCAAGTACGGCGGCACCGAAATTGAGCTCGATGGCGAGGAGTACATCATCCTCTCCGAGCGCGATCTGTTGGCAGTGATGTAAGTAAGAGCCAATCGCTGATTAGTCAGTAGCAAATAGCGAAGAAGTCAGCTATCTATAAACTCTCTGAAAAGGAGCAACACAATGGCAAAAATGCTGGTTTTTGATGAAGCCTCCCGCCGTGGTCTCGAGCGCGGCATGAACGCCGTAGCCAACGCTGTAAAAGTGACCCTTGGCCCCCGTGGGCGCAATGTGGTGCTGGAAAAGAAATTTGGTAGCCCCACCATCACCAAAGACGGTGTAAGCGTCGCTAAGGAAGTGGAGCTAGAAGATCACCTGGAGAACATCGGCGCCAAGCTGATGATCGAGATTGCCTCCAAGACCAACGACATCACCGGTGACGGTACTACCACCGCTACCGTGCTGGGCCAGGCCATCGTGCGTGAAGGCCTGCGCAACGTGGCGGCCGGGGCCAACCCCCTCGACCTCAAAAAGGGTATCGAGAAGGCGGTCGAGGTTGCCGTGAAGCAGGTGCTCGAGATGGCCGTGGCGGTCAACGACAAGAAGTCCATCCTCGAAGTAGCATCGGTCTCGGCCAACAACGATCTCGAGATCGGTGGGCTGATCGCCGATGCCATGGAGAAGGTAGGGCGCGAGGGTGTCATCACTGTTGAGGAGTCCAAGAGCCTCGACACCGAGCTGAATTTCGTGGAGGGTTACCAGTTCGACAAGGGCTACATCTCGCCCTACTTCGTCAACAACCCCGACGCGATGGAAGCCCAACTCGACGACCCCTTCATCCTCATCACCGAGAAAAAGATCACCAACGTGCGTGAATTGCTGCCGGTGCTCGAGCAAGTGGCCCAGACGGGCAAGCCCATGCTGATCATCGCCGAAGACATTGAAGGCGAAGCCCTGGCAACCCTGGTGGTCAACCGCCTGCGCGGCACCCTGAACATCGCTGCCGTCAAGGCTCCCGGTTTTGGCGACCGTCGCAAGGAGATGCTCAAAGACCTGGCGGCCATTACCGGCGGCACTGTGATCAGCGAAGAGCTGGGCTTCAAGCTGGAAAACGCCACCCTCTCCATGTTGGGCCGTGCCGAGCGCGTGCGCATCAACAAGGACGAGACCACCGTGGTGGCGGGCAAGGGTAAGAAGGAAGACATCGAAGCCCGCATCAACGGCATCAAGAAGGAGCTCGAGTCCTCCGACAGCGAATACGCCAAGGAGAAGTTGCAAGAGCGGCTGGCCAAGCTGGCTGGCGGCGTCGCGGTCATCCGTGTAGGTGCGGCTACCGAAACCGAACTTAAGGAGAAGAAGCACCGCTACGAAGATGCCCTCTCGACCGCCCGCGCGGCTGTGGAAGAAGGTATCGTGCCCGGTGGGGGCGTGGCCCTCTTGCGTGTGGTGCCCGCCATCAAGAACCTGATCAAGAACCTGGAAGGTGATGAAGCCACCGGGGCCAAGATTGTGCTGCGGGCTATCGAAGAGCCTGCCCGTCAGATTGCTGCCAACGCTGGCTACGAAGGCAGCGTGGTGGTCAATGGCATCCTGGGCAAGAAAGATAAGAACTACGGCTTCAATGCTGCAACCGGCGAGTACGGTGACATGATGGAGTGGGGCATTGTAGACCCCGCCAAAGTGACCCGCACGGCCCTGCAAAACGCCTCGTCCATCGGTTCGCTGATCCTGATGACGGAGGCCGTGGTGGCCGAGAAACCCGAAGAGAAAAAGGCTCCTGCCATGCCTGCGGGCGGTGGCATGGGCGGCGACATGGACTTCTAAACCAAAGCCATCACAGAACACCCAATCTCTAGAGGTTGGGTGTTTTTCTCTTGGGTTAGTTTAGTTTGTCCTCCCAACGGGCAAGGGCCTCGAGGGCGGGTTGCAGGGCCTGTCCCAGGGAGGTCAGGGCATAGTCTACTCGTGGAGGCACTTCGTTGTATTCGGTTCGGCTAATCAGGCCAAACTCTTCGAGTTCCTTTAATCGTAGCGACAATGTTCGCGGAGGCAAGGTAGTCACCTGTTGCAACGCACCAAATCGCAACGAGCCGCTGTGGAGCGAACGCAGAATGGTATATACACCGCGTTGGCCCAACAATTCGAGTACTGCCTCGAGGGGCTTTTCCGCAGATTTAATCATACTTGCAGAGTACCTATGTCTTTTCCAATGCAGGTATACCAGCATTACAATGCGACCATATAGTCGTTTTGGAAATAGTTCTAGTAAATAGAACTGAAAATTAGTGGAAGTGCAACAAGGTTTCGGCTACTACAAAATAGGTATGGTTCTGCAAAAGAGACACCTCGAAGTATTAAGGTAAGAAATTAGCCCAGGCTACAAACCTGGGCTGCCCACAGCACCCAATTCCTAGTGGGCAGCTGGCTCCGGCAGGTATTGCCGCCCCCAGCGGTCTATGGCTTCGATCACGGTTTGCAAGGCCTGACCGGCCTCGGTCAGCGCGTAGCTGGTGCGGGGTGGCATGGTGGAGTGGATGGTTTTGGAAACGATATCCAGGTGCTCTAGCTTCTCTACCCGCTGGGCCAACGTGGCCGGATTGCAACCGCCTACTGCCCTGGATAGTTCATTGAAACCCTTGGGGCCATCCAACAAGGTACGAATGATGTGCAATGTCCACTTTTCCTGCAAGACATTAATTGCCTCATAGACCGGGCAAAAGCTGTGGTCTATTTGAGAGGTTTCTGGAACGACAAGCCTAGCCATAGTGATCAAAGTATACCACATCTACTTTCTTTGTTCAAATACTTGACAAATCATATCGCTATATTTTACAATATAGTTGTTGATCCAAAGTGTATAACCTGGATCAGACCAAGGAGAACAAAATGAACTGGAATCTGGATAGCAGCCATACCACCGTTGCCTTCGCCGTCAAGCACATGGGCATTTTCACCGTTCGCGGCCAATTCAAAAAGGTTGCAGGGACAATTGAGGCCAGCGAGCAAGGTGTGCCCAGCAAAATCGAGGTTGCCATTGATGCGGCCAGCATCGAGACCGGCGAGGCCCAGCGCGATGGTCACCTGCGTTCCCCCGATTTTCTGGATGCCGAGCAACACCCCGAGCTGCGTTTTGTAAGCAACCAAATTGAAGCCTTGGGTGGCAACCGCTACAAAATCCACGGCGATCTGACCATCCGTGGTATCACCAGGCCAGTGTTGTTCGAGACCGAACTCAATGCCCCGGTCAAAGACCCCTGGGGCCTGACCCGCACAGGTGCCACGGCAACCGGTGTTATCAACCGCAAAGACTGGGACTTGACCTGGAATCAGGTGCTCGAGCTCGGCGCCTTGCTGGTAGGTGAGGAGGTCAAGTTCACCATCGAAGTGCAGGCAGTTGCGGCTCAGCCACCCGTTGCGGCGTAGCGTTGCTGGATTGGCAGGGGTAGTGTGTCCCACCTTGGTGGTTGCCCTTATGGTGGATTGGGCAAGTTGCCGAGGTGCTGGGCGCACTCCCCCCAAAGCTATTCATTCCCTGAAGGGGTGTTTTGTGGGTCGCGACCCCGTGCCTGGGGCTGCCCTTTTCGTCGCCGCATTCTGGATTTTCCTAGCCGCAGGCACTATTGCAAGAGAGTCTAGCCAGTAAAGTCGAGCCATGTCGAACCAGGGCCGAAAGTACACTACGCAGGACATTGTGGTCTATTATCAGCCGCGTTTGTGCATCCATGCCGCAGAGTGTGTGCGGGGGCTGCCCGAGGTGTTCGACACGCAGAAAAAGCCCTGGATTCAACCAGAGCATGCTTCTGCCGAAGCCATTGCCGAGGTGATCCAACGCTGTCCCAGCGGGGCTTTGCAGTATGAGCGATTGGATGGGGGAGCAGCAGAACCTACCCCCGCGTCGCTAAGGGTGCAAATGGTGCCGGGTGGCCCCCTCTATGTGCGTGGCCCCATCGTGCTCAAAGATGCTGCCGGAGCAGTGATTTTTGAGGGAACCAGAGCCGCTTTATGTCGTTGTGGAGCCTCGCACAACAAGCCCTTTTGCGATAATAGCCACCTGCAAACCGGTTTTCAGGCCGAGGGGGGTTGGCTTTTGTTGGAACTTCCAGGTGAGGCCTCGGATGGCTGAAGCCAGGGTGCAGGTCTACGGGGCCGATTGGTGCCCCCTCACCCTGGGGTTTCGCAAATACCTTGCCCTCCAGCAGATTCCCTACCAATTCTTCGACGTCGAAACCGATGCCCAGGCCGCCCAGGCCGTCCAGGCCATGAATGGTGGCAAGCTCAAGTTTCCGATGGTGGTGGTGGGCGAGGTGGCGGAGTACTGGAACCCCCAAGACCCAGCCGTGGTGCTCAAGAACCCCCGGTTGGCCGAACTCGAGACTGCCCTCCGTCAATTCGGCATCGGCACAACCAATCAGCTCTAAGCTGCGCCACGCTGAGTTTGTCAAATCCTGGAAGGCGCTTACTTTAGCCGCACTCAGGGGCGCAGTACCCCAATAGACACCGAGCCGGATGTGTTGACAAACATACTTTGGAGGCGCTTGGTGCGGTCTATCGGGGGGCATTTTGCCTGGTTTTATGAAAATCAGGCGGTATCGTAAGGGGCAACTCAGCAACTGAGCTGCGCCATGGTGAGTATGTCGAACCGCAAAGGCCCATCAGTGAACCGCGCCGTCATAGGCGCAGTACCCCTATGTGCCGAGCCGGATTCAGCGACAAACAGACTCTGGGAGCACTTGGACAAAGAGCCCGGGGTAACCGTCAAGGCATTCCAGCCGAAATATGATGGGAGAAGCGATTCTGTTGTGCAACAACCTGGGCTCATTCCGACCCATTTTGAGGAAAGACCATGTACAAGGTTTATGGAATTCATCACATCACCGCAATGGCAGGCCACCCGCAGCGCAACCTGGATTTTTATACCGGCATATTGGGGTTGCGGTTGGTCAAGGTAACGGTCAATTTCGATGACCCCGAGACCTACCACTTCTACTATGGCGATGGACTGGGCCGGCCTG
>JBBIUP010000083.1:0-11374 GCA_037440185.1 Meiothermus sp. | reverse complement strand
TGACCACCGTCACCAAACGCAAACCCGAAACGCTCCTAATCACCGGGGCATGAAATACCTGTCCAGCAAAGCCATAGCCGATCAGTGCAACGTGAATAGGTAGGGTCACAAAACCTCCTGGAATGCCAATAGTCTAGGGTTTTTGCAGCACTTCCAGTACCTGACGGGCGACCTGACGGCCCTGCTCGAGCCCGCCGCTACCATCCACAAACCAGTGAATCCCGGCGATGACCCTCGAGTACGAGGCTTCCTTGGCCAGGGCTTCCCAGGTCTGGGCTTCCTCAGGGAAAAAATGCGTGAGTACCGTTGCGGCCGCCCCGCTCATGACCGAGTGGCCCGAGGGGTAGGAAGGGTGCTTGGGGGTGCGCAGGTAAGGCTGCCAGCGCCGGTCGAAGCTCCGCACCCACTGCTCGGGCCGGGCCACGTAGTAGGTGAACTTATCGCGCCAGCAAGCGATGTTGGCGTTGTGCATGGCGATGTTGAGCACGGCCAGTATCGCAACGGCTTGTGTGGCCTCTAGCCGGCGTTGGCGCAGAATCTCCAGGGCCGCCTCCTGCCAAAGGCCCGCTGGGGTTACCGTTCCGGGGTCGCCGGCCCACTTATCGGAAATCTGCCGCCCGGCCTCGTCTAATTTGGCCTGCTCGTCCCAAAACAAAGCCCGCTCGCGGGCGAACGCAGGTGAGTCCCAGGCCGGGGGTGGCGGGGCTTTGGCCAGGGCCTCGGGGGCCACCCCAATGGGCCGCACCCCACCCCAGCCCGGCTCCACCGCAGGCCGGCCCAGGGGCAGCACCCAGACCCCAGGGGCCGGGGCCGGGTAGGTGGGGATAATCTGGCGAGCGGCCCCATCTTGGCGGCCCCAGGCCACCACCTGCAACCCCACCTGACGGCCCAGGGCCTGACTGATCTTGAGGTTGGGCTCCGGCCAGCCCTGGGCCTGGGCCTGGCGGTAGATGGCCTGGGCGGTCTGGCGCACGGCATCCTTGAGGTTGGGAAAAGTGGGGTGCAGGTAGAGCATCACCTCCTGGGCGGCATAAGCAGCCAGCACGTTGGCCTCGAGCCCCGCGCGGTTCCGGGTCAGCTCGAGCGCGTCGTGGATGGCTACGGTGAGCAAGGCCAGCGCCCGGGCCGTGCGCAGGGGGGAGAACATCTGGGTCTGGATGCCCAGAAGCTCGAGGCGCTGGAGCTCGCTCAAAGTCTCCCAGCTCAGCGAACTCTCCGGCTGGCCCTCCACCGGCTTGAGTTGCTCCAGCAGCCCACGCAGGGCCGGGGTAGGGGCCGCAATCCAGGCTCTGGACTGGCCCAGACTCCAAGAGACCTGCAGCACAAGCAACAACACCAATATCCGCATAATTCCAGTCTACCGCTGCGTGCGCAACTTTATCGAGAAAGCACAAGCCCAATCGCGCCGGACTGCGAAGCGGTCTGGCTTCTTTTCAGCAAAAGCACCCTATACTGCAATATCATGCCCTGGATGCACCAGGTGTGGGTTTTGCTGGGTATCTGGCTGGGCCCGTGGGCGCTGGCTCAGGTAACGCCCATTTTTGCCGAGGAAACCCAGAGCTCTGGCCTGCAAAGCCGCTTTGAGGGCGACTATGTGGTGGGGGGCGGGCTGGCCGCCTTCGACTGCAACGGCGATGGCCTGCCCGAATTGGTGCTGGCGGGCGGCACGCAGCGGGCCAAGCTCTACCTGAACCAAAGCCCCGTGGGAGGGCCGCTGCGCTTTCGGAAAGAGAGCGCGGGGGTGGAGCTCGAGGGGGTGATGGGGGCTTACCCCCTCGACATTGACAGCGACGGCCTCCCCGACCTGGCCCTGCTGCGCGACGGCGAGGACGTTTTGCTGCGCGGGCTGGGCAACTGCCGCTTCGAGAACGCCAACCGCCGGTGGGGCTTCCAGGGGGGGAACACTTGGACGACCGCTTTTTCGGCCACCTGGGAACAGGGCCAAACCTGGCCCACCCTGGCCACGGGCGCTTACGTCAAGCGCAACACCACCTTCCCCTGGGGCACCTGCCGGGGCAATGCGCTGTACCGGCCTGCCCCAGGGGGTAAAGGCTTTGCACCCCCCTGGCCGCTCGAGCCCAGCTACTGCGTGCTGTCCATGCTCTTTTCCGACTGGAACCGCTCCGGCACCCCGGCCCTTCGGGTCTCCAACGACCGTGAGTACTACCAGGGCAAAGGCCAGGAGCAGCTCTGGCAACTGAGCCCCAGCCAGCCCCCACGGCTCTATACCGAGGCCGAGGGCTGGAAGCGGCTGCAAATTTGGGGCATGGGCATCGCCAGCTACGACCTCACTGGCTCGGGTTATCCGGTCTACTACCTGACCAGCATGGGCGATAACAAGTTGCAGATGCTCGAGTCGCCCGAGAAGCCCAGCTACGTGGATATCGCTTTTCGCCGCAATGCCACCGCCCACCGCCCCTACACCGGCAGCGATGTGCACATGTCCACCGCCTGGCACGCCCAGTTCGAGGATGTCAACAACGACGGCCTGATTGATCTGTTTGTCAGCAAGGGCAACGTGGGTTTCATGCGCGAGGCGGCAGCCCGCGACCCCAACAACCTGATGCTCGGCAGGCCGGACGGCACCTTCGTCGAGGTGGGGGACAAGGCCGGGGTGGCCAGCTTTTTGCGGGGCCGCGGGGCCCAGGTAGTGGACTTGAACGCCGACGGCCGCTTGGACATCGTGGTGGTCAACCGGCTCGACCGGGCCCAGGTCTGGCGCAACCTGGGGGGGGCCAGCGGCCAGCCTCTGGGCAACTGGCTGCAAGTAAAGCTCCAGCAGCCGGGCCCCAACCCCGATGCCGTGGGGGCCTGGCTCGAGGTCGAGCTACCCAGCCGAGTCCTGCGGCGCGAGCTGACGGTGGGCGGCGGCCATCTGAGCGGCAGCCTGGGCTTCGTGCACTTTGGGCTGGGCCAGGCCGAGCGGGTGCGCCTGCGGGTGCGCTGGCCCGACGGCCAGCAGGGGGACTGGCTCGAGGCCCCCAGCAACCAGTTTGTGGTGCTGACCCGAAACCAGGAACTCCGCAGCTACACACCGGGCAGCAGTTATTGACATGCCTCTTACTCGGTGGTACTTTTTTTCCGAGTCGAAAAAACCAAGACCATTCCGTACTCCATTGGTCGCATCGGCTCATTTTAGGAGGAGGGAACATGAAGCCATTCACCAAAGTGATGGTGTTGTTGTGGTTTGCACTGGCCGCTCCAGCTTTTGCCCAGCAGATTATTGTGGGGGTTAGCTGGGCCAACTTCCAGGAAGAGCGCTGGAAGATTGACGAGCGGGCCATCCGCGACCAGCTGGGCCGCATGGGCGCGACCTACATCAGCGCCGACGCCCAAAGCTCATCCGAGAAGCAGCTCAACGACATTGACGCCCTGATCGCCCGCGGGGCCAAGGCCCTGATCATCTTGGCCTGGGACAAAGACGCCATCCTGCCCGCCATTGACAAAGCCAAGGCCGCAGGCATTCCGGTGGTGGCTTACGACCGCCTCATCGAAAACGACTACGCCTATTACATCACCTTCGACAACGTGGAAGTAGGCCGTATGCAGGCCCGCGAAGTCTTCAAGGCCCGGCCCAAAGGTAACTACGCCTTCATCCTGGGGGCCAACACCGACCCCAACGCCGACTTCCTGCATAAGGGGCAGCTCGAGGTGCTCGATGCTGCCATCAAGCGCGGCGACATCAAGGTGGTGGGCAAGCAGTACACCGAAGGCTGGAAGCCCGAGGTAGCCCAGCGCAACATGGAGCAAATTCTCACCGCCAACGGCAACAAAGTGGACGCCGTGGTGGCCTCCAACGACGGCACCGCCGGGGGTGTGGTGGCCGCACTGGCCGCGGTGGGTCTGGCCGGCAAGGTGCCGGTCTCGGGCCAAGACGGCGACCAGGCCGCCCTCAACCGGGTGGCACGGGGGCAGCAAACCGTCAGCGTCTGGAAGGACGCCCGCGAGCTGGGCCGCCGCGCTGCCGAGGCCGCGGTGTTGATGGCCCGTGGTACATCTATGGACAAACTGCCGGGCCGCACCATTTTTGCTGATGGGCCCAACAAAGTTCGCATGAACGCCCTCCTGCTCAAACCCATCCCCATTACCCGCCAGAACCTGGATGTGGTGCTGCGGGCCGGCTGGATTACCAAGCAAGCCCTCTGCCAAGGGGTGAGCGGCGCCAACGCCCCAGCGGCTTGCCGCTAGACGCAGCAATCTTTGTAAGGGTGGGCGCGGTGCCCACCCTTTTTGTAGGCCAAGCAAGCCACGAACAGCACGGTATAATCGGGTTCAACAAAAAAAGAGCGGAGGACTTTTCATGCAGATGCAAAGCACATCGAGGGCCCGCACAAACCTGGTGCAAAGCCTGGGGGTGGATGGGCGCATCCTGACCATGCTGGTGGTGCTGGCCGTGGTCTGGGCGGTCTTCCAGCTTTTCACCCTGGGTCAGCCGGGGCAGTTCTTAAGCCCACAAAATCTCTGGAACCTCTCGGTGCAGACAGCGGTGGTGGGCATCATGGTGGGCGGTATGGTGATGGTGATCGTGACCCGCCAAATTGATCTTTCGGTGGGCTCCATCCTTGGCTTTACCGGGATGATCATGGCCCTCATCCAGACCGTTCCACCGTTGGGCTGGGGGGGGCACTGGCTGCTGGCGCTCCTGGCCGGCCTGGTGCTGGGGGCGTTGATCGGGGCTTTCCAGGGCTACTGGGTGGCCTACTGGGGGGTACCGGCTTTCGTGGTCACGCTGGCCGGGCTACTCATCTTTCGCAACGCCACCTTCATCGTGGCCAGTGGGCGCACCATCGGGCCGCTGGACGACAACTTCAAGGTGCTGGGTGGGGGGCTCAACGGCTCCATTGGCGAGTTCTGGACCTGGGTGGTGGGCCTGGTGGTGATGGCCCTCATCATCTATCAGGCCCTTTCCAACCGCAGCCGCCGCCTCAAAAACGGCCTGCCGGTACGCCCGGTCTGGGCCGAGGGGCTGGTCACCGGCACCCTGCTGGCCTTGGTGCTGGCCTTCGTGCTAGTCATGAACGCCTTCCCCTACCCCGGCACCAACACCCCGCGGGGCATGCCCGTTCCGGTGCTAATTACCATCGGGGTACTGTTCTTGCTCAACTGGGTGGCCCTCAACACCCGCTTTGGCCGCTACGTGTTTGCCATTGGGGGCAACCCCGAGGCCGCGCTGCTGGCCGGCATCAACGTCAAGCGCATGCTGGTGGCCGTTTTTGCCCTGATGGGCATGCTGGCGGCCCTGGCTGGCGCGGTACAGGCGGCCCGGCTCAACTTCGTGACCAACAGCATGGGGAACCTGCTCGAGCTCGACGTCATCGCCGCCGCAGTAATTGGCGGCACTGCCTTGGCCGGGGGCAGCGGCACCATCGTGGGGGCGGCCCTGGGCGCCCTGCTGATGTCTTCCTTGCGTAGCGGCATGGTGCTGATGGGCCTTCCCACCGAGTGGCAGAACGTGGTGCTGGGGCTGGTGCTGCTGGCCGCCGTAATCTGGAACACGGTCTACCTGAGGAGCCGGAGGTGAGCATGACCCCCCTCATCGAGATGCAGAACATCAACCTGCGCTTTGGCGGGAACCAGGCCCTCGACAACGTTTCGGTCAACCTATACCCCGGCGAGGTGGTGGGCCTGCTGGGCCACAACGGAGCAGGCAAATCCACCCTGATCAAAGTGCTGTCCGGGGCTTATCAGGCCGACTCGGGCCGGATTCGCGTGGGCGGACAGGAGGTGAGCATCCGCACCCCCCAGGATGCCCAGGCCCAGGGCATCGAGACCATCTACCAAACCCTGGCTCTGGCCGACAACCTCGACGCTGTGGCCAACGTCTTCCTCGGGCGCGAGAAGGTGCGGGGCGTAATCCTGGACGAGGATATCATGGAGCTCGAGGCCCGCAAGACCCTGGATCGGCTCAAGGTGAAGATCCCCTCTCTACGGCTGCCGGTGGCGCAGATGTCCGGTGGGCAGCGCCAAACCGTAGCCATTAGCCGGGCCATCTACTTCAAGGCCCGCTGCCTGATCATGGACGAGCCCACCGCCGCACTGGGGCCAGAAGAAACGGCCAAGGTGAGGGAACTCATCAAAGCCCTCAAGGCCGAAGGGGTGGGCATTTTCCTGATTAGCCACGACCTGCACGATGTCTTCGACCTAGCCGACCGACTCACGGTGATGAAAAACGGCCGGGTGGTGGGCACGGTCTACACCCAGGACGTCAGCCACGACGATGTGCTGGGCATGATCATTGGCGGCGTGATGCCCAAAAACGCCCGGCCTGCCGACCTGCCCGCGCCGCGTGCTTGAGGAGTTGGCCCCGACCGCCAAGGTGAACCCGTGCCCAAGGTATCCTTCGTGCCGCACCAACTGGCCGTTATTGAAGTACCGGGAGAGGTTCCAGTCGTGCCGCCTCGAGTCTTTGCCGAACGCTACCAAAACCTCGAGGCCCGGCGGCGGCAGGCGGGCTTCGATGCGCTCCTGATCTACGCCGACCGCGAACACGCCGCCAACCTCGGCTGGCTGACCGACTTCACCCCACGGTTCGAGGAAGCCCTCTGGGTTCAGGTGGGGGGACAGACCCCCACCCTGCTGGTGGGCAACGAGTGCCTCAGCCTGGCCCGCACCGCCTGCAAGATCGAGGCCCGCTTCGAGCTCTACCAGGAGTTCAGCCTGCCGGGCCAGGATCGGAGCCAGCGCACCGACCTAGTGGGTCTACTGCGCAAGGCCGGGCTGGGCCGGGGCCTGCGGGTGGGCCTGATCGGCTGGAAGCCCATGCAGGCGCTGGACGCACCGCACTGGATTGTCGAGGCCATCCAGGAGGTGACCGCTCAGACACCCCAGAACGCCGCCGACCTCTTGATGCACCCCGCAAGCGGCCTGCGGGTTCGCCTCGAGCCCGAACAAATCCGGCTGGCCGAGTATGCCGCCGCCCTTACCAGCGAGGGTATCAAGCAATGGGTTTTGGGCCTCTATGAAGGCCAGCCGGAGTGGGAGGCCGCCCGGCATCTGGTGTCCTGCGGCCTCGAGCTTTCCTGCCACCCCATGGTGAACTTCGGCCCAGAAATCCCCAGCGGGCTCAGAAGCCCCCGCAACCAAAGGGCTCAACCGGGCTTTTATGCGCAGGTGGCCTTTGGCCTGATCGGGGGGCTCACCTGCCGGGCGGGGCGGCTGGTGCGCGCAGATTATCAGGACGATGCAGATGAGTACCTGGAGCTGGTGGTCAACTACCTGCAGGTGGTGCACGCCTGGTATGACGTCCTGGGGGTGGGGGTGTCGGCAGGGGAGGTGTTCGCCCTGGCCCACCAGGCCAAAAGCAATACCTGGGACTTCGCCCTGAACCCCGGACACCTGATTCACCTGGATGAATGGCTCGCCAGCCCCTTCGCGCCGGGTTCCACGGTGGCTTTGCAGAGTGGTATGGCCATCCAGCAGGACATCATCCCCATCCCCCGGCAGGGCCGCGCCGTGGTCAACATGGAGGACGGCCTGGTGCTGGCCGATGCCGAACTGCGCGAGGCCCTGGAACGCCTCGACCCCGCCATGATGCAGCGCATCCGCCGGCGGCGCCAGGTCATGGAGCAGCTTGGCTACCAACTCAGCAAGGATGTGCTGCCCTTGTCCAACATCCAGGGGGTTTTCTTGCCCTTCCTGCTTCAGCCTGAGTACGCCGCCCACTTCGATTGAAAGGAGACCCTTATGCGAATCGGAATTGTAGGTGCAGGCTGGTGGGCCGGGTTTGCCCACCTGCCCGCTTTCAAAGAGGCCGGGGCCCAGATCGCCGGCATTTACAGCCGCACCCCGGCCCATGCACAAAAACTGGCCAGCGCCCACGGAACCCAGGCTTTCGAGCGGTACGAAGACCTGCTGCAACACTGCGACGCCGTCGCCATCTCCACCACCGACGACACCCACGCCCCCCTGGGCCTTATGGCCCTGGAGGCCGGCAAGCACCTCTTCATGGACAAGCCCCTGGCCCGCATCCTGGCCGAAGCCCAGGCCCTGGTCGAGGCCGCCCGGCAGCAAGGGCGCATCGGCCTGACCGCCTTCACGAGCCGGGGCGACCTGGCCGCCGAGACCGCGCAGGCCCTGGTGCGCGCGGGTGAGATTGGGGAAGTCCTGTACCTGCGGGGCTATTTCCATGGGGGCTACATGGGCGATCCTAGCGGCCCCACCACCTGGCGGGCCAAGGCCGAGACCGGGGGGGCCGGGGGGGCGGTGGCCGACCTTGGGGCCCACCTGTTCGACCTGGTGCGCATGGTGACGGGCCTCGAGTTCACCCAGGTGATGGCCCAGGCCCAGATTCACCTACAGCGGCCCGACCCGGTCACTAACTACGACGAAGGGGCGGTGCTGGCCCGGCTGGGCAGCGCCACCGGAGCCTTCTCGCTCTCGAGGGTACACATCGGGGGCGATCAACGGCTCGAGCTGGAAATCCAGGGCACTAAAGGTGCCCTCAAGCTCTCCCCGGCCCTGTGGGGCCAGGGCAAAAGCGCACAGCTCTGGCTGGCCCCGCGCCCCGGCTTTTACCGGCCCGTCCCCCCCGACCCGAGCTTCCTGCGGGGGCGCGACCCCGAGACCACCTGGGGGCATTTCCAGTTCACCGAGCTGGCCCGGCGCTTCCTCGAGGGCATCGCCCAGAACCGGCCACCCACCCCGAGCCTCGAGGACGGCCTCATCACCCAACGGGTTATCGAAGCTTCGGTACAAAGCAGCCAGCAAAGCGCCTGGGTATCGCTCTAGGAAGGTGTGCAGAGTGCCCTGACACACCTAAGGGTAGGAGGGCCGCTCAGAGGGCCGCAGGCAGATTACAAGTGAAGCCCCCACCCTTGGGCCTCATGTGGGATGCGGTGTATTCTTGGCATGTTGGCATGAGCACTTCAACTTCCAAACCCCGTCTGGTAAGTCCCAACTTCATCACCGAGATTATGGATGAAGACCTGAAGGCCGGTCGCTACAAAAAGATCGTCACCCGCTTCCCGCCCGAGCCCAACGGCTATGCCCACCTGGGACATACCTTCGCCAGCTACCTGAACTACGGACTCTCGAGGGACTATGGCGGCGAATTCCGCCTGCGTATGGACGATACCAACCCCGAAGCCGAAAAGGCCGAGTACGCCGAAGCGTTGATTGCCGATATGCGTTGGTTGGGCTGGGACTGGGGATCAGAAGTCAGCTATGCCTCCAACTATTTTGAAGAGCTCTACCAGATGGCCGTTCAGCTCATCAAGAAAGGGCTGGCCTACGTGGACAGCGTTTCCCCCGAGGAAATGGCCGGTCTGCGCGGTACGGTGGACAAACCCGGCACCCCCAGCCCCTACCGCCAGCGCAGCATCGAAGAAAACCTCGATCTGTTCCAGCGGATGAGGGCGGGTGAGTTCAAAAACGGCCAACACGTCCTGCGGGCCAAAATTGACCTGACCAGTCCCAACATGAAACTGCGCGACCCGGTGCTGTACCGCATTGTCCACGCCCCCCACTACCGCACCGGCAACCAGTGGTGCATCTATCCCTCCTACGACTTCGCCCAGGCCACCACCGATGCACTAGACGGGGTGACACATAGCCTGTGCAGCCTCGAGTTCGTGGACAACCGGGCCATCTACGACTGGCTAATGGATCACCTCTGGGCACCGCCCCGGCCCTACCAGTACGAATTTGGCCGTCGGAGCCTCGAGTACACCGTGGTCTCCAAGCGCAAGCTGCGTAAGCTGGTCGAGCAGAGCTTGGTGAGCGGTTGGGACGACCCCCGCATGCCTACCCTGGCTGGTCAGCGCCGTCGTGGGGTGACGCCCGAGGCCATCCGCCGGTTCGCTAGCCAGATCGGCGTCTCGAGAACCAACCGCACGGTGGATATTGGCCTGCTGGAAAGCTCCATCCGCAACGACCTGAACCATCGTGCCCCCCGCGTGATGGCAGTCATCAGGCCGGTCAAGGTGATCTTGACCAACCTCGAATCGGAGCGCCCCATCCCCATCCCCTACTGGCCCCACGACATCATCACCGAGTCGCCCGACGGCCTGGTGTCGTTGCCGAGCGGCGAGCGCGTCAAGCCCGAGCAGGCGGTGCGCCCGGTAACCCTCACCCGCGAACTCTACATCGAGGCCGATGACTTCGCCGTTGACCCGCCCAAAGGCTTCAAGCGCCTGACCCCCGGCGGAACCGTGCGCCTCAAGCTAGCGGGCGTGATCCGCTGCGACCAATTCAAGACCAACGAGATGGGGCAGGTTTCTGAGCTGTATTGCACACTCTTGGGCGTGGAAGCCAGGGCGGGCGGCGTGATCCACTGGGTGAGTGCTAAGTACGGCCTCGCCGCCGAGTTCCGACTCTACGACCGTCTCTTCACTGTGCCCAACCCAGAGCTCGAGGCCAAAGAACAGGAAGACGAGGACGAGCCCGAGGAGAAGGACTTCCTCGACTTCGTGAACCCCAAGAGCTTAGATGTTGCCCACGGCTACATAGAGCCAAGCGTAGCCCAAGACCCCACCGACACCCGTTACCAGCTCGAGCGCAACGGCTATTTCTGGCAAGATCCGTTGGACTCCAAACCCGGCACACTGGTTTTCAACCGCATCGTGACCCTAAAAGACACCTGGGGCAAAATTGAAGCCGCCGACAAAACAGCAAGCACCGCAAAGAAAGCAGAACGGCCTGTGACCCAGGCAAAGCCCACCGCCGGGCACCCCCAAACCGACCTAACCCCCGAGCAACAGGCCACATTTACAGCCTTGCTATCCCAGGGCATCAATGCATCTGAGGCCCTGGTGCTGGCCCGTGAACCACGGTTGGCCGCTTTCTTGCAGGAGGCAGCCCAAACAGCCCCCATGGCCAGCCTGGCAAGCTGGGTAGTCAACGACCTGGGAACCGCCATTCGCTCCGGAGAATCCAGGGTCACGCCGGCAGGGCTGGCCGGGTTGGTAAAGCTGCTCGACTCAGGAGAAATCAATACCCGCATAGCCAAAGACGTGCTGGCTGAAGCTTTGGAAAGTGGCGAAAACCCCGCGCAGCTTGTGCGTCAAAAAGGCTTGAAACAGGTCAGCGACGCAGGCACCCTCGAGTCCCTAATTGACCGCATCATGGCCGAGAACCCCGACAAAGTTGCCGCCTATCGTGCAGGTAAGACCGGTCTGCTGGGCTTTTTTGTGGGCCAGGTGATGCGTGAGACCAGGGGGCAGGCCAATCCCCAATTGGTGCAAGATTTGGTGAATCGGAAGCTAGGTTGAACATCAGACAGATTTCTAAAGAATGCTGGTCAGCAAATCACTTGAAGATGGACAGGGGTCTCATCTGTACCCTCCAGCACCGCCTCTCCCCTTCCCTACCCTATCTCCCCCTGTACCAGATGCGATAAATCCGCCCACCCTTGGCATCCGACACATACATCGCACCA
>JBBIUP010000082.1:0-11543 GCA_037440185.1 Meiothermus sp. | reverse complement strand
TACCTGGGTACCAGTGTACGGGACGAAAAGCTGGTGCGGGCTGCGATAGACCTGGCGCACAGCCTCGAGGCCGAGGTGGTGGCCGAGGGGGTGGAGACCCCGGAGCAGCTCGAGTGGTTGAGCCAGAATGGCTGCGACCTGGTGCAGGGCTATCTGGTGGGCCACCCGGTACCCATTGTGGACTGGCCGCCACCGCAACCCATCGAGCGCTTGTTGTTTCCAGTACCAAGGCTGGATTGAGGAACTACGGAGGTTTGGCCCTTTTCCCAACCTAAAGTAGGCTATAGGCGTGCAGATTGGGGTTCTGGGTGGTGGACAACTGGGGCGTATGCTGGCCTTGGCGGGGTATCCGCTGGGACTTAGGTTCAGGTTTTTTGACACGCTGGCAGATGCGCCGGCAGGCCAACTGGCCGAGCTGGTGGTGGGCGAGTATGCCGACGAGGGGGCGCTGGCCCGTTTTGCCGAGGGGTTATCGCTCCTGACCTACGAGTTTGAGAACGTGCCGGTGGCGACAGCGGCCCGGCTGGCCCAACGCCTGCCGGTCTATCCCCCCCCGGTGGCCTTGGAGGTGGCCCAGGATCGGGTGGCCGAGAAGACCTTTTTTCAGGGGCTGGGCATCCCTACGCCCCTGTTTTACCCGGTACTGACCCATAGCGAACTGCTGGACGGCCTCGAGCGCACCGGCTGGCCGGCCCTGCTCAAAACCCGGCGGCTGGGCTACGACGGCAAGGGCCAGAAGCTGCTATGTTCGCCCGCCGACCTCGAGGCGGCCTGGGCCCAGCTCGGGGGGCAGCCCCTGATTCTGGAGGCCTTTGTGCCCTTCGAGCGCGAGCTTTCCATCCTGTCGGTGCGGAGCCCAAGCGGCCAGATGGCCTTCTATCCGCTGGTTGAGAACCACCACGCCGGGGGCATTCTGCGCAAGAGCCGAGCCCCAGCCCCAGCCATCCCGATCCGCCTGCAACACCAGGCCGAGCGCATGGCCACTCGGGTGATGGAGCAGCTGGATTATGTGGGGGTGCTGGCCATCGAGCTGTTTGAAGTGGAGGGCACCCTCTGGGCCAACGAGATGGCCCCGCGGGTTCACAACTCCGGCCACTGGACCCTCGAGGGGGCCGAGACCAGCCAGTTCGAAAACCATCTGCGGGCTGTGCTGGGGTGGCCTTTAGGATCTACCACGCCGCGCGGCTGTGCGGCCATGCTGAACCTGATTGGCCTCAGGCCCGACTTTGCGCAGGTACTGGCAATTCCTGGGACGCACCTGCACTGGTACGGGAAAGAGGTACGCCCAGGGCGCAAGGTGGGGCACATCACCCTGCGCGCCGATACACCCGAGGCGTTCGAGGCCCACCTTCGCCGGCTCGAGGCGGTGCTGGCCGAGGTCACAAGTTGAAGTACCTAGCCGCCGGGTGGTGCACCACAATGGCGCTGGTGGACTGCTCGGGGTGGAGCTGGTACTCCTCGCTCAGCTCGACGCCAATCTCCTGCCACTGCAACAGCGTTTGCAGATACTGCTGGTCTTCCAGGCGGGGGCAGGCCGGGTAGCCAAAGCTGTAGCGGCTGCCCTGGTAGCCCTGGCGGAAGAGTTCTTCTAAGCTGGTGGCGTCGTCCTGGGCAATGTCCAACTGCTGGCGGATGCGCTTGTGCCAGTACTCGGCCAGAGCTTCGGCCATCTCGACCGAGAAGCCGTGCAGGTAAAGGTAATCCTGGTAGGCGTCGGATTGGAACAGCTCCTGGGCCACCCGCGAGACCTTGTGCCCCATCGTCGCTACCTGTGCACCCAGCACATCCCGCGCACCGTTGTCCCAGGCCGCTTTGGGAAACCATTCGGCTTCGTTGCCCAGCGGTTCGGCATGGCGCGGGCGAAAAAAGTCGGAGATGCACAGGTGGCGTGAGCCTGCACCCATCTGGCGCGGGAAGTTGAAGCGGAACAGCTCGGTTCCAGTGGCCGGGTCGAACACAATCAAATCATTTCGGTCGGAGGCTACCGGCCAGTAGCCATAGGCCACGGCGGGCTCGAGCCAGCCCTCGCCCATGGCTTGCAATACCATATCCTCGAACATCGGCTCGGGGAGGCGCTCCAGATAAGCCTCGTACTCGGCTTGGCTC
The DNA here is from genome assembly GCA_037440185.1 of Meiothermus sp. GTDB lineage: Bacteria > Deinococcota > Deinococci > Deinococcales > Thermaceae > Meiothermus. The sequence goes on along the minus strand of JBBIUP010000082.1, from coordinate 9,437 downwards.
ATCTCGCCCTTGCGAAAGCCCCACTGCCCACGAAAAAGGGCGTTTTTGTTGACATAACGCGAGATCACCCCGATTTCCAGTTCGCTCTTGGGCACTACCCGGCGACCCCAGAATGGTGGTTGGGGGATGCGGGGGGCAGGGGCCAGTTTAGAAGGGATGTATTCAGAGCCTGCCATGAGTTTCTCCTGCAAGATTTCGTAGGCGGTTTTATATTTGTGCCTGCCTGCCTCGAGGCTGGTCAGGCGGGGCGGGGCATGGCCGGTGAGCTCTTCCATTAGCTGCAGGCCGTCGAAGGCATCGGAGGCGTAATAGACCTGGCCGGAAGTGTATGTTTGGCGCAGGTCGCTTTCCACGTAGTGCCGGTTGAGCGCGGCTCCGCCCAGCACCACTGGTAGTCCTACGCTGCGGTCGGCCATGTATTCGAGGTTTTCCTTCATCACCACGGTGCTCTTGACCAGCAGCCCGCTCATTCCCACCGCGTTGGGCTGGTGCTGCTCCACGGCAGCCAGAATATCTTCAATGGGTTTCTTGATGCCCAGGTTCACCACCCTGTAGCCATTGTTGGAGAGGATGATGTCTACCAGATTCTTGCCGATGTCGTGCACATCGCCTTTGACGGTAGCGATGACCATGGTGCCTTTGTGGATGCCTTCCAGCTTCTCCATCCGGGGTTCGAGGTAGCGTACTGCGGTCTTCATGGTCTCGGCAGCTTGCAGTACAAAGGGCAGTTGCATCTTTCCTGCGCCGAAGAGATCGCCTACCACCTTCATGCCTTCCAGCAGCACCTGGTTGATGACCTCTACTGGGCTATACTTTTCCAGCGCCAATTCCAGGTCGGCTTCCAGGCCCACCTTACGCCCGTCAATAATGCGTTTTTTGAGGCGATCCTCGAGGGAAAGCCCGGCCAAGGGGTCACGGGCAAGGGCCTTGTCCACTTTGTTTTTAGCGAAGTAATCCACAAAAGCAAACAGTGGATCGTGGGCAACCTCGCCATCTGGCCTGAACTGCCGCCGGTCGTAGATCAAGTCCAGCGCAAGGTGGTAGGCCTCCGGGGGGATCTGGTTGATGGGCAGAATCTTGCCCGCGTTCAGAATGGCTGCTGTCAATCCGGCCTGGATGCACTCATCCAAAAACACCGAGTTCAGCACCACCCTGGCCCGCGCCGCCAAGCCGAACGAAACGTTGGAAACGCCCAGAATGAAGCCTACCTCGGGCAGCAGTTCACGTACCTTACGAATGCCCTGGATAGTCCACATTGCCAGCTTACGGGTGTCCTCGTCGCCCTGGGTGATGGGAAAGGTGAGTAAATCGAACAGGATGGCACTTCCTGCCAGGCCATGCCGCCCGGTGAGGCGCTCGTACATGCGCAGCGCGATTTCCACCTTGCGCTCCACCGTCTTGGCCATGCCGGCTTCCTTGTCCTCGTCAATGGTCAGGGCTACCAGGGCTGCTCCGTGGCGTTTGGCCAGTGCTGCTACCTGGTCGAACTTGTGCAGACCATCTTCCAGGTTGATCGAGTTCAGGATGGCCCGCCCGCCCAGGTGCTTTAGGGCCTCCTCCATCACATCTACCTGGGTGGTGTCAATCATGATGGGAATGGGTACGCTGGTGGCGAAGCGCTTCAGCACCTTGCGCATGTCCCGTACCTCGTCGCGCCCGGTCCAGGCCACCGAGATATCCAACACATGGGCTCCCTCGGCTACTTGTTCCGTGGCCAGCTCACCCATGCCGTCAAAATCGCCAGCGAACAGCAACTCGCGGAACTTCTTACTGCCGGTGGCGTTGGTACGCTCTCCCACGATCAGGATGCCGGTATCTTGCCTAAGCGGAACACTCTGGTAGAGGCTGGCAACGTGATTTGAGAGGGGGGCGACCAGCGCAGTGGATTCGGGGTTAGAGGCTGGTTTTGCTGGCCCGCGCCCCGCGCCCTTCGCTGCCCTACGCATGATGCTAGCCAGTTCCTTGATGTGTTCCGGCCCAGTTCCGCAGCACCCGCCTACCACGCTCAGGCCGTATTCCTGAACGAACTTGAGCTGCCAACGCGCCAACTCCGCAGGGGTCAGGTCAAATACAGCGCGCCCACCCTCGTTGCGGGGCAACCCTGCGTTGGGCAGGCAGGAGACCCAGCGGGTGCTGTGCTGGCAGAAGTAGCGGATATGCGAGTCCATCAAGTCTGGCCCCACCGCGCAATTGATCCCTACCACATCCACTGGCAGGCTCTCCAACACAGTAAGTGCGGCTGCATCGTCGGTGCCGACCAACATGGTGCCGGTGGCCTCGATGGTCACCTGGATTTGCAATGGAACCTCGCGCTCCGCGTCCTGCATGGCCTGCCTTGCAGCCAATACCGAGCAGCGCACCTGCAAGATGTCCTGGCAGGTTTCGATGATGAGCAAATCCACCCCACCGCGAATCAGACCTCGAGCCGCCGCTCGATAGGACTCGAACAACTCTTTCCAGCCAATCTGCCCCAGCGAGATCAGCTTGGTTCCCGGCCCCAACGAACCGGCCACAAATCGTGGTAGTCCGCCCTCCTTTTTATCTACGACCTGTCGAGCAATCCCCGTGGCCTCAAAGGCCAGGTCTTCTGCCCCGGCTTCCAGTCCGTACTCGGCCAGCACGTGTGGCAGGCAACCAAAGGTATTGGTCTCTATCACATCGGCTCCAGCCTCGAGATAGCTCTGGTGGATGGCGGCGATCACATCGGGACGGGTGCGGTTCAGGATTTCTGGGCAGCCGCTGTACTGGGTCCCGCCAAAGTCGGCGTCGCTCAGGTTGTACTTGAAGATTTCGGTTCCCATGGCCCCGTCATAGACCAGCACCCGCTCCGTGAGGGCCTTCAGATAGGGGAACGCTTGGGCGCGGGCCTCCTGGGCATAGCCCTGGGCGGTGAGGGGTTCAATCCCCTGTTCGGCGAAAAAGTCACGCGGTGCGTTCACGCTCACAGCAGCTATTGTATGTCATGGTATACCAACACCAAAGCCGGAGCGAAGAGCGAGCCATACCAGGCCGAGGCGGGAATGGTGCTATTTCCGCTGGGCCTGCTCGGCCTCAATTTCCCAGAGCAGGTCGCGCAACATCCACCCCATGCCAGGGGCCTCGAGTTCTCCGCTGGTGATGCGCTGGATCAGGTAATGGCGGACTTGGGCAATGGGAAGACCGGCGTGTACCAGCTCGCCCAGGTTGCGGCTGCCATCGAGCAATACGGTCATGTCCCGAGGGTCGCGGATGCCAGCCTGGGTACGGCGGGCCGAGGGATGGCGGATGCGCAGGGCAAACCAGGCGTATTTGCGTAATTGGGTCAGGTCGCCTTCGCGCAGCCCTCGCCAGGCCCGCTCGGCTGCGATGATGAGTGGCACCCCCCAGCTCTTGGCGGCGGCACGAACGCTTTTGCCCCCCACAAAAACTGCAAATGGCTCCACGGCCCGGGGGGTTTCCAAGACCCGGCTGGGGGAGTCCAGAACACCACGAAAGCGGGCCCATTGGTCGTTCATACGGGCCCACTCGCCAACGAAAGCCTTGAAGGGCATCAAGGGAACGCCCTGGATGGGGTCTGCTTCAAACTTGAAACGGCCCTTGTCGGGGTGCAGCGGGAAAGTGGAGATGGCTTCAAAACCTTCCCAATCGAGGATGGCACCACCCACCACTTCGCCTTCTTCAAAGTGCAGATGCAAGGGAAGCTTGTGGCTATCGAGGTACAAGACCCCGGTTCCACGGTTGGCATGGATCAACTCGAGTACATTGCTTAGCGGGATGGTGTCGAAACTGCCTTCCACCTCAGACCCTCCCCCAGTCCCAACACCAGGGTAGACCCCTGGCCCACATAGTCTTGCAGGGCCACGCGTATGCCTTCGATATGGCTGGCGTCGGCCAGCGCGGCCAGCGTAGGCCCTGCTCCCCCCACGAAGGCTGCCAGAGCGCCAGCCGCATAAACCTGCTCGAGGGCTGGTTCGATTCCCGGCATTAGCCGGGCGCGGTAGGGCTGGTGTAGGCGATCTCGAGCAGCTTCGCGCAAGGCCTCAAAACGCCCCGAATAGAGCGCAGCCGGCCAGAGTGCGCTACGGGCTAGGTTGAAGACCGCATCGGCATGTGGAACGCTATTAGGTAAAGCGGCCCTGGCCAGTGGGGTTGGAACTTCGTAGGCGGGTACGCCCAACACAAAGAGCAGTCCTTTGGGAGAGGGCAGCGGCAGGGCCAGGGGCGGGTCGGCGAGAGCGGCTACAAAGCCTCCATACACCGCCGGAGCTACATTGTCGGGATGGCCTTCCAGTTCGGCTGTGACCCGAAATACCCCATCTGGGCCCAACTGTCGGCCCGAAAGGGCATCGGCAAGCGCGGCCCCAGCCACCAGTGCAGCCGAACTGCTGCCCATGCCGCGGGCCAGCGGGATGGGGTTGTGGGCCTGGATGGCGATGCTGGGTGGATGGGATTCACCCAGGGCTTGCCAGGCCGCCCGGTAACCTTGGTGGATCAGGTTATCGGGGGTATTGGGCACCTGCCCCTGGCCGGTGTAGTGCAGTTGGTCGGTAGGGGCCGGGGCCGCACTGACCTCGAGGTACAAATCGAGCGCGACCCCCAGGGCATCGAAGCCAGAACCAAGATTGGCCAGCGTAGCAGGCACTTGAACGAACAGGGTTTCCTCAGACATACTTCCCCCGCCAAAGGCGGCGATCATGGGGCTTATCATAACCTTTGAACGAACCTATCCAAGGTGGATATCTGCGATGGGGAGCCTCGCGGGTCGCCGGTTCCAGAGGGGCTCGAGGTCGAAAGCGGAGGCTTCGCCGCCTGCCCGTAAGAGCCACCTTTCCCGGATTTGAGGTTCTCTCCATAGGGGCATTCAAGACATGGTTCAAACTTGTGACGTGGTACACTGCCGGATAGCTTATTGTGACCTTATGAGGGTAGTGGCCTGATTCTGATTGCTATGTGGATTGCAGCGCTCACATGGTGTTTTGCCTCGCACAGATGGGGGTTTTGTGCCGCTTTCCAGTCGCAGAGGCCGGCATTGGTGCAGGAGGGGCTGTGAGTGAGAATCGGGGCTTGCTCGAGCACATCTCTCCTGCCTTGATGGGCTATTTGCTGAGTTTTCTGCCCCAGCATGATCCACTGGCCGAGAGCGTACCGGGTGGATTGCTGACCTCGGAATTGGTAGAGCGATTGCGTGGGGACAACTTTTGCGGCTATGCACTGGCCCGGTTCCCTGGCGAGGAACGCGGCTGGTTGGCGTTTTATCGGGGGCGGCTCCTGGAGGCCTGGCGACAGGCCACCTACGGCCATCTGTCCGGTACAGTGGCTTATCGGGCTCTGCAACGTGAGTTTGGCCTCGGTACACTCTCCCTCTACCGCCTCCAGCCCGACGACCTGCCCCCGGTGGTGGCCCTCACCCAGGGATTGCTGCGCATGACCGGAATGGCGGCCAGTAGTGTGGGGGTCGCGGACTTGATGGACTCATTGATGCAAGAACAGTTTACGGGTGCGCTGGTGCTCGAGGATGGTCTGGTCGGGCGGGCCTGGTTTTTTGCGCGTGGCAAGCGTCTTTTGGGCGGTGAGGTGCCCACCCAGTTCCGCGAGGGCCGCTTGCATCTGGTGCAGGCCCCCACCAAGGCCCCGCCGGATCTGCTCGAGCAGGCTCGCCAAGAAGACCAGGAACACCGCAATGCCCGGCTGAATGTAGTCTGGAACGCGGCTCAGGAAGTGCTCAAGGAATACATGGGGCGGGGCGCTCTTTCGGCTCTCGAGCGCCTGCGCAAGATCCATACCACCGACGACCCCGCCGCCCTCGAGAAAGCCCTGCGTCGCTGGATGACCGAAAGCCTCGAGCCCAACGCTGCCACCCTCTTTGATCGGTTGCTGCGCCCCACGCTGTAGAGCGCATTTCATGGTTCTTAGCCAATCCTGAAAGTAGAGTGCTTGGCTTTGTAATCGGGCTCTACATGGATGGTGGTACGAACTCCATCCAGATTGGCCCTTAGTGCATTCTCGAGGCGGTCACAAATCTGATGGGCTTGCTCTACCGAGGTAGCCCCCGGAACCACCAGGTGAAACTCCACAAAGGTACGTGGCCCCGCCCGGCGGGTACGCAGGTCGTGGATTTCCAGTACCCTGCCATCGGATGTCAGGCCCTCGAGGGCATAGTTGAGTGAGTTTCGTATATCCTCCAACTCTTGCTCTGGAATGGCCTCATCCATCAGACCCCCCACCGAATCCCGCACCAGCCGCCAGCCAACCCACAAGATGTTGATCGCTACCGCGATGGCCAACAAAGGGTCGAGAATCCACCAACCGCTCAACCAGGCCAGCCCAATCCCTACCAACACGCCAACCGAAGTTAAGACATCGGTCAGGATGTGTTGCCCATCGGCAACAACTGCGGGTGAGCGTGCCTTGCGCCCATTGCGAATCAAAAACCAGCCCAACATGGCATTCAGACCCGAAGCACCCAGCGAAACCAGCATCCCTGCCCCCAGTTCGGGAATGGGTTCCGGTGCGAGCAGCCTGGGCCAGGCCTCGCGCACAATCGCCAGCGCCGCCAGCACAATCAAGACCCCTTCCAGCACGGCTGAAAAGTATTCGGCCTTGGTGTGACCGTAGGGATGGTTGCTATCTGCCGGGCGACGCGAAACCAACACCGCAATCAGGGCTGCCCCCGCCGCCACAATATTCACAATAGACTCCAGCGCATCGGAGTAGAGGGCCACAGAGCCAGTAAGCGCATAGGCCAACCATTTCAGGCCAAACACCACCCCCGCCACGGCGAGGCTCAAGGTGAGGGCTCGGATGGGGGTCATGGGGCCCTACTGGGGTCTGCCAGATAATGTTTGATTTGGTTTATATGCTTCATGGCCTCAATGGGTTTAAAATAGCAATCCACCCTTAACTATAAATCGGCCAGGATGAGGCTGAAAGTCCCAATTCCAGCCCATACTGAGAATGCGCCGCGGTTCTTGTCAGGGCCGATCCTGATACACGTCCTCAGGTCATCATCCTCACCTACCTACCCATCCCCACTTCACAAAGAAACAAAAAAAGCCCCCCTTATAGGGGAGCCTTGGGAATAGAGCACTTTACGACTGCTGACTGGCGCTGGTGCTGACCTTGATGCTTGGCCCCATGGTGGTGGAAAGGTAAACCGAGCGCAGGTAGGTGCCCTTGGCGCTGTCGGGTTTGGCACCCTCCACGGCCTTGATGAAGGCCCGCACGTTCTCGGCAATCTTCTCGGGGGCAAAGCTGGCTTTGCCCACGGGACCGTGTACTACGCCGGTCTTGTCGTTGCGGAACTCGATGCGCCCAGCCTTGATCTCGCGGATCAGGTCGCCAATGTTGGGGCCGACCGTACCGGCTTTGGGGTTGGGCAACATGCCCTTGGGGCCCAGAATACGGCCCAGCTTGGAACCCACCGCACCCATCACATCGGGGGTGGCGACCACCGCATCGAAGTCGGAACGACCGTCCAGGATTTCCTGGATGATCTCTTCGCCCGCCGCGATATCGGCCCCGGCATTCGTGGCTTCAGCAATCTTATCGCCCTTGGCAATCGCCAGTACCCGCACACTGCGGCCTGTTCCGTGGGGCAGGGCCACGGTGGAACGTACGTTCTGGTCAGACTTCTTGGCGTCAATGCCCAGCTTGACGTGTACCTCGACCGTTTCGTCAAACTTGGCACTCTTGATCTGGGGAATGAGGGCGGCAGCCTCTTCGACCGAGTACACCTTGTTCAGGTCTACCTTTTCCAGCAGTGCACGATAGCGCTTTCCGTGCTTAGGCATGGGGCACCCCCGTCACTTCCACACCCATTGCGCGGGCGGAACCCGCAATCTGGCGAGCAGCGGCTTCGACATCGTTGGCATTCATGTCGGCCATTTTTTGCTTGGCGATCTGGAGGCACTGCTCCCAGGTGAGCTTGCCCACCTTTTCACGGCCAGTTTTCCCCGAACCCTTCTCGATGCCAGCAGCCTTGCGAATCAGATACGAGGCTGGTGGGGTTTTGGTAATGAAGGTGAAGGAGCGATCGGAAAAGATGGTGATCTCGACCGGCACAATCGCGTCGCCCATGTTGGCGCTGACAGCGTTGAACTGCTTCACAAACTCCATGATGTTGGCACCGTGTTGCCCCAGTGCCGGGCCTACGGGGGGCGCAGGCGTAGCCTTGCCCGCCGGAAGCTGCAATTTGACCATAGCAGCTATCTTTTTCATTGATACTTCCTCCTTTATGAGTCCCGCAAACTGCGGGGGTCGGCTCCCACGAACTTCGTGGTGTTATCGCCTTGGCGCATTTGCGCCGCTGAAGGCCGAAGGCTGAAAGCTCGAGGCTCTTGGCTTTCGGCAATCGGCATTTAGCCTATGCTCTCACTACCTGCGAAAACTCCAGCTCTACGGGGGTTTCACGCCCGAAGATGGATACCAGCACCTTGACCTTTTGGCGCTCCAAGTTGACTTCACCCACCACGCCCGTAAAGTCGGCAAAGGGGCCGGAGGCCACCCGTACCACGTCCCCTTCTTTGAAGGTGACCTGGGGTTTGGGGGCTTCCTTCTTGCCAGCCAGGCCAGCAATTTCCAGCAGGTGTTGCACTTCGTCGGGGGTCAGGGGCACGGGGTGGGTGGCAGTGCCTACAAAGCCGGTCACACCGGGGGTATTGCGCACCACTTCCCAGGCTTCGTTGACCTCACCAGGGGTGTCACCCAAATCCACCAGCACATAGATGTAGCCGGGGTAGAGCTTGCGGCGCACCACATCTTTTTTGCCTCCATCGCGGTGCTCCACAACCTCCTCGGTAGGAATCAAGACCTGGTAGATCTTGTCCTGCATACCAAGGGCTTTTACCCGCTGCTCGAGGTTGCCCTTGACCTTGTCCTCGTAGCCTACATAGGTGTGGACGGCATACCATTCAATACTCATAGCTCGCACCAAGACATCAAGGCAGGCGCACCGTGATGAAGCGGAAGATGGTGTCAATCAGACCCAGTACCACCATCGCCACGATAGCGAACACCAGGATGACCTGGGTAGATTCGATAATCTCTTGGCGGGTAGACCAGGTTACGCGGGAAAGCTCGGCCCTGGCCTCGCGGAAGTAGTTGACAATCCGGGCACCGAGGGGGCGCCTGGGGGCAGCGTTCTGCTCTTGGGCCATACAATCCGCCTTAGACTTTCACTTCTTTGTGAGGCAGGTGCTTATTACACCAGGGGCAAAACTTCTTTAGCTCGAGCTTGGCCGTGGTGTTGCGCCGGTTTTTTTCCGACGCATAGTTACGGCGCTTGCACTCAGTACACTCCAAGAGCAGCTTGATTCTTACATCGCTTGCCATACAGTTCCTCTTTCAGCCTTCGGCCCAGCCAGGTTTAGTCCTGGCCGGGCCAGCAAGCTTATAGTGTAGCACGTTACTCGATAATCTTAGCGACCACGCCGGCCCCAACGGTGCGACCACCTTCGCGG
>JBBIUP010000081.1:0-11743 GCA_037440185.1 Meiothermus sp. | reverse complement strand
GCCATGCAGATGGAACAACGCCTCGAGCAGGCCAAAGCCTGGGCTGATGTCCCCATCCAAGCCTCGTGTTATTGCCGCCTCGAGGTTTCGTAAACCTCCCAGGTCTGTAGAGTGCGCTCGCGCACCGACTTTTGGGATCGGAAGCCGGGTAGTAGCCCGTCCACTTTTTTTCGGTGGGCGCTCGAGAACAGTCTTTTTGGGGAACCGCGTCCCCAGCGTGGACGAGAGACGTTTCGGGCTCGGAATCGCCCACCAGAATGAGCTGGACGCGGCAGTAGGGTGATCTGTGCCCACCGCACTTGGGGCCGTTTGTTCGGTGGGCACGACCCACCCTACAAAACACTCAGTATGCCGGGTCGGGGTCGTCCAACATGGGGAAGCGCATCCGGCCCTCCTGCTCGGCCATCACCTCCAGCACGATGCCGTTGGGGTCGGAGAAGAAGAAGGCCCACACCAGGCTCAGGTCGTTGATCGGGCTCAGGTTGTCCACCCGGCCTTGCAAGCGGGTGTGCCAGGCCTCGAGTTGGGCCTGATCTTCGACGAAGAAGGCAATGTGATCGAGGGCGCGTCCGCTCTTGGGCTGGATGGGCGGTAGATAAGGCGGCAACTCGGCTTGGGGGGTCTCGAAGAACGCGAACACCGTGTTGGGCGCGACGGTGATGAAGTAGTGTCTGCGCTCGTCGCCGCCGGGCAGCCGGTGGCTCATGGCGATCTGTGCCCCCAGCACGTCGCGGTAGAAGGCCACGGTCTTTTTCAGGTCGTTGGTGACGAGGGCCACGTGATGGATGGCCCCGAAGGGGGCTTTTAGGCCCCAGCGGTCGGGCAGGGCCGGGGTGGTTTCAGCACTAGACATATCGAACCCCTATTTGGGTGGGTTTACGCACCACGTTCCGGGGTCGCCTGTTTGGTGGGCACAGGCCACCCCACGGGATTGACTAAACCTCGATGAACACCTCGAACTGCTCCTGGGTGGGCGGGGCGGCGAACAGCCTGGCGAAGTGCGAAATCACCTCCTGGTACTTACCGCTGGTGTTCCACATGGTGGCATCGGCCTCGGTCTCCCAGAACGTGACCACCACGCCCTTGCCGCTCTTGCGGTCGCCGGTCATGTAGCCGGACTTGAAGCCTTTTGCGCCCTTAAGCGTGGGGATTACCTTTTCCCGCCAAATCTGGATGGCCTCTTCTAGCGATTCGGGTTTGATTTGTGAGGTAACGACTCGAGCGAACATACTTGACCTCCTTACTGCCCAGGGGCGCGGTAAACCGGGCTGAGCTTGGCGGCGGCATCCACGTCCTCGGGGGTCAGCAGCACCACGGTCTTGCAGGTGATGCGTCCACTGGCCCCCAGCGTCAGTGCCAGGGTCGCGGCGGCCTGGGAGCTGGGCAGGTCGCCGATGGCATACACGTCGGTGTCGCCGAAGGCGTAGTACATGAGCTCGAGGTTGCCCCCCAGCGACTTTGCCAGGGCCTCGGCAGCAGCTTTGCGGCTGGTTCCACCTTCTTTGAGCAGTCCCTTGATGCCTTCACCAACATAGTTCACCTGAAACAAATACTTGGGCATGTTTGTCTCCTTCGCTTGTGGATAGAAGATTTAGGGCCGAGGGCCGTCTGCTCTATGAACCTCCTTGCGGGGAAGATTATTCGGGGAAGATGTTCTGATCGGTGGCGGCGTTCCAACTGCCCACCTCCACCAACTGCACCCCCAGGTGCTTGGCCAATCCCCTGGCCCCCGCCGACATGCACTGGGCAAAACGATTTTCACCCTGGTAGCCCCACGCGCTCAGGTGGACGAAAGTATGCCCCTCCTCCTGCTCCAGAGTGCAGCGGAACAGTACCTGTGCGGTGTGGGCCTCGAGCAGTTCCAATGGCCGGATCTCGCAGACCCGTAGCTCCTGCTCGTTGACGCGGTAGACCGCCTCTACTCCGTCTGCCTGGCCCGGCTGTACCCTCTGGACACTTTGGATACTGGGCCACCACCGAGGCCAGCTCAGGATGCTGGACAACGCTCCCCACACCGGCTTCAGCGAAGCCCGCAGAACCCAGGTGCTTTCCAAAGAGCGTTCCATGCCCATTCCGGTTTCGGGCCTCACGGCCCTCCTCCGCTCAGTGCGCGGTGTGTTCCACGTCCTCGGTGAACCAGAACTCCGGCTGGCCGATAACCCCGGCCCGGCCCATGCCGGCCTTAAGTTCTTCGGAATTGGCAAAATTGGTGGCGGACTTCATGTCCTTGAACTGGTGGATCACCACCACCATGTTGGGGTCGAGGCCGTCGCAGTGGACGCTGGCCGCGGTGACGCCCATCTGCTTGCGCAGGGTTCCAACCTCGTCGTAGACCTTCTTCCAGCTATCGAATTTGCTTACTTTGTGCCTGATAAACATGGTGACCATGGGCTGCTCCTTTGGCTAGAGATTGCTTGGGCTGAGTGCAGATCGAGTGGATCAATTGGCTTGCGGTATCACCTCCCACTCGTCTATGCGCTTGCGCCTAGGATGGCCCCGAAAGCCGCCAGAAGCCTTCCACGCCCGGCCCTGGAATGTCCGGGCCCACCGGGCCTAGTTCCCAGAAATGGTCGTTGTAGTTGTTGACCCCTCGAGCATCCCAGACCCCCATCACGGCGTAGATTTCCGCAGGGGTCTGTACGCTGCTAGCGGCGTTGGCCCAGGCCTGGCGCAGGGGTAGTTTTTGCTCGAAGACGCCCTGGCCCATTAGCAGACCTTCGTGGCTGTTGTCGTAGGTGGTGTTGGCATATCCCAGCAGCAGGTGCAGTCCGTTGAATGCGCCGCCCCACTGCCGCCACCAGGGGATGCCAAACTCGGACTCCTGCAACGGCCCGCAGGCCGCAATGAGCAGCCACTCGAGGTCGCGCTCACCCCAACTGGCCTGCTCGGAGTAAAAGAAACGTTTTTTGCGCTCGGTAACAAAACTGAAGCCCAGCCCGTTGGCGTGCCCGGTGTAAAAGCCCAGATCCACACTGTCGATGCCAAAGCTGTCGGTATCGCGGGCAAAATCGCTCTGGTAAGCCAGTTGTTCGCCAAAGTTGAAAGCTACCTGTACCCCGGCTCCACTGGCCTGCCCCAGGAAACCCCCCACGTTTCTGGCCGAGTACGGCAGGTTTTGTGAAGCGCCCACCCAGGCTGCGCCTACCGTGCGAGCTGCCTGGGCCTGGGTAACTATAGCCGTTGGCGCAGGTGCATTGACCGTGACGACCTGGCTGGCCCATGCGCTGATGCCCTCGGCGTCGGTCACCACCACGCTAAGGGTCTCGCGGGACACCGCCTCGCGGCTCGAGACGTTGTAGCGGATACTCGGCGCCTGCGCCTCTAGGGGAAGCGAGGTGGTGGAAGAAGCCCAGGTGTAGGTGTAAGGCGCCCTTCCGCCGCTCACCGTGGCCCTGCCTTCCACGGCGAGGCTGCCGTTGCTGGTCACGCTCAGCCTGACCTCGGGTGCGTTGGCAAAGGCCGGGATCAACAGCCGGCGAATTTCCATGCTGGTGCCATCCAGCGAGAACCTGCCCGTAAATAGATAGTGCGGGGCTATTTGGGTGACCGGCAGGCCCATAGGGGGAGCGTAATAGACGAGCTCAGATTGTAAGCACAGATTGCCGGCCTGGGCCTGCACGCGGGCACACTGGCCTTGCAGTACGACCTGGGCTTCGTCTACCCCGAAGTACTGGGCTGCGGCCCGCCGCTGGGCTTGTGGCCCCGAGAGGATGGCGGCCCTCGAGCCTTCGGCCAACACCCGGTAAGCGTACTGAAGCTGGGTGACCTTGCCCTGCCCGTCGAACACCACCTTGATGCTGGCCCCAGGCCCGCGCAGAGGATAGTTGTTGGGGGTTACGGTATCGAAGTCCACCTGGGTATCGAGCTGCACGTCCGCTACCGTCTCGCTCCTGACCGAGATGGCCTGAAAGCGCGAATGCCCCACGCTGATGGTGGCCCTCCTGGGGTTGAGACCGGCCTTTTGCAGGGCCGAGACCGCCCGCAGCCGGGCCTGGTCTTCGGCCAAGGGCTGGATGGCCCGGATGGCTTCGAAATCGAAGCGTTCCTCGGTGGGGATGTTGCCGTCCTCGTCGGCCTGCCCTGGGCCTACCGGGAGCATCGGCAGGGACTGAAAGAGATTCTTGTCCAGGTAGCGAATGCTGCCATCGCTGGCGATGATGTTGGTATCTATACCCAGCGCCAGGGCTAGTTCGCGTGCCCGGGTGGGGTTGACCGGGTTTTCTACCACATAGAAAACCGGCAGAAAACCAACAAATTCGAAGGCCAGGCGGGTGTTGTTGCTGCAGGCTACCAGCAGGCCTAGCAGTGCGAGACCCGAGAAGCGCGTGAGGCGAGTACGCATGAGGTCTCCTAGAAGGCCAGCGTGGCCTCGGTGGTGCCAAAGGTGAAGGTCAGGATGCTGCCGGGGGGCAGCTCGGGGACGCTGGTGGCCTGCACGCTCAGGTAAATTTCGGCCTGATTGGGGCCGCCACCGGTAATCAGTTCTTGAAGCTGGCGCACCGCCGTAGCGTCGAGCACATTGCCCACAAACACATCGGGGTTGAGGATGCGGTAGGTGGTGGGGTCGGAGGACTGCTGCTCGAGCTCGATCACTTTGTTGAGACTAAAGGTGGGCAGGGTGAAGGCGTGCTGGGCATCTGTAAGGTTCACCTGGATATCCACTTTGGTCAGGATGATGGTGCAGGGCAACGAGGCGGCTGGCGCGCTGAGCCTGACTTCGGATATAAAACCGACCCTGAAGAGGGTTTGTTTGAGGCTTACCGGAATGGGGCTCGAGGAGGTATCCACGTCGGCAAAGCTGGTTCTGATGGTTCCGAGCCCGGTGGTGGTGGCGCGGGATACCGCGCTGGCGCCAATCTCTACCTGTACTTGCTGGCCGGTGAGTCCCAGCGGGTTGGGCACGTTCTGGTGAGGGATCAGGGAGCTACAGCCCGCCATGAGATAAGCAAAGCCAACGACTGCAAACCTGGTCATCATCTTCATAGCACCCTCTTCTGGCGATGTGGCTGCGAAAAGTAATAGCAGGCAATCCATCCGAAAATTCGCCGTTGTTGTACTGGCTGAGGCTTGTTGCCCAGTGGTCTCCAGCAGACTCGAGGAAAAGGCGCTTGTGTGGTTGTCGGTGTATCCAGCGTGGTATTCATTGGGGATAGCGCGTTTCTGGCCTAGACGCTTCAAGGGCTGGACTTCTGGAGCGATGTGGCTTTCAAGCGAGGTGAATGCGGTCTTGCGATTGGGAACCTTGTGCCCTCGAGCCCGGTTTGGGCCGGACTCGAGGGGTTTGTTGCGCCATATACTCAAGACAACCCGCAAACCCTGGCTCTAGTTGCGCTTACCAAACACCAGCGTCCAGTAGTGCGTCCACTGGCTGTTGGCATTGAAGCCGTAGCCGAGGCCAATCTCATTGGAGTTGGCGCTCATCATGGCCTGGCAATGGCCGCTGGTGCTGTTGCGCCAGTTGTCGAACGCACCCTGTACGGTGGCGTTGCCGGCGGCGATGTTTTCGCCTTGTGGGGCTCCGGTATAACCGGTGGCGGCGATACGGGTTACGAAGGTGCTGCCGTTGAGGCCGGTGTGGCTGAAGTAGTTGTTGGCGGCCATATCTTCGCTGTGTAAGCGGGCGGCGGTATTCAGTTGCTCCTGGAAAGCTACGGGTGGAACAGCCGGCATGTTCTCGGCCACGGTGCCGCTCATACAGACTCGAGGCTCCGAACGGAACTCATTGATCAGGGCCAGGAAGGGGGCCAGGTCGGGCGGGGGCGGGGGTGCCGGGGCGGTAATGGTGATAACCGCGCTGGCGGTAAGGGTGCCAAGGGTGGCGGTCACGGTGGCGGTACCCCCATTGCCGCTGGCCGGCGGAATGTAGGTGAAGGTCGAGCCCGCCCAGCTAAAGGTGCCGGGGCCGGTCATACTCCAGGTAACCTGGTTGCTCGAGGCCGTGATGATCACATTGGCCCCGCCCACCTGGGTGGTAGCGGTGGTGGGGGATACGGTCAGGGTTGGGGCAGCAGCGTTGATGGTGATGGTGACGCACTTGCTAAGGCTGATGCTAACCGCCGCGCACAGGAAGGCCGTACCTGCGCCTCCGGTTGCTGGGGGGGTGTACGTGGTGGTGGTGCCGGTGGAGTTGGAGATACTTCCAGGTGAGTTGGCACCCAGCGCCCAGCCAACGGTTTGGTTTGTATTGGTCGTGGCGGTAAAGGTGATGGGGGCTCCCCCCACATTGACCGTGGCTTGGGCTGGCGTAATGTCCAGGGTGGAGGCTGGCGCGGCGGCGTTGATGGTGATGGCGGCGGTTGCGGTAAGGTCGCCTACCCTGGCCGACAAAATGGCCGTGCTGGCGCCGCCAGTGGTGGGCGGGGTGTAACTGGTGTTGGCGCCGGTGGTGGTGGAGAGGCTGCCCGGCCCCACCAGGATCCAGCTGATGCTGGCGGTGGAGTTGGTCAGGGTCGCGCTGAATGCAATGGCAGCTCCACCTACCGTGACGGTAGCGGCGGAGGGGTTAACGCTAAGGGTAGGGGTGGGGGTGGGCGGGGGGTTGGTTGCCCTTGGGGCGGTTAGGATCTGGGTCCAAAAGGCCAGGCCGGTGGTGTTGCCGCTTTCGTACTTACCCCATAGACCTGCCCCCATCACGGTGAAAGCTGGGTTCATCATGTTGGCGCAGGCTGTCGGATCGGCAGCCCAGGCGCTGAAGGCCTCGTTGGGATTGGCGGGCAAGCGGGTTCGGCTGCGGTGTTCGGCCACCGGGCCGGGGTCGAAGCCTCGAGCCCGTAGACGGTCTTCTGTACTGGCCCCCTGGTGGCTATCGCTGTTGGCCCGGCCCATATCTATGCTGTGGAACCAGGCCGTATCGCCCACCGCCTCGACCCAGGTCAGGGCAGGGGCGGCGGGGAATTGCAGTGCTCCGCAGGCTCGAGCCTGGCTGCGAAAGGCGTTGACCAGCCCCAGCACCTGGGCTTCTTCGGGATAGGGTACGAAGCGTGTGTTGTTGGGGTTGGGCGTACCCCCGCACGCCGCAATCAGTAAAATCAGGATGGCCCATAGACTGTAGCGTTTGAACAGTTTCATAATGCTTCCCAAGTAAGTGCTCCACTCAATAGCCTTGCTGCTTGTTCTATCTCAGCGCGATGTGGGTGAGGTATGGATAGCTCCGAACGGATCCCAACGCAGTATGCAATCCCTCTGTGCACCCCTCCTCGTGGTTGATGCCGAGAGTATGCCCCACCCCCCGTCGCACGTGCGTCGCGTGTGAAAGAAATCACCAAAAGGCTACTGCTGCGACAACGGATCATTTTCGGGTCATGCCACCGCTTCGTGAGCAAGTCGGCAACGTGTCTGATGCAGTTTCCAGGAAAAGCCCTGAACCCTCAGGCTGCTCAGCATCAGTGGACGGTGTGCTAGACACGTCTCGTAAAAGCCCCAACCTCAGTGGTACAGAAGCTGTTCCATCGCTCTTTCGAGGGTTAGAGGCTCGCCCTCGGAAGCCCCACGCAATAAAGCCCGTGCCCTGGCCCTGTCCGCCTCAAGGGCCTGGGGGTGTTCGGCGACGAGCCGCAGTACTTTGGGAACCTCGGGGTTTTCTAAGCCCAGCGAGGTAGCCCAGCTACACAGCACCTCGAGCACCTCGGGTATCTGCTGGGCTTGCCAGGCCTGGCCCAAAGCCACAAGAAAAAAATTGTGGGCCTGCACAGGCTGGCCCTGGGCCGCAGCGACCTGGCCCAGCAGGTTATACAGCCAAACCTCGTCGTACTGCTGGGGGTGTTGGGTGGCCAGTTGCAGCGCACCCTGGGCACACTCCCGGGCGGGCTCGAGCTGGCCCAGCATCAGATAACAGCGGCCCAGGTACATCAAAGTCTCGCCCCAGATGATTAGCTCGCCGCTGGTCTGGCTCGCCTGCAATGCCTCTTGTAGCAGCGGAAGCGCCTCCTCGAAGCGACCCAGATCTATCAGCAGCTTTCCCAGGTTGGAGGCGCTATAGAGGGCACCGATGCGGTTTTCCTGTTGCTTGAAGAGAAAGATGGCCTCGCGGTAGTGAAGAATGGCTTCGCCATGCTTGCCCAGCGTGTCCTCAGAGATGGCTACCCAGCCCAAACAGACTGCAATTAGCCGGGGGTTGGTATTCTTGCGAGCCATCTCCAACGCCTCGAGGCCGTGGGCCAGGGCGGTCTGATTCTGGCCCAGGGCGTTGGCCACCGCCCGCAAGGTGCCCAGCCCCCAGATTTGCGGCTCCGGGTCGGGAACCGGAAGAGTGCGCAGTAAGTCCAGGCCCTGCTGGGTGGTCTGCGCAGCCGGGTCTTGCTGGCGCAGGCGTTGCTGGAACTTGCCCAAAAATACCAGTACCGTGCCCAGTGCAGCGGGTTGCTGTGGATTACTCGACAGCGCCTGGCGGGCTTCCTCGAACATCTCGATACCCTCCTGGTAGCGCCCCCGTGCATCCAGGAAACGCATCAGGGCTTCGGCACCATCCATGATGGCCTGAAACCGTCCCGTCTCCAGCGCCCAACTCCAGGCCAGCCGCAGGTTGCCCATCTCCTCCTCTAGGGCCTCGAGCGCAGGTTTGGGGTCGGGGCCGCGAATTTTTTTCAGAGCGCGGCTCAGATAGCGCAGGTAATACAGACTGTGGTTGCTACGGGTTTCCTGCTCTTCGGCAGGGTGCTCTGCCAGCTTTTGTTGCATGTACTGGTAGAGCAGGGCATGGCGGTCGTAGCGGCCTGCGGGGGTCAGGCGTAGCAGCGACTTGTCCACCAGAGCCGCCAGCACAGGTAAGGGCGTGCTACAGACCTGCTTCACGGCCTCGGCACGAAAGCCACCGAAAAAGACCGACAGCCGCCGCAAGGCGGTCTGTTCGGCTGGAGTCAGGAGCCGCCAGGAGTGCTCAAACACCGCTTCCATGCTGTGGTGGCGTGCCTGGGTATCGCGGCTGTGGCTCACCATTAGCTCGGGGTTGCCAGCCTCCTGCACAAGCTCTTCCAGCGGCAGGGTGCGCACCCAGGCAGCGACCAGCTCCAGCGCCAGAGGAAACCCCTCCACCCGGCGGCAGATCTCGAGCACCTGCGGCAGGTTCTGGGGGTTGAGGGCAAAATCGGGTCGCACCTGCTGGGCCCGCAGCACAAACAGCCGCACCGCATCGTAGTGCTGGGCCTCGAGCAGGGGAATAGGATCTTCGGGAAGCGCGAGGCCCCGCACCTGAATGACCTGCTCCGCGTGCAGGTTGAGCCGCTCGCGCGAGGTTACCAACAGGCGCAGATGGGGGCAGGCTTCCAGCAGCCTGAGGACAAGACCGGCCCCCTCGAGCAGGTGTTCGTAGTTGTCCAACACCAGAAGCATGACTCGCTTGCCAATGTGACGCTCGAGCTGGGCCAGCGGAGGGTCGGGGCCTTGCAGGGGGAGCCGGAGGGTCTCGGCGATGCGCAATGGAATTTGCTCGGGAGTCTCCACTGAGTCCAAGACCACAAAGTGGGCCCCATCAGGGAAGTGAGCGGCTTGCTCGAGTACGGTTTGCAGGGCCGTGCGCGACTTGCCCACCCCGCCGGGGCCGCTTAGCGTTAGCAGGCGACCATCGGGCTGCTGCAGGGCCTCGGCGATTTCGGCGAGCTCGAGGTCGCGCCCCACAAAGGGTGTGGGGGCCAACGGAACGTTGGAGACCAGTGGGTTTGGGCGAGGTGGGCCGGGCACGGTGGGCTTGCCCAAGGGGGGGTGCACCAGGGTCTGGCCTTTTGGGCGAATGGACTCGGCCAGGTGCTCAAGGCCCAGGGTGGGCGGCAGACCCAGTTCCTGCCTGAGTAGATCGGAAAAGCGCTCATAGGCGCGGAGGGCTATGCGGGCTTCCCCCATGTGAGCGGCGGTCATCATGTAGCGCTCGAGGGCTTCCTCGTCGAGGGGGTTGGACTCCAGAAGGGTTTGCAGTAGCTGGAGGCTCTGGCTGGCTTTCCCACCCTGTTCCAGAGCACTGCTTTGCTGAAAGACCGCCGCGCGCCAACGCTGGGTTAGGTACTCACGCTCGGTCTCGAGCCAGGCGGTAAACTCCGGGGCGTCTTCGGCGCTAAAGCCCCGCAGCAACTCGCCCCCAAAGGCTTGTACGGCGGTTGCCCAGTCGGACTGGGCGCAGGCTCGATTGAACACGGCCACATCCGTTTCGATCTGCCAGCGCAGGTACTCTTGCCTGGTTTCTACCTCGGGCTGCCACTCCAGTGCTCGCACCCGCGAAAGCAGGTGGCGCAGGTTTTTGCGTGCGCTGGTGCTGCCCGACTCCGACCAGAACAAGTAGGCCAGGTGTTCGCGGCTCACCCAGTCGCCGCTGTGGGCCAAGTAGGCCAGCAACAAATAGCGCTTGTCCTGAAGGAATAACAACACCTCAGAACCTAGCGCTGCCTGGGGCCTGCCCATCAGGTGAACCGACTTGTGGGGCATACAACTTCCACAATATACTGCAAGAAGCACCCATCCCCATTTTTTCGAGTTTTATTGAACAGAACCGGCTTTTGTGTGCGCAATTCGGGTTGGCCCGGCCGGAACCCGAGTAGCCTGATGACCAGGTGGTTGGGGCTGCTGGGCAATGCGGGTTGCGGGGGCGTGCCAGGGTCAACAGGTTCCCCAAAGGGCATTTTGAGTGCTGTGTAGCAACTTGCTTCAATGCTGCGCTGAGGGCCGCGGCCAGTGGGCAACGTATTAAGTGCCGCCCTCGCGCAGTGTTGGTATGCGGGCTGGGCTAGACCTTCACAGCGCCGCGAAACCCTCGAGCTGGTGATCGCGCACAAGGCCACCAAGAGCGTTCACTGCGAAACCGCAAGACAAATCCGCGACCGGATAGACCTGAAAGCGAAAGCCAAGGGGGCGGGGCTCGAGGCCCTGGTAGATCAACTCCTGAGCGGCCCGAAAACCCCCAGCCTTGCTCAAAACCAGCTCCCCTGAGCTTGCGGTATTCCTCCGACTCGAGGGTAGATCGCTACCCTGCCCGCAACTCTGAATCAGAAGTAAAATTGCTCCTATTTATGATATAAACGAAGTAAACACAATTGCTCCAGGGGCTCTATCTCGTAAAGAAGGGAGATTGAAATGACCGCAAAACAAGGCGACGAACTGCTCCGGGTGTTGAAAACCCGCTTCGAGCAAAATATGCACCGTCACAAGGGGCTGAAGTGGGCCGAAGTGCAAGACCGGCTGGAAGCCCATCCCGACAAATTGGCCTCGCTCTACCAAATGGAAAACACCGGTGGCGAGCCGGATGTGGTGGGTCATGATGCCAAGACTGGCGAATACCTGTTCTACGATTGCTCGCCGGAAAGCCCCAAGGGTCGCAGAAGCCTTTGCTACGACCGCGAAGCCCTCGAGTCCCGCAAACAATTCAAACCCGCAGACTCTGCTATGGACATGGCCGCCGCGATGGGCATCGAGCTTTTGACCGAAGAGCAGTACCGAGCCTTGCAGAAGCTGGGGCGTTTTGATACCAAAACCTCGAGCTGGCTCCAAACTCCCGAGGCCATCCGAAAACTCGGCGGGGCCATCTTTGGCGACCGGCGCTACGACCATGTATTCGTGTATCACAACGGGGCCGAATCGTACTATGCTGCCAGAGGGTTTCGCGGCTCGCTGAGGGTCTAAGCTGCGCCATAATAGAGCGGTTTTCAGAAAGAATACCGCAATCCCCAAAAGGAGAAGTGCTGTTCCAGGCTTATTTTTTGCCGCTATCGAAAACGAGAAGAGACCAGCAGACCTGCCTCACCGAGGTGAGACGCTTTCTTCG
>JBBIUP010000080.1:0-11844 GCA_037440185.1 Meiothermus sp. | reverse complement strand
GGTGGCCAGCCCAAAGGCCATCAGGGTGTTGCTCCAGACCTCGGTGCCGCCCAGGGCCGGCTGGAGCCGGGCCAGCAGGTAGACCCCGGCCTTGACCATGGTGGCCGAATGCAGGTAGGCCGAGACCGGGGTGGGGGCCTCCATGGCATTGGGCAGCCAGAAATGGAAGGGAAACTGCGCCGACTTGGTAAAGGCCCCCAAGAGTACCAGGAGGAGGGCAGGTAGATACAGTGAATGCTCGCGCAGCACCGCACCCTGGCCCAACAGCTCGGAGATCTCCATCGAGCCGCCCATTCCGGCCAGAAGAATCAGCCCGGCCAACAGGGCCAGCCCGCCCCCTGCCGTTACCAGGAGGGCCTGGGTAGCGGCCCGGCGTGACTTGAACTCGCTATGGTTGAAGCCAATCAGCAGGTAGGAGGTAATGCTGGTCAGCTCCCACATCACAAACAGGGTCAAGATGTTATCGGCCAGCACCAGCCCCAGCATGGAGGCCATGAAGAGCAGAATGACCAGGTAGAACCGGCCCAGATCCGGATGGCCCTTCAGGTAGCCGCCCGAGTAGATCACAATAAAAACGCCAATGCCGGTGATGAGCAGGGCAAACAGCAGCGAAAGCCCGTCCAGGTAGAAGGAGAAGTTGACCCCCAGGCTGGGCACCCAGGCCAGGCCATGCCGCACGGTCTGGCCTTCAACTACGGTAGGGAGCAGGCTGGCGAAGTACAAGAAAAGACCCAGTGGCAACAGGGCCAGGGCCCAGCCCGCCGCCTGGCCCAGCCAGCGGTAGACCCAGGGCGCCGCGAGCGCCCCTAAAAAAGCAACGAGTGTTGCAAGCACCATAGTTCACTCCGATACAAACTCCCCCACACCATAACAAGCGGCAGAGACCTTTGACAGCCTCCACCATCAAACTGCCCGCAGGCAGCTTGATTTTTTACAGGGCGCATTATACCGATTCAAGCAGGCTTGGCGACCCTTGATCGCAGCCACCAGGCAAACCGAGTCCGAGTCTGTGCAGAAACCCCTACGCCACCGGCTCCCGCCCCAGCCTCCGGTGTATGGCCCGGCCCAGGCGTTTGAGGCCTTCCTCGATCTGTTCGTGCGAGGCGCTCGAGTACGAGAGCCGCAGGGTGTTTTGTCCACTGCCATCGGCAAAGAAGGGCTGCCCCGGCACAAAGGCAGTCTTCTCGGCTACGGCCTCTTTGAGGAGCTCGAGGCTATCCAGCCCCACAGGTGCTGTAAGCCAGAAGAACATGCCCCCCTGGGGCACAATCCAGCCCATGTCCTCGGGCATGTACCGCTGCAGGGCCGAAAGCATCCAGCCGCTGCGGGTCTGGTAGGTCTGGCGGATCTTGCCGATCTGGGCCTGGTACCAGGCCGTATCCCGCACCAGCTCGTAGACCAGCATCTGGTTCAGGGTGGGGGTGTGTAGGTCGGCCCCCTGCTTGGCAAAGGTGATTTTCTGAACCACCGGCTTGGGCCCCACCACCCAGGCTACCCGCAGGCCTGGGGCCAGGGTTTTGGAGGTGGTGGATAGGTAGATCACATTCCCCCCACCCAAGGCCTGGTCGAGGGCATACAGGGTGGGCAAGGGCTGGCCATCGAAGTACAGCTCGGCGTAGGCGTCATCTTCCAGGATGGGGGTCTGGTACTTGCGGGCCAGCGCCACAATTGCCTTGCGCCGCTCCAGGCCCATCAGCCGGCCCGAGGGGTTCTGGAAGGTGGGCAGGACGTACAGAAAGCGTACCGGGTGTGCTTGCAGGGCGGCCTCGAGCGCCTCGAGCCGAAGCCCTTCATCGTCCATATCCACCGAGACATACTGGGGCTCGTAGGGGTTGAAGGCACTCAGTGCCCCCAGGTAGGTAGGGGCCTCTACCAGCACCCTCGAGCCGGGGTCAATCAAAACCTTGCCCAGGAGGTCGAGGCCCTGCTGCGAACCCGAGACGATCTGCACGTTGTCTGGGGTGGCGTCGGGCATCCGGCTGGCAACCCACTCCCGCAGGGGCAGGTGACCCTCGGTGGTGCTGTACTGCAGGGCCTGGGCCCCCTGTTCGCGTAGGATGCGCTGGGTGGCCTCGCCGATGCGCTCCAGGGGGAACAGGTCGGCCGCCGGCAAGCCTCCCGCAAAGCTGATGAAGCCCGGCTGGGTGGTGAGCTTCAGAATTTCGCGGATGGTCGAGGCCTGGATGCGCTGGGTGCGGGCCGCAAAGCGGTGTTCAAAGTTGGTTTCCGGGTTTTCCACCCTTCCAGTCTACCCCGCATATATGACGTTTTGTATAGTTTGTGCCGCAAAGGCGTTAGAAAAAGTCGCTAACAACCTACCTGCTCGATCGCGTTTCCCACCATCACGCTGCACACCATGCAGCATGATGTACCCAGTACAACCCAAACCGTTGTACTGGGTATTCGTGGGAACCGCTCGAGGTTGCGGCCTGCCTTGACGATCCGCTCAGCGGTGAAACTCCGGCTCGAACAGCCGGGCATACTCGTCGAGGGCAAAGCGGTCGGTCATACCGGCGATATAGTCGCAGGCCGCTCGGTAGATGCCCTCGGTCTGGGCGGCCTGCTGCACCTGTGGGGGCAGGATGCGGGGGTCTTGGGTGTAGGCTGTAAATAGCTTTTCCAGCACAAAACGGGACTTGCCCACCTGCCGCACCACGTAGTAGTGGTGGTAGAGGTTGGCGTAGAGGAAGTCGCGTAGCTGGTTGAGCTGCCGGGTCAGGGTCTCGGAATAAACCGCCAGCGGGGCCGGGTGCTGGCGGACAGCCTCGAGGCTATCGATCCGGTGCTGCTGGAGTAGGGCATGGGTGGCGGTGATGGTGCTGGTGATGATGTGTCCCAGCAACTCGCGGATAAAGACCCGGCGGCCCATCTCATCGAAGCGATCGGGATGGAAGCCCAGTTCGCTTAGCAGATCTCTGAGCAGTTCGACCTCCCACAGTTGGCCGGGTGTGAGGAGGCCTGCACGCAGGCCATCGTCGAGGTCGTGGGCGTTGTAGGCGATCTCGTCGGCTAGGTTGACGATCTGGGCCTCGAGGCTGGGCCTCAGGTGGGGTTCGTACCCCTCGGCGTCGGGCAGGTCGTAGCGGGTCTCGTGTTTGACAATCCCCTCGCGGGTCTCCCAGCACAGGTTGAGACCGCGAAAGCCAGGGTAGCGCTGCTCGAGGTAGGTCACGATGCGCATGGACTGCTTGTTGTGATCGAAGCCACCATGCCCCTGCATTAAGTTGTCCAGCACGGTTTCGCCCGAGTGCCCGAAAGGTGGATGGCCCAGATCGTGGGAAAAGGCGATGGTCTCGGCGAGTTCCTGGTTCAGCCCTAGAGCGCGGGCGATGGAGCGGGCTACCTGGGCTACCTCGAGGGTGTGGGTTAGGCGGGTGCGGTAATAATCCCCTTCGAAGTTCACAAAGACCTGGGTTTTGTATTGCAGCCGCCGGAAGGCGGTGGTGTGATTGACTCGATCCCGATCTTTTTGGAAAGGGGTGCGGAAGCGCGATTCGGGCTCGGGGTATTCGCGGCCCCGGCTCTGACCCGACTTGACTGCGTAAGGGGCGAGGTTCTGGGCCTCGAGGGCCTCGAGGCGGCTCCGTTCATACAACATGCACTCAGTCTACGCTTACCCCCATCCACCCCACAAACCGGGTCGTGCCATACCATGTACGATGCGTAGCACCTTCCTCTCGCTGCCCGCAGGCAGCGCTGACCTCAAAGCCACCCCGGTTTTGGGTAAAGCTTATCGCGTTTCCCACCATCACCGTTGTACTGTCGCAGTTCCCGCAAACACTCCGCCGGAGGGCGGAGTGTTTTGTCCCTCACGGCAAAAACCGCCGTATGGGACATTCGCGGGAACTGCTCTGGGTATTCGTGGGAACCGCTCTAAACCATCCGGCTCGAGAAGGACGAGGTCTGGCGGCTCTGCGAGTAGCAAGGCCCCGCCCAAAACCGCCTGTGTATGAGCAGTCACGATCCATTCCAGCTTGACGGGCCAAACCAGGCCCTCATATATTTTTCCTGCGCTCGAGGTAACAAGATCTGGATGGTGCGCATTCTGCTCTGGAGCCTTCTGTCTTTGCTGACCCTGTCGGCTTGTGCGCCCACTTTTGCCGAGGTGCGGCGCTTCGATCTCATCATTCAGAACCAGTGTACTGGCCCCAACCAGACGGTATTCTTCTACGTCAACGGTGAGTTTGTGGGAACCGTGCGGGGCTCGAGGCTCTTCCCCAGCCTGCGGGAGGGCCGCTACGAGCTCCGCGCCGAGGGCACCCAGCCCGGCCAGCCGGGCCATCTGCGGTTCAGTCGCTCGCTGACATTGGACAAAGATACGGTCTGGACATTGTGTCCGTAGCGGAAGTTCAGTCGCTGCCCTGCAACCCTGCCATCAGCTTGTCCAGGTCGGCCTGGGTGGTGTAGTGGGCAATGGAAGCCCGGATGGCTCCTTCGGGCCACAGGCCCAGGGCCTGCATGGGCAGGGTGGCGTAGTAGTGCCCGGCCGCAACCCCCACGCCCATCCTGGACAGGCGTTCGGCCACCGCCAGTGGAGGCTGGCCCCGCAGGTTGAAGCAGAAGGTGCCCACCCGGCCCTGGGGGGTGGGCATCCCGTAGAGTTGCAGCTCAGGAATGCGCTGTAAACGCTCCAGGGCCTGCGCCACCAAGGGTTGTTCGATGGCCTCGATCTGCTGGTAGGCCGCCTGCAAACCCCCGCGCCCCGGTCTGCCGCCCCCCAGTGTGCTTCGCAAATAATCCAGCGTTCCCAGCCATCCGGCCATACATTCGTGGTTGTTGGTCCCAGGTTCTAACTTGAGCAGGCTGTCGTCGGGGATGAACCACAGCTTGTCGGTGGGGAGCTGGCCAATAAGCTCCTCGCGTACGTACAGGAAGGCCAGGTGGGGGCCAAACACCTTGTAGGCCGAGAAAAAGGCCATATCCACCCCAGTGGCCTGTACGTCGGGCAGGTGATGGGGGCTGTAATGCACCATATCGGTGATGCACCAGGCCCCCACCGCGTGGGCAATTTCGGCAGCGGCGGCCACATCGGGCAGGGTGCCCAGCGAGTTGGCCGCCGAGGTGATGGCCACCAGCCGGGTTCTGGGCGTGACCAAAGCCCTGAGGTCGGCAGGCTCGAGCCTACCCCCCTCATCCCAGCGGGCCTTCCAGAGCTTGACCCGCACCCCCATGGCCTCCAGGTTGCGCCAGGGTGAGGCGTTGGCCTCGTGCTCGAGCTCGGAGATCACCACCTCGTCGCCCTCGCCAAAGAGCCGTGAAAGGGCCCTCGAGAGAATGAAGGTGAGGGCGGTAGCGCTCGGCCCAATCGCCACCTCGCTGGGCTTGCAGTTGAAAAAGGCCGCGGTCTCTTCCCGCGTCCGTTCGCGCACCTGTGTAGCGGCCTGCGAGCCGGGGTAGGGCATACCTACGTTGCAGCTCGAGGTCGCCAGAAACTGTGCGATACCCTCGATGCACTGCTTGGGAACCTGAGCTCCGGCGGCGTTGTCCAGAAAGCTGAAGCCCTCGATCAGGGCCGGAAACTGGGTTTGAAGCGACATGCCTCGATTCTAAGCCATTGTTCGCCTCGAGGTTCAGGCCCGTCTGAACAGCAAGGTAGCATTCATCCCCCCAAAAGCGAAAGAGTTTGATAGGGCGTAGTCCACCTGCTTTTCCTTGGGGGTGTTGGGTATGTAGTCTAGATCAAGTTCTGGGTCAGGGTCGTAAAGATTGATGGTGGGGGGCAGTACCCCCGAAACCAGGGCCTGGATGCTGGCAATCGCTTCGATGGCACCAGCAGCCCCCAGCAAATGCCCAATCATGCTCTTGGTGGACGAGACCGAGAGCTTGTAGGCGTGTTCGCCAAAGACTTTTTTGATGGCTAAGGTCTCGGCCTTGTCGCCCACTGGAGTCGAGGTGCCGTGGGCATTGATGTACCCTACTTGCTCGGGGCTTACCCCAGCGTCTTTTAGGGTGGCTTTCATAGCCAGGGCTGCGCCCATGCCTTCGGGGTGGGGTTCGGTGATGTGGTGGGCGTCAGCACTGCGGCCAAAACCCACCAGCTCAGCATAGATTCTGGCACCTCTGGCTTTGGCCCGTTCGTACTCTTCCAGCACCAGCACCGCTGCACCTTCCGAGAGCACAAAGCCATCGCGGCTGATGGTAAAGGGACGGCTGGCTTTTTCGGGCTCGTCGTTGCGGGTCGAGAGGGCCCGCATGACCCCAAAGCTGCCAATGGCCATCTCGGTGACCACGGCCTCAGTGCCGCCCGTGAGCATCACATCGGCCTCGCCGAGTTGAATCACCCGGAAGGCATTGCCAATCGCATCCGAACCTGTGGCACAGGCCGTCACCACGGTGGAGGATGGCCCCATGAAGCCATATTTCATGGCCAGTTGGCCCGAGGCCATGTTGGCAATCATCATAGGGATGAAGAAAGGGGAGAGGCGGGTGCCACCCTTATCAAACAGCACCTTGCTTTGTTCCTGCCAGGTAATCATGCCCCCGATGCCTGTGCCGATGAGCGTTCCAATGCGACTGCGGTCTTCTTTCTCGACTTCCAGCCCCGAATCTTGCCAGGCCAGGTGCCCGGCTACCAGGGCCAGTTGGGTGAAGCGATCCAGGCGGCGCAGTTCGCGCTTTTCGATGTACTCCTCGAAGTTGATATCCACCTCGCCAGCAATCTGGACAGGGTAGCTGGAGGCATCGAACTGGGTAATTCGCCGGATACCGGATTTACCCTCGAGCTGTGCTTTAAGGAAGGCTTCGGTTCCAATACCGTTGGGGGCTACTGGGCCAAGGCCAGTGACTACGACACGACGCATGAAGACTATTATAGAGTACTCATCATACTAA
The DNA here is from genome assembly GCA_037440185.1 of Meiothermus sp. GTDB lineage: Bacteria > Deinococcota > Deinococci > Deinococcales > Thermaceae > Meiothermus. The sequence continues at coordinate 5,013 of JBBIUP010000080.1, read as the reverse complement.
CTAAATCCAAGCTTGTTTTTTGCGTCCGGCACAGGACAGTTGCTTTCAAGTGTACTCCTTGGTGTATCCCCAGGCGTATTTGGTTGCAGATGCTTGGTTTTGCCCGTCCTGAAGGGGACTTGCCTCTTTACATCCAAGCCATAACTCAAGGCGAATAGCCAAACAGCAACTTGTTTTCTCTCGTATACTAAAGATCGGTGATGTATGGCTGGTCATAGCAAATGGGCACAAATTAAGCGAAAAAAAGCCGCTAACGACCTTAAAAAAGGCAAGGTGGTGAGTAAATACCTGCGCCTGATCGCCGCAGCGGCCCGGGCGGGGGGAAGTGCAGACCCGGCGGCCAATGTTAACCTGCGCAACCTGATTGAGGCAGCCAAAAACGCCGATGTCCCCAACGACAACATCGAGCGCCTCTTGAAGCGACTGGCCGGGGGTGATGACGAGGGCAGCCACTACGAGGAAGTGGTCTACGAAGGGTATGCACCGGGTGGGGTGGCGATTATTGTGAACGCCCTCTCGGATAACCGCAACCGCACTGCCTCCGAGGTGCGTCATATTTTTACCAAACACGGGGGTAGCTTGGGGGCTAGCGGTGCGGTGTCGTGGCAGTTTGACCGTCGGGGTTATATCTGGATTGAACCTAATTCCGATGCTGCGCAGGAAGCTGCCATCGAGGCTGGGGCACTGGACTTACAAGAAAGCGAGCAGGGGCTGGAAATCTACACCGATCCTCACGAGGTCTACAGCGCCGCCAACGCCCTCAAGATCAAAGGCTTTAAGCCTGAAGACACCGAAATTACCATGGTGCCGCAAAACACCATGAGCCTGAGCCAGGAAGAGGCCGAAAAGGTGCTGCGCATGGTGGAAGCGCTGGAAGAACTCGAGGATGTGCAAAACGTGTACACCAACCTGAACCTCGAGAACATCTCGGTTGAGGCTTGAGCATGCCCCAACCCATTGTGGTAGTGGACTATGACCCCACCTGGCCCGAAGTCTTTGAACGGCTTCGGGCTCTGGTTTGGCAAGTTGTACAGGATTTTGCCCTGGGAATTGAGCACGTGGGCAGTACCTCAGTGCCGGGGTTGGCCGCCAAGCCCATCATTGATATGGATGTGGTTATCAGCTCTCCTGTGCAGATTCCTCTGGCCATCGAACGACTGGGAACTCTGGGCTATGTGCATCGGGGGAATTTGGGTATCGAGGGTCGAGAAGCCTTCCAACAACCGGCCCACTTACCAGCGCATCACCTGTATGTATGCCCGCAAGACAGTGTGAGCCTACGCAATCACCTGGCCTTGCGGGAGTATCTCCGGGCTCATCCAGAGGCAAGGCAGGCTTACAGAGCTTTGAAGAAACGCCTAGCCCAAGAACATGCCCACAACATCGAGGCTTATATCGAGGCCAAAAGCGACCTGATTCTGTCTATGCTGGCTCAAACCGGTTTCGAGAGCGATCAGATAGCCGCTATTCGAGAACAGAACCGGGCTAAACCCTAGCGGGGTGTACTGCATATTCAAAAACCAAACCAATAGGATGTAAGCTCACAGCCAAGCTGAAGGAAGACTGGCTAATCTGGAGGTGCAAAGGGTTGCCCTTGCCTCGAGTGTCCCAGAATGGTATCCATATTGAAGCGGTTCAAAGAGGATGTGCAGGCCGTGCTGGAGCAAGACCCGGCGGCCAGGGGTGCCATCGAGGCGGTGCTGTTCAGCCCAGGGATGCACGCCTTGTGGATGCACCGGCTCAACCACTGGCTCTGGCAGGCCAATTTCAAGCTGCTGGCGCGCATTCTGGCCCACTTTACCCGCCTGCTCACAGGGGTCGAGATTCATCCTGGGGCCCGCATTGGCCGCCGGGTGGTGATTGACCACGGCATGGGCATCGTGATCGGCGAGACCGCCGAGGTGGGCGACGACGTGATGATGTACCACGGGGTGACCCTGGGCGGCACGGGCTTTACCCGCGAAAAGCGCCACCCCACCATCGGCAATGGGGTTTTGCTGGGGGCCCATGCGGTGGTGCTGGGGCCCATTGTGGTTGGGGATGGGGCCAAGGTGGGGGCCGGCGCGGTGGTCACCAAGCCGGTGCCTCCCGGTGCTACCGCGGTTGGGAACCCGGCGCAGGTTGTCGTCCGGGAGACGAGGCTCGAGCCCGTCTAAGCCTAGTTTCTACAGAATCAGCATGGCATCGCCCAGGCTATAAAACCTGTAGCGTTCAGCCACCGCAGTTCGGTAGGCCTGCTTCATCAGCTCATGCCCCATAAAGGCCGAGACCAGCATCAGCAGGGTGGACTTGGGCAGGTGGAAGTTGGTAATCAGGGCGTCCACTACGTTGTACTTGAAGCCCGGACGAATATAGAGCTGGGTCTCGCCTGCACCCGACCTGATTCCTCCCAACTCGGAGTTGTAAGCCGTTTCTAGAGTTCGTACCACTGTCGTCCCGACTGCGATCACCCGCCGCCCTTCGGCCTTGGCGCGGTTTACCGCTTCGGCGGTTTCGGGCGAGACCTGGTAGGGCTCCAGGTGCATCACGTGCCGGTCGGGGTCGTCGTGAACCGGCTTGAAGGTGCCGGGGCCAACGTGCAAGGTGACGTAGTGAATTCCCACCCCCAGCCCACGAATCCTGTCCATCAGTTCGGGGGTGAAGTGTAGCCCTGCCGTAGGTGCTGCCACCGAGCCGGGGGTTCTTGCGTACACGGTCTGGTAGCGGGCCGGATCTACCGAGGCGTGAATATAGGGCGGCAGCGGCGTCTTCCCGATGTTTTCCAGGTGTGCCCACACATCGCCGGAAAACCTGAGCAGCCGGGTACCGTCTTCCTCGATGGCCTCCACAGTAGCGGTAAGGCCCTCGGCAAAGGTTAGCCTGGTGCCCACCCTGGCCCGCCTGGCGGGTTTGAGCAGGGCCTCCCATAGCCCCTCGCCGGAGGGAATTTCCCGTACCAACAGCACCTCGAGCACCGTCCCGTGCGGGTTGGTGGCAAAGGTGCGGGCCGGAATCACCCTGCTCTCGTTGAGCACCAGCACATCCCCTGCCCGAAGGTACTGGGGCAGGTCGCGGAAGATGCGGTGTGCAATCTGGCCGCTGCTCCGGTCAATCACCATCAGCCGGGAGGCATCGCGGGGTTCGGCCCCGCTCTGGGCGATGAGTTCGGGGGGTAGGGGGTAGTCGAAGTCCTCGAGGTTCATGGGTCTGGCCGGACAACTGACAATAGCGTTCGACGATGGCTTACTCGGTGCGCGGTATCAGGGTACGATCCCGCTCCTTGCTGGGCACAAAGGCATTCTCGATCTCGGGCAGGTGGATGAAGCGGTCTACCGCGTCAATCAACTTTTGCGAGGTGGTCTCCTTGAAGGCGATCACCTCGACCCGGATGCCGCGCTCCATCAGCACTTCCACAATATCTACAAAGTCGCCGTCACCGCTGCCCAGCACCACCACATCCAGGGTGTGCATCAGCCGCACCATATCGGCCGCAATACCCATATCCCAGTTGCCTTCGTAGATGGGCTTGCCCTCGTCGGTGGTTTCCTTGAGGGTCAGGTTCATGCGGCGCACCCGGAAGCCGATGGTGGAGAGCTTGTAGATGAAAGGCCAGGCCGAGGTATCGTGTTCGCGCTCGACCACGTAGGCCGTGGCCCGCACGAGCTGGCGGTTGCCGATGGCATAGCGCATCAGGCTTTCGAAGTTGACGTTCTGCCCATAGTAGTCGCGGGCCGAGTGGTAGAGGTTTTGGGTGTCTACAAACAGGCCCACGCGCTGCTGGGGGCTCCAGCCGGGAACACGGCCAAAAGGGTCGTTCATCAAAGCTCCTTTTGAAAATCCAGATCCAAAACAGGGGTCAAGCCCGACGAATTGTATCAAACTATTTATGGGTATGTTCACGGAGCCAACTTGGTAGACAGCGTTTTATTGGAACCGTGCACAAATCTTCCTTTTGTGGAAAGAGGCTACTGGCTGGGCCAGCCTGCCGCAAGGGGTCCGTTTGGAGGTTGATCTGGCCGACTTCCCATCCGGTAGGCAGGGCGTAATGGTGCTGCGTCAACGGATCATTTTCGGGTCATGCCCCCGCTTTGTGATTGTGCCGGCAACGTCTGTGACGCAGTTCGCTCAAAAGCCATTTACTGGAAACCTGCTCGACATTTGTTGAAGGCGCAATAGTGCCTGGAGTTCAGCCTTCAAAAAGGCTATCGTAGCGCTGCCATTTCACGGCGGGCCCGCTCGAGGTCGTAACGGTCAGCGGCGGTTTTGGGGGGTATGGCCAGGGCCGCTTCGTACTGCTTGCGGGCATCTTCTTTCTTGCCCTGGGCCGCCAGTACCCCGGCCAGCTCTACCTTGTGGATGATGATCTGGGGCTCGAGCTGAATGGCTTCGTTGAACAACGGCAGGATCTGGTTGCCGTTGGCTCCATACAGCCAGCCCACATTTTTGGAAATTAGCGAATGATGCCACAAGGCCAACGCGACCTTGGCCCCGGCATGGCGGGGGTTGAGCCGGATGGTTCGATCCAGGTTCTCCTTGATGCCGCTGGCCAGCCCCAGGCTTTCCAAAATGCCCCGGTATTGCGAGAGGCGGCCCTGGGCTCGAGCCAGCTCAAAGTAGGCTTCGGCGTTGCTGCCGTCAGCTTGGATTGCACGGCGGGCCGCAGCTTCGGCCCGGCCAAACCAGTCGGCTTTTTCGCTGTCCTTGGCCTGGTAGCCCGCAAAATAGCTAGCGGCTCTGGCAGCCAGGATCAGGCCCTCAGCACTGCCCAGGCGCAGGCCGGCTTCATAGGCTTCTTGAAACTTACCGTCGTCCACCAATTTTTCAACCGTTGCTGCGGTTTGAGCCAAACCCAGCGCTAACCCCCATACCAGAGCCAGTACCAGACGCCTCACAGCTTCCTCCTCAACAGCCAATGGTCTACAGCCCCCAACATTGCAACATGGATTCTACCGGATGTGCATCTGTGTGCGGGAATCTCAGGTTGTCGTGTTACACTACCCCCATGATAGCGTTACGAGCGGTTCCTTTTGCCGT
>JBBIUP010000079.1:3635-12033 GCA_037440185.1 Meiothermus sp. | reverse complement strand
AAGTACAACTTTCGGAGCCCTGTGCTGGCTGGCCCCCTTCAGTCCCTGCACCTCTAAAGTGGAGATCCTTAGGGTGGTTTTCCAAGCCACCCGCCGTGCGGTTCATTTGCAAACCGCCCTATCGCGCACTTCCCGGCTTCAACGCCACCCTCGACCAGCTCGAGAGCTACCTGAAAGGAAAGGTGACCCATATGAACAAAGCCATCTCTGTATCCACCATAGTTGAGGCTCCGCTGCAAACCGCCTGGGAGGTTTACACCCAGCCCCAGCACATCACCCAATGGAACCATGCCTCCGACGACTGGCACTGCCCCAGCGCCACCAACGACCTGCGGGTGGGGGGCAGGTTCAGCTCCACGATGGCGGCCAGGGACGGCAGCTTCAGCTTCGAGTTCGAGGGGGTTTACACCCGCGTGGAGCCACACAAGCTCATCGCTTACGACTTCGGCGACCGCCAGGCCGAGGTGGTGTTCGAGCCACTTACGCCCGGCAAAACCAAGGTCGCCGTGACGTTCGACCTCGAGGATACCAACCCCGAGGAACTGCAGCGCGGCGGCTGGCAGGCCATCCTCGAGAATTACAAGAAGCACGCCGAGTCGTTGGCAGGGCAAGCATGAGCGTGACCGATTGGAAGCTCGAGGTCGTCCCGGTTCCGGTCTCCGACCTCGACCGGGCCAAGCACTTCTACGGGGAGCAGTGCGGCTTCGCGGTTGACCTCGATATTCAGATCGGCCCTGCCCAGCGGGTGGTGCAGCTCACGCCGCCAGGCTCGGGCTGCTCGATCCATCTGAGCAGCGGGATTCACAAGATGGTGCCGGGCTCGCTGCGGGGCTTGCAGATCGTGGTGGGCGACCTCGAGGCTGCACGGCGGGAACTTCTCGAGCATGGCGTGGAGGTCAGCCCCGTCCGGCACATGGAGAATGGCGTGTGGCTGGATGGGCCGGGCGGGCGCTGGAATTCATTCGCCTTCTTCGGTGATCCCGACGGCAACACCTGGGTTTTGCAGGAGCGACCAGCCAAGCAAACCCAGTGAGGATAGAGGAAGCCCAGAGCGCGCTTCACAAAGATGCAGCCCTCCAGGGTCAAGAATCCTCGGGAAAACACAAAATGGCTCGAGCGAGCTAGCGTAAAATCCCCTGCAACACCTGAACCACCGGACGATCCAGGATGCCGGGAATGCGGGCCGTAAGCCCCAAATCCACACTCACGCCCCCCACTCCCGGTAGGCCCGACAGGCCCAGGCGCAGTTCGCCCCGGTTGCGCCCACCCGGAGTGAGCCCAAGGCTGAAAACGCTCTCGGCCACACTGCGTCCGCCGATCAGAATGCGCAGGGGGCCTTCCAGGGTAAATCCGATGGGATTGGGATTTTCTACTTCCAAGACCAGCCGGATGGCCAGCCCATCCAGTCGAATCTCGGCGATGCGAATGGTCGGAAGCTGGAAGGCAAACTGGATGCGCACATCGCGGTCTACCAGCGTCACTGGCCCAATCGGAACCACCGCTGGACCCAGTTGAACCCGCAACTCACCCAACAGACGGAAGCGGGTATTTTGCCCGCTTACCAGGCTGGCCAGGGCGCGGGTGCCCTCCACGAGGGGAACCACCAGGCGGGTCTGAGCGTCGCGGCTGGCACCTGAGGGAATGTCCAGGGCAGGCAGGGTCAGGCGAAACTGTGAGCCGCCCAATTCTGCAGTCACGGCGCTCTCGAGCAAGGGTAAGGTAAAGGAATTGGTATTGGTCAGGCGCAGGCGAACGTCAAATTCACCCCGTCCGCTAAAGGGGTCTATGGAAACCAGGTTGAACTGCAGCAGCTCTACCTGAGGGGCCTGCGGTCTTACGGCCTGTGGTACACAAGCGCCCAGTATCAAAGCCAGTCCGAAAAACACCCATAGCGAGAATTGCTTCATCGTCTCCTCCAAGCCGAGCTTACCCAATCTGCGACCACCAACCCTCCAATTCCCTTTAGAGGGTCTTAACCAACCGTCCAGCCCCGTGCCTTGAACTCCTGCAAAAGGGGTTTGAAGGTGGGCCAGACTGGGCTTTCGCTGGGGTAGGGAGGACGCGGGTAGCCCCCCGGTAGACCCAGATGACGGAAAGCTTGCTTCAGCAACACAAAGCCTCCCTGGGCCAGCACCCGGCCAAAGGGCTCTACTTCGGCTTGTAGGGCCTGAGCTTCGGCAACCTTACCAGCCTGCCACAGCTCCAGCAGCATCCTGTAGGGCTTGGGGGCCAGATTGGAAACTGCCAGAATACCCCCATGGGCTCCAAGCCCCAGGGCACCCAGAAAAGTAGGGGCATGGCCGGTGTACAGCTTGATGCCCAGTTTTTGTGAAGCGTAGAAAGCCATGCGGGCCAGTTCTCCACTGGAGTCCTTGAGGCCACCGATATGGGGGTGCTTGGCTAGCTCGGCTACCACTGGCAAGGGCAACTGGGCTTTGGTATTGGCCGGGACATGGTAGAGCCAGACCTCGGCTTTGCTTAGGTCGGCAATACCGCTGAAATAGCGCAACAAGCCTTCGTTGCCCAGATTGGCTTCATAGTAGCGGGGGGGCGTGACCAGTACCTTGGCCCGAAGGCTATCCGCTTCACCGAGGGCAATCGCGGCCTGGGCCAGGGTTTCTTCCATCAGGCCCACCATTGCGGGCTTTTGGGGGGTTTGGATTGCCAGGCCCGCAGCCCGTTCTTCGCGGGTCAGGTGGACACCTTCACCGTTGGAGCCATAGAACAACAGACCGTCCACATGCGGCTCAACCGCCTGGGCCAGATCACGGAAGGCTTCTGCGTCGAGGTTGCCTTTGGCGTCGAAGGGGGTAGGAAGGGGGGGAATAATCATGATGGGTTTTCCTCTTCGTCAAACCAGGTGATTGTATCGCAAAGCGCATCCAGACACGAACCCCGCTGCCGAGACGGGCCAGTGCTCCACGCACTTGGTGGACAATCCCTTTTTCTGTGCACCCAGGGGTAAACTCGAGGTATCAGCGGGTACCGCGATATACCAGCAAGAACCACAGCAAAAGGTGGAATCCCAGGGCGATACCCGCCAGGAAAATCCCCCAGCCATTGCCCAGACGCCACAGCCACAGGCCCCCTGCGAAGAGCAGCAGCACGATCATGCCCCAGCCCTGGCTGTAGGTGAGACTGCCCGGAAAAAAAAGTTGTACCCCACGCCGCCAGGCCAGGTTGCTGCCAACGCCCCGGGGTCTGGGAAGGAAAAAGCACAGCAGGTGGTAGAGGGTTAGCAGCAGAATTGCCATGGCAATCCCCCATGCCCACAGCGGATTGGGCCAGATGGGGAGATCGCGCCAGACCGCAAGAAAATCGCTGGCAAGGCCCTGCAAGCCGCTCAGGCCCACCGTAGCGGTGATGATCCTTGGCGTCGGAACAGCCTCGCGTGCGACCCCCGCGTCGCGGTAGACGGGTGTCCAGAAGTCGCCGCCGATGCCCAAGACCTCACGTACGGCGGCAGAAGAGGGAGCCCGCCGGTAGGCTTGAGCCACCGCCTCTGGGGTGCCGCGCCCCAACAAGACATAGGTCCAGGGGGGGGCTGCTTCGTAGAGCCGCTGGGCTTCGTTGGGGTTCTCTTTGGCCTGGGCGTAAGCCAAGAGGCCCCGCAGAGAAGCAGTGTTGGCAAAACCGCGCAGGGTTTCTTGAGCTGCGCTCGAGCGCAGGGTTCCCCTGGTCAGACTATCTTGTGCGATCAGGGTCTCGGAGCGGGCCATAAAGCCCCACCCCAACAAAGCCAGCGCTGCCAGCAAGAACAGCAGCAGCAGCAAGGTGCGCTCCCCCGCAGTGGTGTAGGCCAGTACGCTGTGGCGTAAACGCAGCAAGGGATGACGGAGCCAGCCAGCCAACCAGCCCCCACTGGGACGTACCCCGCGCAACTGGGCCGGCAGATACATCAGGGTCAAGTAAAGCAACATCAATCCATACAGCCCCAGCAACACCCAGGTAGCAGCGGCCATGTTGGCTGACGTGAGGGGATTTTGCCAGCCCACCACCTGGCGCAAGGCCTCGCGGTAGCGTTGTCCCAGATCGGGACGTCCCTGGGCCTCGAGCCAGCCCACCTGCTCCCAAAGCATAGCCCTGCCTCCGGGCACCTGTGGCAGGTACTTCAGGAAAAACTCCGACCAGACCAGGCTCTGGTCAAGTCCCTGGCTTCGTGCGGCCCGTATTTGGATCAGCCAGGGCTGAAGCCAGCGCATCACCCCCTGTCCCCAGGCCAGCTCAGGGCGGTGACCGCGTTGTAGCAAATCCCGCCCGGTGGCCTCGAGGTCGGCTGCGCTGAGGCTCCCTGCCTCGCGGCTGAAGTAATACCAGTAGGGCCTTTGGGTCGTTGGACTCTGGTCAAGTGCGGTAGCCCCGGAGGTGCGCAGGGTCTGAGTGTATTCACGAATGACCGCCAGGTTTTCCCATTTGCCCTCAAAAGGTTTGCCAGCAAAAGCCCCCAGTCCCAGCCGTCGCCCATCCTCGAGCAGCACCGTCACCTCGGCGTCGTTCTCCAAAGCCCGGACATCCCCAGGAGGGTAGTGCTGTGCCACTACCTTGGGGCTTTGCAGGTCTATCTCGAGCACCAACGGGCCTCGAGCGATAAAAGCTCGCTGTCCCAGCAACCTTGGGCCAATCCACTCGCCCTTCAGCGGCAGCTTCCAGTTGCCCAGCACCAGTCCATCGGGCTGAAGGGTGGGCGGCACTACCTCGGGTCGTGGCGCTGTGGGTTGAGGTGGGCTGGGCTGTGCGGCTGGTGCGGGAGGGGCGGCCTGCACCCTGGTTTGCGCCTCCACGGCTCGTCCCCCCACCTGAATGCTGATCTTGTACAACCCCGCTATGGAGGGTGTCCAGGCAGTGGCTATATTGCCGTTGAAGGTCTCGAGGTCTACCTCGTTGGTCGTGGTATCGGACTCGATCTTGAGGGCGTACCGGCCTGGAGGAAAATCCGCCCCACGAATTTCCAAAGGCTGCCCAACCTGGGCCTCGGGCGGCACGGTGAGGCTCTGTGCCAAGGTCACGCCAAACAGAAGAATGCCCGCCATCCATCGCATGTCCTCATTTTATTCCACCCCCAGGTGAGGCTGTAAACGTCATTCAAAGAATTAACTTGATATTTATCCTGTCTCCAACAACAAACCCCCAACCTCTTAAGCAGCATGTTTTGCTGTGGTGGTTTGTATTTCTAGTCCGACCCGTGTTGCCCAGCGAGCGCTGGTCAGCAACAGCCGCAAAACCAGCGCTGTACTATACTGAGGTTTGGGTCTACGACCGGTAGACCTCTGGAGGTTTTGTTTGATGTCAGATAAAAAGCCGGTATACCTTACCGCTGAGGGCAAAGCGCGGCTCGAGCAGGAACTTGCCTACTCGAAAACCGAAAAAGTACAACAGATCGCCGACGAGATGGGCCGGGCGATTGCCGAGGGCGATTTGCGTGAAAATGCTGGCTATGATGAGGCGAGGCGGGCCATGTGGCAAAACAACAGCCGAATTGCCGAACTCGAGGACATCTTGAGCCGGGTTCAATTGGTTGAGTCGGGCAACGGTATCCCCACCGAAGTGCAGATCGGCGTGACAGTAGAACTCGAAACCTCCACCGGCCAACGCATGAGTGTCACCATGGTGGGCAGCCACGAATCCGATGTATTCAGCGGCAAAATTTCCAACGAATCCCCCTTGGGTCAGGCCTTGATGGGCAAAAAAGTGGGCGACGAGGTACGGGTCAAAAGCCCCAAGGGCAGCCAGACCTACATTGTGGTTGAACTGGTATACGCCTAGAGCGGCTCTCGGATATAATCGCGCAATCTCTCAAAGTAAGTATACCGGGCGAAACTGGTTTTTTGCCGCAGGGACGATCTCCTTCGGGACAGACCGCTCACGCGGCTGCTCACCGATGGGAAACTCGAAACCCCAGCACCCGTGGATCGTGCGCGATCCACGCCCCTGCGCGTAACCTACGTCTGCATTGTGTCTGGGCGCAGATGTAGGTTTTCCTTAGGGGCGAAAATGGAGAGAACCGCGATAGACCGCTTGAGCAAAGGATAATACCAACTTTTGACAAGTTGTGAAGGCAAAAGCCGTATGATAGCGAGGTTCATGGCGATCTTTGGTTTACTGGGACTCCTCTGGCTCTTGTGGCTGCTGGGTTTGGTGAGCGATACCTACCTGCGCAATCTGATAGTGAGCCTGTCGAACTTTGTGGGAGCCTATGCGGTATGGCAGATTGCTCTACAATCTCCTGCTATTGTTCGCCGGGCTCTTGTGGGGCTTGCGCTGGGGCTGTTGTTTTTGGGGATCGGCGATTTGTTGTTTACCCTCAGTGTAGCAACCCCCCTGGACACCTTGGCCCTCCGCGAGGGGATCTATCTGATTGGAGTAACCCTTTTCTTACTGATGGGTACACTCCTGCCTTTTAGCATGGAGCGCCAGGGTTTGTATCCTCTGGGCTTTTCGCGACGCCTGGCTTTGATTGCCCTGCTGGGCGGCCTGTTGCTTGCGGCCCTTACCACCCTGATTCGCCCGTTGAGCGTGATCGAACTGATTTATGCCGGCGTTGCGTTTTATCTGACCCTGCTTTTTGCCCAACAGACCTCGGTGCTGGCCGGAGGCCGCATCGGGCGATACCTGCAAGGGGTGGTGTGGGCGCTGGTGCTGGGCAGCCTGGCTCGAGTGGTCTATGTGTTGGGTGGGGTGCCCCCGGCCCAATGGTCTATCGCGGCCTACGACATTTTATGGATGTCCGCAATGAGTGTGTTGTTGTTGGGGGTCAGCCGAGCCCAGGCTCCCAAAAATCTTTGACCTGCCCTGCCTGTAGCCGCTCAAGGGCTGTCGGTAGCGCCTCTGCTACCTCGTGTGCTAACAAACCCGGTTTGCCCGCCAGGTCGCCGGCCAGTCCGTGCAGATACACGCCCAATCGGGCGGCATCCCAGGCCGATAGACCCGCTGCCAGCAGCGCCGCGATCACCCCCGAAAGCACATCGCCCATCCCGCCGGTGGCCATCTGGGGGTTGCCGGTACTGTTGACTGCAAGCAATGGCTGTGAGGAGGGGGTCGGGGGTTGCCAGGCCAGCACCGTCGGCCCACCCTTGAGTACCACCACCAGCCCCGGATAGCGCCTGGCTATGGTTTGGGCAGCCTCGAGGGGCAAGCGGGCAACTTGTTCGCTGGGCAGCCCCAGCAACCGGCTGGCTTCCCCTGGGTGGGGGGTCAGCACGGTGGGAAAGGCTGCTTCTGCGTAAACCTCCAGTACCCGCTCGTGCAGGGCGTCGGCATCGAGTACGGTGGGGCGGTTCAGCCCCAGGGCTGCCAGGGCCGCTTGCTCCCCTGCATCGCCCGCCCCCATCCCCACCGCTACTGCTTCGGCCTTGGTCAGCTGGAGGTTGGCGGTACTCCACTCAAAAAGGGGCAGCTGCACGGCTTCCAGAGGTGGTTGCACATCGCAGTCGGCGGGATAGGCAACCGTAACCAACCCTGCGCCCGCACGGTAGGCCCCCAGTGCCGCCAGGCTGGGCGCACCGGTATAGCTACGGTAACCCCCCCCCACCAGCACCCGCCCCACCGAGCCCTTGTGGGCATTGCCCGCCCGTTTGGGCAAGAGTTGTTGCATTTGCTCTGCGTGCAAGAGCTCCGGCAGATCGTCATTCCTCAGGGCTTGCGGCGGCATCCCGATGCCGTCTATCAGGATGCGCCCACAGGCTGCGCGGTGCGGGTAGAAAAGATGCTCGTTCTTGAGCCCTGCCAGCGCTACGGTCAAATCGGCCTGGATGTGGGGAAAAAAGGGTAGACCGGAGGGAAGGTCAATGGTCACCACCGGCAGCCCAGAAGCGTTGATCTGCTCGACCAACCCGGCATACGACCCTTCCAGCGGGCCTCGCAACCCGGTGCCAAACAGGGCATCTAAAAGAACCGTGCTGCGCTCGGGCTGCCATTCCTCTAGGGGTCGAATGGTTATTCTGTGGGCCAGCAGTGCCCGCCTTGCCAGGGCTGCGTCGCCTGCCTGGCCCTCGGCGGCAAAAACTTCTACCTCTGCGCCCCAGACCCACAGCCAGCGGGCCGCCACCAGCCCGTCCCCACCGTTGTTGCCTTTGCCGCACAGCACTACCACCTTGCGGCCCTCAAAATACTGTAATAAACGTTTGGCCGAGCGCCTTCCAGCCGTATCCATCAACACCAGGCTGGGATAGCCCAGTTCGATGGCCTTCTGGTCGGCCTCGCGCATGGCTTGGGCGGTAAACAGTCGCATGATGGATGCCATCTTTTGCTGTTGCATGTCAAGGTCGTCCCTAGATGCTTTAACCTATCCGTATTCTACGAAGCTCGAGCTAAACAGTACACTGAAGACATGAGCCTTCTGACCGCTGCCCAGCAGCGTCTTTCCAGTGCGAGGAGGGTGGCCGTTCTGACTGGAGCGGGA
>JBBIUP010000079.1:0-3535 GCA_037440185.1 Meiothermus sp. | reverse complement strand
TGCCCAGCAGCGTCTTTCCAGTGCGAGGAGGGTGGCCGTTCTGACTGGAGCGGGAATTTCCAAACCATCAGGTATTCCTACCTTTCGCGATGCAGCAGGGCTGTGGAAGGATTTTGATATTGAAGAATACGCCACTCCTGAAGCTTACGCCCGCAACCCCCAGAAGGTCTGGAAATGGTATGCCTGGCGCTACCAGAACGTATTGCAAGCACAGCCCAACCGTGCACATGAGTTGCTGGTCATGCTGGAAAAGCGGGTCGGAGATGGATTTCTGTTGGTAACACAAAACGTGGACAGCCTGCACAGCCGGGCCGGTTCCAGCCGCCTGGTCGAACTGCACGGCAATATTGCCAGGGGCCGCTGTGAGCGCTGTGGACAGCGGTTTGTACTGCCCGACCCGGCCCGTTTTGTCCCGCCGCCGTATTGTCCAACCTGTAACTCCAGAGGCCGCCCCGATGTGGTCTGGTTCGGTGAGATGTTGCCTGCAGGTGCTTTTAATCAGGCCGAACAGGCGTTTACCCAGGCCCAGGTGGCTTTGGTCATTGGCACCAGCGCCGAGGTCGAACCCGCTGCCAGCCTGGGGCGGCTGGCTCACTTGAGCGGAGCCTACCTGATCGAAATTAACCCCGACCCCACTCCCCTCTCGAGCTGGGCCGATTGCTCCCTCCGGATGGGAGCGGTGGAGGGTATGGAAGCCCTGATGGGAGACTCAAACTGATTCGCTCTCGCTGGGGTTGGTTTTGCGGCGCAGGCGAGACTGGTCGTAGAGGATCCAACCCCCCAGGGCGGCCAGACCCACGATGGTGGCCACCAGGAGAAAGGGCCCCAGGCGAGAGAAATCGGCTCCCAACCAGGCGATTACTACTGTTACTGGCAATGCCCCTACCGAAGTAGCCAACAAAAACTTGAGGGGGTGCATCCTGACCAGTCCAGCCACAAAGTTCACGCTATCGGTGGGCACCACGAAGGACAGCCGCAGCGCAATGATAGCCCAGGGGCCGTAGCGCTCGACCTGGGTCTCTACCTTGTGGCGGATGTTCTCGCTGACAAAGCGGTCTACCACGACTGGGCCCAGCACCCTGGCGATGCCGTAGCCCACCATAGCGGCAATAACAGCTCCGGTCCAACCCAGAATGCCGCCGAATACCGGCCCAAAAGCCAGCACCGAGACCAGCATCACCAGTGCCATAGGCACCACTGAGACCAGGGTCTGGGCGATCATCAAACCGATGATGCTGATGGGGCCTAGCCAGCCCAGCCCTGCCACCCAAGCCTGAATAGCCTGCCGATTACCGCTGGAAAGCAGGCCGTAGACCCCATCAATGCGCTCCTTGAAGCCAGGAAACACAAAATAGGTGCCAATCAGCACGCTCGCCAGCAGCAGCAAGACCAGCAATATCGGCAGTATAGGCAAAGACCGGGATGCGGGAAGTCGTTCCATTCCAAAGCTTAGGGTAACGCAAAGCATGAGAATCACCTTTGTTATTGGTCACACTTCGAATGCTGAGGGCAGCGAGCAGCGGGTTGAGGGCCAGAAGCCGTCCTTTACGATGAGAAATACGTGCTGTTGTGGCCCAAAACCCGGGCATAACCCACGGACTCCCAGGCTTCTACCGGCTAACATAAACATTCATGAGCCTGCGTGAACGGGTCTTCCCCCTCAAAACGCCAGAGGATGTGGATGCTTTTCTGGAGCATCACCAACTGGCCGCGGTATTCAAGGCCAGCACCACCGACAAGACCTTGGAGGCCATGCAGCACGTGCAGAAGTATCTCGAGCCCCGCCCAGACGTAGCTGTTGGTATCATTCGCATTCCCGAAGACCGGCCCGCGTCCAACCATCTCGAGACCCGCACCGGTATCAAACACCAAAGCCCCCAATTCATACTCTTTCGTCAGACCCGGCCCCTCTTCGACCTGGATAACTGGAAAATCAACCCCGATTATCTAGAACCCCTGCTGATACAATCGCTGCCGGTTCATATCGGCAAACCTGTACGAAACCCAGCCGTGGTGGGGCTCTATGTCTACCTGGATTTATTGGATCGCTTTATTGCAGGGCAACTCAGCGAGGAGCGCTTTCAGTGGGGTTACCTGGATCAGCTTAAAAAAGAGGTGGGCTGGCGTTCGGACGAAGACTTCAACCTGCTGAACGACCTGTTCGCCAACCCAGACGGGCGGGCCTTCACCCCGGGTAAGTTGGTCGCGCTGGAGTTCCAGGCCCAATTAAGCGGAAAAGGCATTCCTCTGATGGAACGAGCCAGGGCGCTTCGTGAGCGGATGGAGGTATATACCCGCAACCATCCATTGCACATCTCCTCATCCCAAGACGCTCCCTGAGGTAGAAGGGCCTGGTCAATACACTCGAAATAATCAGGCGTATTTGTTTTGCTGCTCGGCTAGGCTCAGGTCATGGGCACCTGGCGCAAGAGGCGGCCCTCTATGCGCCCAAGGATTTCTTGCAGGCTGTGTCCGGTGATGGTCAGGCCGTGGTTTTTGAGTCCCACTACCGCCCGGCTGGGGTCGGGGGCCGCTCGAACTTTTTCTGCTACGGCATCGGCTAATTGGTAGGTGCCGCAGGGGTAATTGAACTGGGTGGAACGGATGTTTTCCATCCAGGCGTGGATGTGCAGAATGGCTCCTACCTGGGGGTGCTCGCGGTAGATCATCCAGTGTTCGATGGCGTCCACGCTGACCCGGCGCGGCTCGACCCCCGGCGGCACCGAGAGGCGCATAGCATTTTGCTCGGCGTCATAGTCGGTGACCATCAAGATATCGCGCCCCACTTCCCGCAGGTTGGCCTTGTCTACCCCGCTGGCCGACATCCAGAAGCGCTGGGGATCCTTCCGCACCGAAAGATTGCCGTATGAAAGCCCCCCAATGCCATAGAGCCGCTTGACGTGGCGCAAGTCGTCGGGTGGCAGGATTTCTTCAATGGGAAAGGCGGTCGGGAGCAGATCCCACTCGGCCAGTTTGCGCCCGGCAGCGCTCAGGCCCTCGGTCAGGGCATCGCCCTGCCAGAGCTCAGGCTCGAGGTCGGGCTCGAAGTGGTTGTTCACCACCAACACCGAAGAGGCAATAGGATGTATTCGTTCGAACAGCCGCTCGGCAAAATGAGGGCCTTCGGGCTCGTGGTACTGTCCAAGCTCCAGGGTCAGGAAATAAGCCCCCTGCCCCGGCACATAGACCACCAGCATGTTTGAAAGTGCCCTGACCAGATACCCATACAGCGATGCGATGGGGTCGGCGGGCAGCTGGGACAGCTCGAGGAAGGAAACCACCATCGTCCCCTGGGCCTTGCGGCGGTAGGGGATGGGTTTCTCGGCTCGGATAAAGTTCAGGACGGCCCTGGGATTATCGGCGTCGGGCTCCAACCGATAACCTTTGGCCTGCAACACGTTGGGTAGCTGAAGAGATAAGGTCTCGAGGCCAGCCGTTGGTTGTCCCAAAACCGTGAAAGTAGGCGGTGTTTGCAGGGTGAGGATGGAGCCGTCATGGTTTCTGGACTGGATCATGATGAAACCCTCCAAGAATC
>JBBIUP010000078.1:0-12411 GCA_037440185.1 Meiothermus sp. | reverse complement strand
CCACCAGATCCATCTCGGGGTTGGAAAGCACCTCCTCCACCGACTCGCTCACCCACAGGTCGGGCCAGTCCGATTTGACTTTTTCGGGCTTGCTGCTGACCACCGTCACCAGACGCAGCCCCGGAACACTCCTGATCACCGGGGCATGAAACACCTGTCCAGCAAAGCCATATCCGATCAGTGCAGTATGAATGGGCCGGTTCATGAGACCTCTCCTGCCTGGAGTTTGTTAGAGCAAAGGGGGTGTGGGGGCTGTAATCCCCCGGTTTTCAAACCGGGGATACATGGACCCCCACGTCCACCGCAGGTGGGCAACAGTATAATCCCCTTGGGGGTAGCCTTCCCCCGAGTACTTTGAAACTCAGGGTATGGGGTTGCGGGGACTACGTGTTGGCCTAGCAATGACGGTAGCCAACCCTCGTTCCCCGCGTAAAACCTTGAACGGGACCGTCCCGGTGCAAGAAGGGGAAGAGCCTCAACACCGGTATGGGAAAACCGCACAATGGGCCTGGACGGGGCCTTCGGGCACGGGAAAGCCGTGATTCCCGAGAAGCCTCGGGCTGAAGCCCGAGGAGTCGTCACAACAGGTCTCCATGTCAGCCAGGAGGCTACCATACCACAGGCTGTTCTATGCGCTGTGGTAGCTTTCGATAACCCCTTTGAGGGCAGCTGAGGGCAAACCCTTCGCCCATGACGCAGCACTAGGGCTTCTGCTCGCTCAGCGCATCCTTTAGCCGCCGTACCATCACCTCGGCGTACTCGGCCCAGTCGGCCAGGGCCTGATCTACCGATTGGCGCATCAGGAACTCGCCTGGCGAAAGGCGCTTCAAGAGCAGGAACGGTGGGTTGCTGAGGCTCTGGAGTACCTCTTGCAGGTGATCGGCCTCGAGGTTCATCTCCCGCGCCATAGGCATCAGGTCGGCCAGCAGGAA
The DNA here is from genome assembly GCA_037440185.1 of Meiothermus sp. Lineage (GTDB taxonomy): Bacteria > Deinococcota > Deinococci > Deinococcales > Thermaceae > Meiothermus. The sequence goes on along the minus strand of JBBIUP010000078.1, from coordinate 11,479 downwards.
GACCTGTTGAGGGGGTTGGTCGGCCAGTAGCGTCAGAACCGCTGAGAAGTGGCCTCGTTCGTGCAATACCCTAGAAATCTCGTTCTCGAGCCCCTGGACAGCTTCAAAATCAATCCGGCCCTCCCGCAGTAACCGCTCGATATCCAGCGGGCCGACTGGAAAAGCGCCTCTAAGCTTGGCAAGGCGCTGCAAGGCTTCGGGGGACACATAACCCAGGCCGACCTGCAACAAGCCGGAAGGTCGAACGGTGGCAATCTCGGCCAGGGCTTCGGGTTTTGAGGACTCACCCGCCACAATCGCGGCATATTGCACCCGGCCTTGCTGCCGGTAAGACAGCAGTTCCTTGGCCTCCATCTCGCCGAACTTGGCCAGGGCCAGGTGGAAGGTACGGCGGCCCATCGCGGCCCTGAACACCCAGGGTGCACTGCTCGATTCGCGGCTGAAGCCCAGCGCCTCGAGGTCTGTCGAGAAGGCAGGTACTTCACTGGTGGCGGGCTTGTGCGGGAATATGACTTCTTTGGGGTAGGGGGTGACCTTCACCCGTTTTTCTGGTTTTTCGGTGAGGGGTTCGGCAGGCTGGGGCCTGGGACGCTCCGACTCGGTCGAACGGGGTCGGGCAGGCTTGGCCGAGGGCGTGAGGGCTTCCAGCCCAATCTCCCCTGCCTCTAAATGCAAGGCGATCTTGTCGTTGACACCAAGGCGTCGCTTGGCATAGTAGGGCGCAAGGCCCTCGAGGCGGTTTTGTCGCCAGTTCACACTGGCATCATAGATTTCTCCCTCCTCATCACGAAGGGCAATGAGGTCTTTCCCCTGCAAGAAAACCCGCAGCGACTGGGTAAGGTTCATGGTTCCGCTGGTGAGGCAAGCACTGGTGAGAACGTAACGCGCAATCATAGGTTTCCTAGAAAGCTCTTGCAGCAGCCACTTGGCTGGCCAAACTGGGCTTGCCGGCGGTAAGCATGTAATACATTTCGTGGGCTACCTGAAGCGTGGTTTCCACATCTCCCAGCGCACGATGGCGGCCGGTAATGGGGCCAAGATCAAAAGCCCATGCCAGTGAATCCAAACCGCGTTTGCTCAGCCCCGGCAGAGCTTTGCGTGCCCAGTGTATCGTGTCAACCACCGGATTTTCCAGTCGGTAACCCAGCCGCCTGAAGCGAGGCTGTAAAAATCCCAGGTCGAAACTGGCATTCTGAATAATCAGGGTCGCACCTTCCAGCAGCGGCAGGGCTTCGCGCAAAACCGTGTAGATGTCGGCAGCACCACGTACGTGTTCGTTGCGAATCCCGGTCAGGCGGCTAATAAAGGGCGGGATCGGAACACCAGGATTCACCAAGCGCTCAAACACCGTGCGCTGGCCTTTCTCTAAGCGCACCATGGCAAGTTCGATAATTTCGTTTTGCTCGGGTGATAGACCCGTAGTCTCCACATCCAGCACCACAATCGCTTCACCCTGAGCTGGAAAGGTATATTTCCATTCCCACAGACCAATCCCGGCTTCGCCTCGCTCAAAACGCCCATCCAGCAAATCTCGAAGCAGGTCGTTGGTCCAAGCACCCTTTGGCAAACCTGGCGAGGCCAGCACTTGCTCGGCCAGGGTATGTTCCGAAAGCTGACTGCCGGTGCTGCGAAGATGGCGGGCAAGTCGCGTAGAAAGACGGTAGTGGGTCGGGCTCATGGAAGGTTGGGGGTTAGGCGCTTTTGATACGTGCATCATAGGCACGAGACCTCGAGGGATGCTTTGAGACCCGATGGAGAACCTGGTATTTATGCGAGTCCAAGAGAATAAAAAGGGTCTCGGGGCGAGTATACCGCAGCTTACACCGATATGACAGAGCTTCACAGATATTAACGCCTTAACGTTAAGTTGCCCCCTGAGATCGAATACCTAATCATTCAACTGGGCTACTCGAGCAAAGGCTCGCTCAGTGGCTTCTTCAAAGCCATATGCGGTAGTGAAGATTTGCTCGTCGTAGAGTGGCTTGCCAATCAGTTGAACCCCAATCGGTAGAGCCCCTTCAAACCCTGCGGGAATGCTCATCGCGGGCGCACCGGCCAGGTTGATGGCTACCGTGTCAATGTCGGCCAGGTACATCGAGAGGGGGTCACTGGTTTTTTCGCCAAAACGGAAGGCGGGAAAGGGGCTGGTAGGCGTAAGCAAGAGGTCGGCTTTAAGTAAAGCCGCATCCAGATCGGCCTTGAGCTTGGCTCTGGCCCGCAGGGCTTTTCCATAGTAGGCGTCATAGTAGCCCGACGAAAGGACGAAGGTTCCCATCAGGACACGCCGCTGAACCTCAGGGCCAAAACCGTGTTCGCGGCTTTGCATCATGGTATCGGGGCTATCCTTGCCAAGCACCCGCAAACCATAGAGGGTTCCATCGTAGCGGGCCAGGTTGGAACTGATTTCGGCAGTATTGACGATATAGTAAGCCGCCAGGGCGTAGTCCAAGGTGGGCATGCTTACCTCCACAAAACGCACCCCTCGCCCCTCCATCACCGTGCGGAAGCGCTCGATGGCTTCCAGAACACCGGAGGAATTGCCCACCGCCAGGGCTTCCTTGACAATACCAATGGTCATTCCCTGCACCGAACCCCGCAAAGCTTTGCTGAACTGTGGAGCTGCTTCCAGGCTGGTGCTGTCCTTGGGATCATAGCCGCTCACCACGTCGCTCAACAAAGCCAGATCCTCCATTGAACGAGCCAGTGTGCCCACCTGATCGAGGCTACTGGCCGTAGCCACCACACCGTAGCGAGAGATTCGACCATAGGTCGGCTTGAAGCCATAGACCCCGCATAGCGCGGCTGGTTGGCGCACGCTACCACCGGTGTCGGTTCCGAGCGCCACCGGTACCATATCGGCCACCACGGCGGCCGCCGACCCCCCCGAAGTACCTCCTGGCACCCGTTCCAGATCCCAGGGGTTGCGGGTGGGGCCAAAGGCTGAATATTCGGTGGAAGAACCCATAGCAAACTCGTCCATGTTGGCTTTGGCAACCACAATGGCACCGGCTCTGCGAAGTTTTTCAATGACGGTCGCGCTATAGGGGGGGATGAAGGAGGCCAGAATTTTCGAGCCGCAGGTGGTCTCCAAGCCCTGGGTACAGATGTTGTCCTTGATGGCAATCGGGACACCTGCCAGCGGCAGGTTTTCTCCACCAGCAAGGCGTTGTTCAATGGTTTGGGCTTCCTGTAGGGCTTGGGGATTCAAGCGGATAAAGGCATGGATTTTAGGCTCGAGCTGCTCGATCCGCTGCAAATAAGCCTGAACCACCTCGCTGGGCGATATTTTGCCCGCCTGGATACTTTGCACAATTTCCTGCGCCAACATACCGCCCCATGATAAGGCCAGGAGTGCCCAAGATCGTGGTTTTCACAACAGCGCAGCCGGATGGTGGGGTTATTCAAAGGGCCTGGAGCGGCTCTTTCAAGGCGATGGTGCACTGACCATAATTTTTGGTCAGCATCTGAGTGGAATCCTGGGCGTCCATGCTAGATTTTTTTGCGCGGAGCCAGGGCGAAACAGTCCAGCAATCAAGGGGAGGATGCTGGATTGCTTCTGGTTCTTTGAAGGCTCGCAGTGGCAGGGATTGTCCTACTGTGGCAGCCACAGCGGTAGTGGGTAAAAGCCCGCCTCTACCTCGAGGGCCATGCATCCTGGCTCAAAAATAGGTTTGGATGGTCGTTTCAAACCAGGCCCGCACCTCGGCCCAGGCGGCCTCGCCACCACTGGGCACAAAGGTCACATCGCCGGGTTCCTTGCGAAACCAGGTGTACTGACGCCGGGCATAGGCCCTGGTCGCACGCACAACCGCTTGTTGGGCCTCCTCGAGCGTACTCCTACCTCGCAGATAGCTTGCAACCTCTTTGTAGCCAATGCCTTGCAGCGCTGTGGGCATCTGTGGATAGGCCGCCAGCAACGCTTCTACCTCCTGCACCAGACCCTGCTCAAACATTTGCCTGACCCGAGCCTCCAGTCGGGGCTCGAGCCATGCCCACTCAGGCCACAGAATCAGTTTTCGGTAGCGGAACATGGGCTGGCGGCGAGGAATCTTGGCGGGTGGCATTCCGGTACGGCGCAAAACCTCGATGGCCCGTACGATGCGGCGGGGGTTGCGCTGCACCCGCAGGGCGTCTTGGGGGCTAGCGGCCTCGAGCTCGCCGAGCAATGGTTCGATACCCTGTACCTCTATTGCTTTCCAGAGTTCGGCTTGTAGCAACGGATCGGGTTCAGGTAACTCGTACAGCCCTTCCGACAAGGCACGAATGTAATAGCCAGTTCCGCCGACCACCAAAGGAATTTGACCCTGCTCGAGGGTCTCTTGAATCGCTTCTTCAGCATAATGAAGATAGTCCGATACGCTAAACGTTTGGCTGGGAAGCAGCAGGTCTATCAGGTAATGCTTGACCTGTTGTCGCTGTGCTGCGCTGGGCTTGGCGGTACCAATATCCATCCCCCGATACACCATGCTGGCATCGGCAGAAATAATCGCAATCGGGCACAATTGACCCAGGCGCAGTGCCAGCTCGGTCTTGCCGGTAGCTGTTGGCCCGGTCAATACCGGAATTACACGATGAGTCTGTGTTTTCGCATCACCCATAGCTCGTAGCCCACTGCTCTAATCATGATATTCTCGAGACTATGACAATTGAGCGCTTTGATGCCATTGAGCGTCTACAAACCATCCGCCAGCAACTCGACGAGCTATCGCGGCGGTTCTCCTCCCAGGAAGTTTTTGGTGAGTGGGTTCCGGCAGTGGATGTGCTCGACGAGGGAAAACAATACCGCATTCTGGTGGATGTACCCGGCGTCAAAAACCAAGACCTGGAACTGCACGAGGAAGGCCAAACCATTACCCTGGCAGGCGTCCGACACCCCCTCGAGGGCAACTATCCTCGCCAGGAACGCCCCACCGGCCCATTCCGCCGCACCCTGACCTTACCCGAGGCCATCGTCCCCAATAGCGCCCATGCCTCCTTGAAGGGCGGCGTGCTGGAGTTGGTACTGCAAAAAGCCCGCAAAGCGCCCGGCAAAAGAAAGAAGCAGGTGTCTCCATAGTTGAAATGCGAGGTTCAGTTCCGAAAAATCGCTGTCGACGATCCCCACGCCTATGGCGCTTGATGCCATACCCGCGAAAGACCTGAGGCTTATGATACGGAATCAGCCTGAACACTTTTGTATGCGAGCCTGAAGCGTTCAGGCTAATTCCTCTTTTTCGTCGGGGGATTACTTGTAGTTGACCAACTCTAGTACGCCGTCCACTGATGTCGAGCAGGTTTCCAGTAAATGGCTTTTTGAGCGAACTGCGTCACAGACATTGCCGGCATATTCACGAAGCGGGGACATGACCCGAAAATGATCCGTTGACGCAGCACTAGTGGTTACACAAGTAATCCCCTCAAGCCGATATGACCTGCGTCTCTCTCGAAGAGCGAATGTCCGTACCAAAACACCTTTCCTACCCAATAGAGACCTTCAAAGTATCTCCTGCACCTCTTTGGTCACTACCGTGTGACACTTTCGGCAGCGCGGCTCGTAGGCTTCGCTGGCGCCTACCAGAATGACCGGGTCGTCGTAGCGGGCTGGTTTGCCATTGACAAAGCGCTGGGTGCGGGTTGCGGGGGCCCCACAGACCGGACACACCGCATGTAGCTTCTCTACGTATTCAGCCCTGGTTAGCAGGTCGGGAATGATGCCAAAGGGTTCCCCCCGAAAATCCATGTCCAGTCCCGCGCAGATCACCCGCACACCCTTGTCGGCCAGCTGCAAAACCACCCCCACCAGGCCCGCATCAAAAAACTGTGCTTCATCTACCGCTACTACATCGGGCAGGGGATCGGTTAGATATACGTGTAGTTCGGTTGAATCGCGCACCGCAATCGCTTCGGCTCGTCTACCATCGTGGCTCGAGACATCGGTCAGGTGGTAGCGGTCATCTATGCGCGGCTTAAACACCAAAACCCGCTGACGGGCAATTAAAGCCCGTTTGATACGGCGAATTAGCTCATCCGATTTTCCCGAGAACATCGGCCCAACCACAACTTCAATCCAACCCTGGTGATGTGGAAGATGGGGCAAGCTCATAATCGGGGCCTAGCATATCTCAATCGGCTAACGGTGCATATGCTTGTGATCAAGCAGGGCCGCAACCCTGGAAGTACATTTATCCAGATAGTTTCAAGTGAATCGCACCGCCGGTGGCCTGGAAAACCACCTCTGCGTCGCCTCGAGGCCTTGGGCGCCGGTGCGCCACCGTCCAAGCACTGGTGACCCGGCGCAAAAAAACAGGTGAACGGTCGTTCACCTGTCTGCCTTCATGGGGGATTACTGCTTTTTGGCAGCCTTCTTACCGTAGCTGCCACCGAACTTTTTCTGGAACTTCTCGACCCGACCCTCGGTGTCTACGAATCGTTGTTGACCTGTCCAAAAGGGGTGGTTGCCGCTCCAAACTTCAACGTGAATTTCGGGTTTGGTGCTGTAGGTCTGCATGACCACCTGGCCGTTGCAGATGATTTTGCAGGGAACCAGCTTGGGGTGAATTTTCTCTTTCATGCTCTCTCCTGGGCACGGATTTTGCCGTGCAATCAACCCACGCACTATAGCAGGTCTAGGCGCGAAGGGCAAGCTGGGGTTAGAATCGCGCAATCTATGACCAGAGGGGTGCGTGGCGCCATTACCGTTGAAGAAGATAGCCGGGAGGCCATCCTGAGTGCCACCCGTGAACTATTGCAAAAGATGCTCGAGGTCAACCAGATCACCGATTTCGACACTATTGGGGCCATGATCTTCACCCTTACCGACGACCTCTGCGCGGCTTTCCCAGCCGAGGCAGCCCGGCAACTGGGCATGCAGATGGTTCCACTCATCAACTCCCGTGAAATTCCAGTTCCAGGAGCCCTATCCAGGGTCATTCGGGTGATGATGCTCTGGAATACCGACCTCCCACAAAAACAGGTCAAGCACGTCTATTTGCGCGAGGCGGTGCGCCTGCGGCCCGACCTGGAAAGCGCACAGTAAAAAAGCAGGACGCGGGCTTTTGCCCAAGCTTCTAGCGAACTTTTGCGCCGGGCGGAAGGTCTTGCTCGGGCGTGACCACCACAATTCTGCCTTCGGCGTTCTCGCCAGCCAGAATCATGCCCTGCGACTCCACCCCACGCAAGACGGCCGGCTTCAGGTTGGCCACCAGCACCAGTTTTCTGCCCACCAGGCTCTCGGGGGTATAGTACTGCGCGATACCCGAGACCACCTGCCGGGTGTGGTCGCCCACGTTCAGCGTGAGCACCAGCAGTTTGTCGGCTTTGGGGTGTTTCTCGGCCTTGACTACTTCGGCCACCCGGAACTCCACCCTGGCAAACTCGTCAATGGTAATCTGCCCATTGGCAGATGCGGACTCTGGGTTGGATGCCGCTTTCGGCATTGGGCTTTCTGCTTTCAGCTCCTTACTTCCAGCAGCGGTCTCGAGCTTGGGGAAGAGAATGGGCGCATCCTCGGGGATTCGCGTCCCGGCAGGTGAAAGCCCCCAGGTCTCGGTTTGGGCAATGGTGTAGTCACCTAGCCCCAGGGCAGCCCGCAGCTCCTTGGTTTTGGTCGGGAGGGCTGGCTCTAAAAACACACTGGCAATGCGCAAGCCTTCCACTGCGGTATAGAGGGCATCTTCCAGCTCCTTTTTCTTGCCTGGATCGCGGGCCAGCTCCCAGGGTCTGGCATCGTTGACGAACTTGTTGAGGCTGCGCACGTACTGAAGCACCTCCTCCAAAGCCAGGTGAATCCGCAGCGCATCCACCTCCTTACGCACCTTCTCGGCCAGAGCGACCCCAGCCCGCGCCACCTCGGAATCAGGCGAGGAGGGTGCTGGAATGATGCCACCGCAGTACTTGAGCAGCATGGTACGTACGCGGGACAACAGGTTGCCCAGGTCGTTGGCCAGATCCGAGTTCAGGCGCTGCACCACCACTTCTTCACCAAAGGGGCTGTCCGAACCCAGCGTGGTGTCGCGCAGCAGAGCATAGTGCACCGCATCCACACCAAACTTGTCTAGCAAGGCCAGCGGGTCTATGGCGTTGCCCAGGCTCTTGCCCATCTTGCGCCCATCCAGGGCCAGGATGTGACCGTGTACCACCAATCGTTTGTAGATGGGCAAGCCTGCACTTTTGAGCATAGTCGGCCAGAAGATGGCGTGGGGTTTGAGAATATCCTTGCCGATTACGTGCCAGGCATGGGGCCAATACTTCTCAAATAGGCCCCTACTTGCCAGCGAAGAAGCATAGGCCAGCAGCGCATCAAACCACACGTAGGTTACATGGTTTTCGTCCCAGGGGATGGGAATCCCCCACGGCACCCGATCCTTGGGGCGGGAGATGGAAAGGTCGCCGATGGGCTCCTTGAGGATTTCCAACACCTCGTTGCGGTAAGCCTGCGGTTGAATCAGATTGGGATAATCGTGCAGATGCTGCACCAGCCAGGGACGGTATTTCTCCATGCGAAAGAAATAGTTGGCCTCCTTGCGCAGGATGGGTGGGTCGGAGTCACCCGGTAGAATGCCATTCACCAGTTCCTTTTCGGTCACAAAGCGCTCGGAACCCACCGAGTAGAGTCCTTCGTATTCGGCGTAGTAGATATCTCCGGCCTCGTAAACCCTGCGCAGGATTTCCTGCACATAGCGCTTGTGACGCTCTGAAGTGGTGCGAATATAGTCGTCGTAGCTGATATGCAGGCGTTGGTAAGCTGGTTGAAAGAGTTGTTCTGAAACATAATCCACAAAAGCCTGGGGTTCCTGCCCGGCATTCTTGGCAGCACGGGCTATTTTTTCGCCGTGTTCGTCGGTACCGGTGATGAAGTTGGTATCGTAACCGTCCAGACGGTGAAACCGGGCCAGAAAGTCGCAGATGATTTTCTCGTAGACATGACCGATGTGGGGAGCCGCGTTGGAGTAGTCAATGGCGGCAGTTTCATAAAAGATTTTGTTCATGGGTTGCTCCTTGGATCTGGGTTGTTCCAAGCATCGTGCTTCAGGAGTTGGAACTACCTGCAAAAAAACAGGGGCGCACGTGCGCCCCGCCGATAGCCACCTGGCTGCTATCGTCGGGACATTCGCATCATTCGTGCAGTAAACGAATACCCTCTCACAACGAGCATTTTAGGCGCTATAGCTGGGTTTTGGCAAGCGCAAGCTGGTCGGACGACCAAGTTTTTAGGAGGACTCCAAAGCATCTGAGACCTCGCCCAAATACTCCAGCCCCTCTGGCCCGGCTACAATCGCCAGGCTGGCCAGACCCACAAAAAGCCCGCTTTCCACCACGCCTGGTATGCGCTTGAGTTCGGCCTCGAGGCCAGCTGGGTTCATAATCGGGCCAAAGTGCACATCTACAATCAGGTTTCCGCCATCGCTGTAGAAAAACTCATCGCCATCCATACGGAGGCTGGGTTTGCCCATCCGGGATAGGGTATCGAGGGTCGCGCGATAGCCAAAGCGCACAATCTCCACCGGAACCACCCCACGCCCCAGTTGGGGCACTTTCTTGGTGTAATCGGCAATTACAATAAAGTTCTTGGCACTGGCCTCGACAATCTTTTCCCGCAGCAAGGCCCCACCCAGGCCTTTGACCAGCGACAGATCGGGAGCGATTTCATCGGCCCCATCAATTGCCAGATCCACGCCATAGGACTCGAGTTCGCCCAGGGCAATGCCCAGATCGTGGGCCAGCATCGCAGTCGCTTCCGAGGTTGGTACCGCCACAATTCTGGATAGTTCACCCTCCTGCAGCCGGCGGCCCAGTTCCATGACCGCATATTTGGCGGTCGAGCCAGTACCCAGCCCCACCACCATGCCCGATTGCACGTACTTGACGGCCTCGAGGGCCGCTTGCTGCTTGTAGATATCCAGATGATTCATAAAACCTTGGCAGCCCACAGAGGCGGGCTTCCTACAGCTTACTGAATTTACCTCCAAGAGTCTGGCAGGCTAGCTGTGGAGGCGGGCTCGAGACACCCTTATCGCGGTTCCCACCATCACGCTGCACACCATGCAGCATGATCTACCCAGTACAACCCAAACCGTTGTACAGTCGCAGTTCCCGCAAATACTCCGCCGGAGGGCGGAGTATTTTGTCCCTCACGGCAAAACCGCCTTATGGGACATTCACGGGAACTGCTCTGGGTATTCGTGGGAACCGCTCTTACCTCACACCGCTTGTTTTTTGGAGTTCAACCAGGGCTTCGGCCACCTCGGCGGCGTGCTCGTCAGGCCTGACCTTCTGCCAGACTTTGACGACGTGACCATGAGGATCAAGCAGGTAGGTGTAGCGCAGGACACCTTCATATTCCTTGCCCATAAAGTTCTTGAGACCCCATGCTCCGTAGGCTCGAATCATGTCTTTCGCGGGATTGGACAGCAACGGAAAGTTGAGGCCATACTTGCCGTGAAACTTTCCGTGGCTTTCCACATCGTCGGCAGAAACACCCAGCACCACTGCCCCCAGATCTTCTAAACGTCCTTTTTCGTCGCGGAAGTTGCAGGCCTCCTTGGTGCAACCCGGCGTATCGTCTTTGGGATAGAAATAAAGTACCACCCAGCGCCCCCGGTAATCCTCGAGGGTATGCAGACGGCCTTCCTGGTCGGGCAGGGTAAAGTTTGGAGCAGCATCGCCAACGTTCAACATGGTTTCCCAATCATAGCTGGCCCCGGACGGAGCCACTGTTGCCTGCGCCGCAAGTACCTTTAAGCTGCGCCACAGCGAGTTTGTCAAACCTCGAAGGTCACGCATGTAAGCGCCGCGTTGGAGAGGCAGTACCCGAATGAACGCCGGATCGGATACGCTAACAAACATACTCTGGAGGCAATTGGCGACCTTTTCAGGTCAGGCTGGCAAAGTATGGAGGGCTGGTTTCTACCCGACTTTATAGCCAAACTGGCGCAGGATATCCTTACGCCACTGCTGGTCTTCTGGGCCTTCTACCCCAAGGGGCTTGTGCCCGTCCAAAACCCCCAAAATTCCACGCTGGTCGTCCTGTTCAGCCACAATTACCGAGAGCGGATTGGCCGTTGCAGCGAAAATCTGCACCACCTCTGGGCAGGTTTTGACCGCGTGCAGAACGTTGATGGGGAAGAAGCCTTCACCCAGCACAATAAAGAAGGAATGGCCCGCCCCAATCGCCTGGGCATTCTGAACGGCAAGATTAATCAGTTCATCCGAAGTGCCAGTCTTGCGAATCAGGCGCTTACCGGAGGCCTCGCAAAAAGCCAGTCCAAACTTGATTCCCGGCACTGCCGTGACCAGGGCCTCGTGCAAGTCCTCGACGGTCTTGATGAAGTGGCTCAGGCCCAGAATTACATTCAGGTTTTCCGGTTTCTCAACCTTGATAATTTGAAGTTCCATGTGTACTGACCCCCTGATATTGGACAGAAGTCCAGGCCATTTTAATACACCGTCGTATTATTCTTTTGACATCGGATACCTCCTGGCGAACTTTTGACGGGCGTCC
>JBBIUP010000077.1:0-12567 GCA_037440185.1 Meiothermus sp. | reverse complement strand
TTTCCCAATATGGTGACCAAAAAGACGTACAAGGTGCTTACTTGGTTAGACTCGACAAAGTGCACAATATGCTATTTGACCGATTAGTGGCTTATGGCATCTTTGCAAGTTTTGTATGGCTTGTGCTGCTCGTATACCCTGTTTATCTGGTTTGGAGGCAAAAAAAGCTACACACCTCCACACTTTGGTTGGTATTGCCAGCAACAGGTATTTACTATCTAGCCTGGTTTCCAGTTATCCAACTGGAACCCATCTATATGATTTTGATAGCTGGCATCTGGGCTATTTCGGTCTTACCAACTTTCAAGACAAGTGAAAATCTTGAGTCTGCTGTTGTTCAGTAAGAACATCTTGTGGTCTGAACTAGGGTACGTTATATCTTAGGGGACTCTCCGTCAAACCACCGAATCAGCACCACCCCCGCCACAAACCCCCCAATATGCGCCCAGAAGCCAATCCCCTCTTCGCCCATCGAGACATTGGGCCAGCTTCAGCCCTCTGGGTCGCCCTGGCGCAATAGCGCTGAGGTGAACTCGACAAAATCGCTCAGGCGTTGCTCCAGGATGGCTTTGAGAATCGGCAGGGAAAGTGCTTGATAGTCGTGAACCGCCACATTGCGAAAGCCCACCATCTGTTGCATCCGGCGGGCCAGATCGGGGGTGATAAGACTGGCCTCTTGCATCAGGCGAAAAGCATCCCGTGAGCTTTGTGGGAGACCCAAATGGTGTTGGCGCACCAGATACATGGCTAGGTCTATGGAAGCCTCACAGGCTCTCAAGAGATTGAGCACAATAGCGTCCTGGCGCGTGTAATTCTCAAAAAGCTCCGCTTCGTGGCCTCGGTACTCCTCCTCGATGCGCTTCAAGCAGCGCTCGATGGTAGCGGTCTTGCCCAGGAGTACCTCATCCATAGACCCGCCCCCGACGACGGATGTCCTCTACGATTTGCCGCCGCTCTTCTTGCAGATAGGCATACTCTTTCAGCACACGGATTTCAAATAAGTCACAGCGGAGCCGATTGGCACAGAACACGCGCCGACCCTGCGTCACGGCTTTAGCCCGGAGCAGTGGAGCAGCGCTCGCCAGATCTACCAGGTCAACCTCGGTGGGTGGGTGGGTCTGGATGGTCTCCTGGAGTGCGACCAACTCCTGCGCCAGCGTGAACAGCACCCAGGGGTCGTAGGGCGCAGTGCCCAAAACAGCGATGTCCAGATCGCTATCGGGCTGGGCCTGCCCTTTGGCCTGGGAACCAAACAGGTATACTGCCCAAGGCGACAGCCGCTCTCGGATGAGGGCGATGATGGATTCCAAGGCTTCGCCAGCCACACAGCCATTCTATCTGTTGCCGCAGGCCCATGGGCCTGCCCCTCCCCGCCAAGTCAGCGCCGGAGCGACTGGGTTTTGGACGCCCCCTCAAACCACCGAATCAGCACCACCCCCGCCACAAACCCCCCAATGTGTGCCCAGAAGGCAATCCCCTCCTCGCCCATAAAGTTGCCCACAAACTGAATCAAGAGCCAGTAGCCCAGGTAGACGATGGCCGGTACGGGCACTGGGAACCAGCCAATCAGCGAGAGGATCAGGGCGCGGGGGTAGAGCATAATGTAGGCCCCCAGCACCGCCGAGATGGCCCCCGAGGCCCCAATCATGGGGATGTCGCTGGAAAAGCCGCTCACCAGGCCCTGGGCCAGGGCTGCTGCAATGCCGCCCAGCAAGTAGAACCCCAAAAAACGCCCGTGGCCCAGGCGGTCTTCGATGTTGTCGCCAAAGACCCACAAAAACCACAGGTTGCCCAGGATGTGCATGATGCTGCCGTGCAGAAACATACTGCTGAAGACCGTGATCCATTCACCGCCGGGATCGGCCACAAAGCGGGCCGGCACAAAGCCATAGGTTCCAATGACGGCAGCCGGATCGGTGAGGAAAAAAGCATAGACGAACCCCAGCAGGTTCAGCACCACCAGCAGGTAGACCACGTAGGGGCGGCGGTGCGAACGGTTGATGTCGTGCAGCGGAAACATGCCAACAGCCTACCTTACCCGCCAGGCTGGAAGTTGGCTTTGCGCCAGCCAACAAATAGGGTTCAGAAGTTGAAAGCCAGGCCAAAACGGCCTTTCCAGACCAGGCGGGGGTCGTTGACCCACTGGTGGACATTGAGGTTGAGGGGAGGCCCCAGGTTGTCGCCGGGGTTATAACGGGTAGAGCCCACCTGGATGGCGCTTTCCAGGAAATAGTCCACCCCCAGATCCAGCAACAGGCTGAACTGGCTGTCCAGAAAGTAGCCCGCCCGCACCCCGCCGCCAAAGCCAAACTGGTTGGAGGCGAGGGCGTTGGGAGAACCGCCCACCGTAACCGAGCCGGAAAACAGGTTGTAGCGGGCCCCCAGATAGGGGCTGAGGGTGAAAGCGCTCTGGAAGTCGAAGGAATAGGACACGTCCAGGCCCAGGGTGATGTTCTGGGCATTTTCGCTGCTGGGGGCGAATACGTTGTTGTCCACAGCATCGGCCTGGGAGTAGGCCAGCCCGAAGCGCACCCCGATTTTTTCGCCCGCGATGTTGAATAGACCCAGGCCAACCTCGCCGGAAAGCCCATTGAACCAGCCCAGGTTGAGCTGGAGCGAAAATGTATTGTCCTTGGCCCAGGCCAGCCCCCACACCAATACCCACACCACCGCGATTGCTCGTCCCATATGCACCCCGTTTGCGATTCCGACGCACTGCACTAGCTGTGTGCTATCTGCAGAAGGATAACGCAGGATGCACTGGGGAAGCAAATTTGTGGTGGCATGCCTCCTGCAAAAGCAAAAACTCCCCGCCTTGCGGGGAGCTACAAGGAATTTTGGGCTCAGGCGTTGACGCGCACTTCGATGCGACGGGGCTGGGCGGCTTCGGCTTTGGGGATGTCAAGGTAGAGGATGCCGTACTTGAAGTTGGCCTCAATTTTGCCCAGGTCGTAGGTGTTGGGAATTACAAAGCTGCGCTCGAACTTGCCATAGATCCCTTCCAGCCGCCACTGGTTGGCATTTTCGGACTTGCTGAAAGGCCGCTCGGCCTTGATGGTGAGGGTGTTGTTCTCGGCAGTCACTTCGACATTGGAAGGCTCCACACCGGGCAGATACACCGCCAGATGTACCCCAGCGGCATCCTCCAAAGCGTCCACCAACGGTGCATTGGCACTTTCGGTGGTGGGGGTGAGGAAATTGCGCAGCAGCGCGTTCTGGATTTGTTCAATCTCACGGAAAGGGTTGTATCGAATCATAGTAGCCTCCTTTACGGAAGAAAGTATAAAACTTGAGCGTATTATTGTCAAGTATAGTTAGTTGATTTACTCAAAAAATCGTTGGAGGCACCAGGCAAAACGGCCTACGGCCTTGGAATTGCACCAGGGTAGATTTGCAGAACCAGTGGCTGCCAGGAGCGGTTCCCACGAATACCCAGTACAGCGGTTTAGGTTGTACTGGGTCAATTACGCTGCATGGCGTGCAGCGTAATGGTGGGAACCGCGAAGGGCTGTTCTGGACTGCTTCGGCCCCTGCTCGGAAGCGATAGACGGGAGAAAAAGAGGAACTAG
This sequence comes from Meiothermus sp., assembly GCA_037440185.1. Taxonomy (GTDB): domain Bacteria; phylum Deinococcota; class Deinococci; order Deinococcales; family Thermaceae; genus Meiothermus. The sequence goes on along the minus strand of JBBIUP010000077.1, from coordinate 8,998 downwards.
CCTGAACACTTTAGGCTCGCATACAAAAGTGTTCAGGCTAATTCCGTATGAAACCTCCCCTTTCGGGGAGGGTAGGAGAAGGCAATATATGGAGCGAATTAGCTTAAGGTTGACACAACTGGGCTTGCAAAGATGGTCAAAACCAGCAGGCTACAAATGGGGCTGCAATTTCTGTAGCAGGGTTGACTTGGGTGCTGCACCCACCACGCGCTCGACCGGCTGGGCATTCTTGAACAGAATCAGGGTGGGGATGCCCTGCACCTGATAGGCGCTCTGGGCCAGGGAGTGGTGATCCACGTTGAGCTTGACCACCTTGAGCCTGCCCGCATACTCGCGGGAGATCTCCTCGAGCACCGGCGCAATCACCTTGCAAGGCCCGCACCACTCGGCCCAGAAGTCCACCAGCACCGGAACGCTGGCATTCAGCTCAGGGGTGAGCCCCTGGCTGGCATTGACCAGCCAGGGCAGCGGCTTCTTGCAGGCCCCGCAGACCGGCACCTGGCCCTCGGGTGGCTTACCAAGGCGGTTCTTCGCGCCGCAGTGGATGCAACTGGTGATGTTGTCAGTGGTCGCCATGCTGGCTCCTTATTGTCACAGATCGCAAGCCAAAAATGGTTCTTGACTTGCGACCTCTTTTCACGCCATCGCCGCCTTGCGGGTCTCGAAGGTCAGGCCCAGCGGCCCCGGAGTCGCGTACACCGTCGTGCCGTCGGCGACTTCGCCGGAGAGAATCTTGCGGGATAAGGGCGTCTCGACTTCCTTCTGGATCACCCGCTTGAGGGGGCGTGCCCCGAACACCGGGTCGTAGCCCCGGTCCGCGATGAACTGCAAGGCTTCGGGGGACAGCTCGAGGGTGATCCTCCGCTCAGCCAGTCGCTTCCGCACAGCACCCAACTGAATCTCCACGATGGCCGCGATCTGCTCCTTGGCGAGCGGGCGGAAGACCACGATCTCATCGAGACGGTTGAGAAACTCGGGACGGAAGTTGCTTTGCAGCACCCCGAACACCCGATCCCTAATCACTTCGTAGCTCTGCCCGGTCTGAATGCCCTCAAAAATGAGCTGCGAACCGATGTTGGAGGTGAGGATGATGGCGGTGTTGCGGAAGTCCACCGTGCGGCCCTGGCCGTCGGTCAGGCGACCGTCGTCGAGGACTTGCAGCAGGGTGTTGAACACGTCCGGGTGGGCCTTCTCGATCTCGTCGAAGAGGATGACCGAGTAGGGGCGGCGGCGCACCGCTTCGGTGAGCTGGCCGCCCTCCTCGTAGCCCACGTAGCCTGGAGGGGCCCCGATCAGCCGGGCCACGGTGTGCTTCTCCTGGTACTCGGACATGTCAATGCGGATCATGTTCTCTTCGGAGTCGAAGAGGCTGGCCGCGAGGGTCTTGGCAAGCTCGGTCTTACCCACACCCGTAGGGCCGAGGAACAGGAAGGAGCCGATGGGCCGGTTGGGGTCTTTGAGGCCCGCCCTGGCGCGGCGAATCGCGTCGGCCACTGCCACGATGGCCTCGTCCTGCCCGATCACGCGGGTGTGCAGCTCCTCCTCGAGGCGCAACAATTTCTCGCGCTCGCCTTCCATCAGCTTGGCTACCGGGATGCCCGTCCAACGGCTGACGATGCCGGCGATGTCTTCCTCGGAAACATTGGGGCGGGCAAACTTGGCATTTTGCATCCGGTCGGAGAGGTCGTTGACCTCCTGCTCGAGCCTCGGCAGTTGCCCGTAGCGCAGCTCGGCGGCCTTGTTGAGGTCGTAGGCCCGCTCGGCCTGCTCGATCTGGGTGCGGGTCTCGTCCAGCTTCTGCTGGGCCACCCGCAGCTTCTGCATCACCTCGCGCTCGGCCTCCCACTCGGCCTTCTGTGCCCCGATGCCCTCGGTCAGCTCGGCGATTTCTTTCTCGAGGTCGCCCAGCCTGAGCTTGCTCTCGGCATCGGTCTCCTTCTTCAGGGCCTCGCGCTCGATCTCTGTTTGGAGCTTCTTGCGGTTGAGGGTGTCAATGGTCTCGGGGGACGATTCCAGCGCCATCCGCAGCCGGGCAGCGGCCTCGTCCACCAGGTCAATGGCCTTGTCGGGGAGTTGCCGGTCGGCGATGTAGCGGTGCGAGAGCTGGGCCGCCGCAATCAGCGCGGGATCGGTGATCCGCACGCCGTGGTGAACCTCGTATTTCTCCTTGATGCCGCGCAGGATGCTCACGGTGTCTTCCACGCTGGGCTCGTCCACGTAGACCGGCTGGAAGCGTCGCTCGAGGGCCGCGTCCTTCTCGATCTGGCGGTACTCCTCGAGGGTCGTGGCTCCAATCATGTGCAACTCGCCACGGGCCAGTGCGGGCTTGAGCATGTTGCCCGCGTCCACCGCGCCCTCGGCCTTGCCCGCCCCCACCACGGTGTGCAGCTCGTCAATAAACAGCACAATCTGTCCCGCGCTCTGGATGGTCTCCTGCATCACCGCCTTGAGCCGCTCCTCGAACTCGCCCCGGTACTTCGCGCCAGCGAGCAGCGAGCCCATTTGCAAACTCACGATCCGCTTGCCCTTGAGCCCCTCCGGCACGTCGCCCTTGACGATGCGCTGGGCCAGCCCCTCGGCGATGGCGGTCTTGCCCACGCCCGGCTGCCCGATCAGCACCGGGTTATTCTTGGTGCGACGTAGCAGAATCTGGATGGCCCGCCGGATTTCCTCGTCGCGCCCGATCACCGGATCGAGTTTGCCTTCCTCGGCCATCTTGGTCAGGTCTATGCCGTACTGCTCGAGGGCCTGGTACGTGCCCTCCGCATGTTCGCTGTCCACAGTTTTACCCCCTCTCAAGTCCAGCATTGCCGACTTGATGGCATTCACGTTCAGCCCGCCGAAGCCGGTCTCGGCCAGCGCCACGATGAGCGTGTCTATCGCCACGAATTTGTCCTTGTACTCGGTCGCCAGCCGCTCGGCCCGGTCGAAAACGCCGTTGAGTTTGCTCGAGACGTACTGCCCCGCATCCCCCGAAACCTTGGGATAGCGGCCCAGCTCGAGGCTGGCCGCCCCCTGCACCGCTGGCAGGTTCTGCCCCGCCCGCTTCAGCAGCCCAGCAGGCAGCCCCGCCCCATCGCGGAACAGCACCGAGGCCAGGTGCCCCACGTCCATCTGCTGATTCGAGTTCTCCCTGGCCAGCGCCTGGGTCTGGGCAATGGCTTGGCGGGCTTGTTCAGTCCAACGCTCGAGGTTCATACTTGCTCAGTATGAAACTTGAGTGCAGTATTGTCAAGTAGAGTGAGTGTTCAGCCCGCTCTAAAAAAACTCGTCAGCATGTACCTCGTTGCAGCCAGCTTCTTTAGGGTTTCAGGCTTCATGCTGCTGGCTTCATACATCCAAGTCGGCCAGGCAGTGTAGATCGCTGCCACAATAGCTCCGACGATTGCCCTATCAAGCCAGTCTGCCTCGAGCCCTACTTCCCAGCCTCTTTGTGGGCTTTCATGTAAGCCTCGAGCCCTCCCAGCCCTCGTGCTACACTCGAGGTATGAGTCGTTTGGAGATGCTCGAGCGCGAGATTCAGTCGCTCAGCCAAGAAGAATTGAGCGCATTCGACCGCTGGTTCGCCGAGTTCAAGGCTGAGCAGTGGGATAAGCAGATCGAGGCCGATGCCAAGGCGGGCAAGCTCGACAGGCTGGCCAACGAGGCCATCGCGCAGTTCCGGCAGGGCAACTTCAAGAAGCTGTGAACCACTTCACCGCACCGAGCTTCTGGGCCTGCTACGCCGAGCTAACCCCGGAGCAGCAGGAACTGACCGGCAAGAGCTACGAGCTGCTGAAGGCTGACCCGCTCTATCCCTCGCTCCACTTCAAAAAGGTGGGGCGGTACTGGTCGGCTCGAGTCACCTACAGCATCCGCGCTTTGGCGGTGGAAATCCCCGAAGGCTACTTGTGGTTTTGGATCGGACAGCACGACGAATACGTGCGGATTATCAACGGCTAGAATTGCCTCGAGCCCTACTTCCCAGCCTCTTTGTGGGCTTTCATGTAAGCCTCGAGCACCGCATTCACACGCAACGTCAGCGACTGCTTGACCCGACGGACGAATACTCCACCTTTTTCCACCACACCTTCGGCAAACATCTCGGGGGTGATAGGCGGTATATCCGAGTAGTCAATATCCTCATGGCATTGCGGGGTTCTTTCTGAAAACCGCTCTAATGGAGGACTCCCCGGCCTGGCAACCGGGGAGTAGTACATGAAGCGTCTGGCAACAATAATATATCATTTACCTTTTTTGTTGTCAACATTTTGCACGTTAGGTTTAATTTACTGCATTTTGTAATTCTAAGAATTGCTATTTGTTAGTTTTTTTCACAACAGTTTGCATTGTCAGAGGCGGTGATCGGTCAGCCGCAATTTTGCACCTCAGAAAAGGCCAACAGCTATCGCTGACCTTGCTCAACCTTCGGAAGACCAGCCTGCAAAGGCTTCGGTGAAGCGGGCCTCGAGCATCCCCTCCAGGTCTTGCACAAAGACCCGGTACCGCTCGACCAGTTTCAGCGCCGCTACAGTAAGGGTGCTGCCGCCACCCCCCTCTCCACCGGAGTGACGTTCCAAAAGAGGAAAACCCAACCCTTCCTCGGCTTGCTTGAGCCGATCCCAAGCAGCCCGGTAACTCAGCCCAATAACCTTTGCCCCAGCCTTGAGGCTGCCTTTATCGGCTACCGCCAATAGTAGCCGCAGCGTACCCGGCCCTAGCAAGAAGTCGCCGGAATCGGACTCGAGCCAGAATTTTGCCTTGAGGCGCATGCCTTTAGAGTACCGAGAACCGGGCCAGGGGTCTAGCGACACGCCAAAGGTTCGCCCTGACCCCCGGTGCTCTAGCTAGCGCAAGCGACGGCTTTCCCAGTCGGCGTGGAGGCTAAGATAGTACAACCAGCCCCGCGTCGAAAGCAGCCCCATGGCGTTATGGGGAATATGCTGAGGATCAATGGTGCCTTTGAGCAGTTCGATGAGCTCGAGGGTTTGCAACCGGGTCTTCCTGAACTCCACGAGCAGGTGGTCTTTGCTGAGCCCTTGGGGGGGCTTGTAGGCGTGATGCTCATCCATGACCAGAGGACTGCCCAGGGCTACGCGAAGACGGTTCTGACCCCAGCGCTCGATACCAATGATGTGGCGGATGATTTGTTCGGCCTCTGGCCTTTGGGCCTTGCGAATGCGGGCCTCGATGGGTTCGACGGTGCTGATGAAGACGGCCCTTAAGTCGTTGAGATTGCGTTGGCTTGCGGGCCATTCAATAAAAAACGGCTTGGCCAATTTCATTATCTGGTCGCGTAATTTCATGCCCAAGAGAATATCCTCCTTCTATTCTCCAGTATACGCCCATCCCGTATCACTACCACACAACCGGATGCTTCGGTGTAGCCATTCCATAGCAGGACAGTCTACCCTGGGTTTGAGGCTATGCTAGTAGGCAGGACGTTTGTATGCCCGAACGCTACATTCCCCCCCCCACGCCACAGTACGCCCTCGAGTCTGGCCCCATCCTGCTCAAGGATGGCCGTACCGCCACCCTGCGCCCAGCCAGGCCCGAAGACCGGGAGTTGTTCGTGGAATTTCTGGGGCGGCTCTCGCCCCAGGCCCGCACTTTTCGCTTCTTCTCCGAAGTCAGGCCGGAAACCGCCACCGAACTCTTGCTCAAAAAACCCGAAGGTGAGGACAAGGTGACCTTGGTGGTGCTCTCTGGCGACCCGGAGCGCATCATCGCAACCGGAGAGTACGTGCAAGAAGGTACCAACTCCACCTCGGCAGAGGTGGCTTTTCTGGTGGATGACTGGTTTCAGGGCAAGGGCCTGGGCTCGCTTCTGCTCGAGCGGCTGGCCCTGATTGGGGTTCAGCGGGGCATTCGTCGTTTCCACGCCTTCACGCTGGCAGAAAACCGGCAGATGCTCGATGTCTTTAAAGCCAGCGGCTTCAAAGTAGAATCCCACACAGACTCTGGGGAAGTCGAAGTCAGTTTTGAAATAGAACCTAGCCCAGAAATGATCGCCAAGTTTGAGCTGCGCGAACGGGTCTCCACAGTAGCCTCGCTGATGCCGGTATTGCGCCCCAGGGGGGTAGCGGTGGTAGGCGCTTCGCGTGACCCGGGGAGCGTGGGTTATCAAGTTCTGGAGCATCTGGTGCTGAATCGTTTTCAAGGCCCGGTCTATCCCGTCAACACCGCAGCGACCCCTGCTGCAGGCGACGTGCCGGTGGTGGGTTCGATGCTGGCCTATACCTCCATCAAGGCAGTGCCGGGGCCCATTGACCTGGCCATTATCACCACGCCCCGCGACAAGGTATTGGAGGCAGCCGAAGCCTGTGGGCAGCGGGGAGTGCGGGCTTTGATGGTGGTCACAACCGACATGGAAACCTCCCAGATCAAGACCCTGGTGCAAACCTGTCGCCACTACGGCATGCGGCTGGTGGGGCCGGGTTCGCTGGCCTTGATTGCCACCAGCCCAGAAATTCAGCTGTGTGCGGGGCTGGCCGCCATCCTGCCTATTCGCGGGCGCATCGCCATGTCCAGCCAGAGCGGCGCAGTGGGGCTGGCAGTGCTGGAATATGCCCGCGAGATGGGGTTGGGGTTTTCCAACTTTGTGTCGCTCGGTGCAAAGGTGGATATCTCTTCCAACGACCTGATCCAGTACTGGGAAGAAGACCCCGACACCGGGCTGATCTTGCTGTATGTCGAATCGTTTGGCAACCCCCGGCGCTTTGCCCGGCTGGCAAGGCGAGTGGGGCGTAAGAAGCCCATCCTGGCCGTACGACCAGGGCGCGACGCAGTGGTGGAAGCCCTCTTCAAACAGACCGGGGTGGTGCGGGCGGAAAACCTGGAAGAGATGTTCGACATCGCCGCCCTGCTGGCCCACCAGCCCCTACCCGAAGGCCCCAGGGTGGCGCTGCTGACCAATGCCTCTGGCCCCGCCCACCTGACCGAGGACGCACTCAAGGCCGATGGGCTGACGGCGGAAGTGCGCGACCTGGGCTCGCGGGCTTCGGCGGAGGAATACCTGCAGTCTGCTCGAGAATTGTTGTCAAGCGGCTCTGATGCGGCCATCGCCCTGTTTGTGCCGTTGGGCTACGCCACCCTGGAAGAAGTAACCGAGGCCCTGCGCACCGCCTTCAATGAAGCTCGAGCAAAAGGGGTGAATATTCCGGTACTCACCTGCTTCATGACCACCGGACGGCCCAGGGTACGACTGGGGATGGAGTTAGTACCTTCGTACCGCTTTCCCGAGTCAGCGGGGCGGGCGCTGGCCGCTGCCTATGCATATGCCCAGTGGCGCAAGACCCCACCAGGGGAAATCCCCGACCATGGGGTACAGGAGGACGAGGCCCGCGCACTGGTCTCCAAAGCCAAGGGCACGCTGAACCCAGCCCAGACCACGCAGTTGCTGGGCTACTTTGGCCTGAAGGCTGCTACCCCGTCCAGTGAGGGAATTGCCCTGGCTTTGCGGGTCAAAAACGACCCGTTGTTCGGCTCGGTGCTGACACTGGCGCTCACCGGCCTGTCCCTGGGCGAACAACTGCTGGGTATCCGCATCACCCCACTCACCGATGGCGAGGCCTTGCAAATGCTCTCCCGGCTTGCCGACAAGGCCCACCTCGAGAGCTTGCAAGACATCCTGCTGCGGGTGTCTCGGATGGTCGAAGAACTACCCGAAGTGACAGGACTGGACTTGAGCCTATCCGCCGCAACACAAAGCACCACCATTACCAAGGCCAGCCTGGCGTTAAGAGAATAGAAGAGGCCTCGGGTGTCACTTGATTTTGATTTTTTCCAAACCCACCTCGGGCTGAGGGTATTTCATCTGAAGGCTCTCTAAGGTTTCGACCAGGATGCTGGCAACCACCCAGTTGCGATACCAATTTTTGTTAGCAGGAATCACGTACCAGGGGGCATAATCGGTGCTGGTCTCGCGGATCGCGTCCTCGAAGGCTTCCTGGTAGTCATCCCAAAGCTTGCGGTCGTCCAGGTCACCTTTGCGAAATTTCCAGCGCTTCTCGGGGTTATCGAGGCGTTCTTGCAGGCGAATGCGCTGCTCGTCTTTGGAGATGTGCAAAAAGAACTTGAGGATGGTGGTGCCCTCGTCGGCCAGCATCCGCTCAAACTCGCGGATGTGCTGATAGCGCCTCTTCCAAACCGCCTTGGGAACCAGGTTCTTGACCCGCACCACCAGCACATCTTCATAGTGTGAGCGGTTGAAGATGACCATCTCACCCTTGCGCGGCACCTGTTGGTGGATGCGCCAGAGATAGTCGCGGGCCAGCTCGTGTTCAGTGGGAACCCCAAAGCCCGCTACCCGCACCCCGCTGGGGTTTACTCCATCGAAAACCACCCGAATGGTGCCATCTTTTCCCCCTGCATCCATAGCCTGCAAAACGATCAGAACCCTGTGTTTGCCCTCGGCAAACAGCAATTCCTGGAGCTGCTCGAGGCGGTCGTTGAGTGTACGCAGGGCTACCAGGGCTTTTTCTTTGTCGTCCTTGAGGGCACTGGTATCGTCGGGATCAAAATTCTTGAGACGGAACTTACCACCGGGCTTAATACGATAGGCTTTCATGCGCACTCCTTTGGGCGGGATTCTAAGCTATTAAGTCTGCAAAAGCAAAAAGTTCCTACGCACCGCAGCAGATGTGTCATCGGTATGGATTAACCAGGTCTCTGAGCAAATTATTTCGTGCGATGGTGCTCCTTGCCTGCTCTTTTCAACCCAACCAACCGTCTTCACTGGGCTGGAATGGCTTAAGACTGGCTTCAGCTTGCTGGCTTATTTTGTTTTCAGGAAGATTGCCAATCCTTTAGATCAGGAAGGAGTAATGGATGGCTCGAGCGCTTACTTACCAAAACGCTACCCATCTGCTGCGCCGTGCAGCAGGTCGGGGGCGCAAAAACGAGGCCCAGAAATTGGCCGATATGGGCTTGGAAGCGGCTGTAGACTGGTTGCTACAAAACCCGGCCCCAGCTCCCAGCTATACCACCAGCGCCAGCCGCAACGAACGCGGCCAGCAAC
>JBBIUP010000076.1:0-12588 GCA_037440185.1 Meiothermus sp. | reverse complement strand
ATCGGGCTGGGTATCCCTTTTGCCTCGTTCATACTGCATATGATAAAAGCCTAAAAAGGCAACCTGATCTAGACATCTACCTCTTTCTCGGTGGGTTTTTAGTGGGATTGTTCGCGAGTGCTCAAGAAGCCTTGGCTCTCAGCAAACATGCTTGGCCAAGGCGGCTTTTGATATTCATATTCTTTATCTCAGTAGCTCTGTATTTTGGTTATCCTTAGATGGCTCAATGCAGAATGCTGCGATACGCAGCCGGATCAACCCCAAGTACCGGTCAACCGTGTTGCGGTTCAGCCTGGCAATCTCGGTGATCTGACCGGCATCCAGGTCGGCGGCGAACAGCCGCACCAACTCCCGGAACTTGGCCTCGGAGATTCTAGCACGGTAAACGTAGCGGTTTTTCCTCGTCATGTACCAGCCTCAGACTACTCCTCAGTAGCCTCAGCTAGTCTTAAAACTTCAAATCTATCTCGAGAGCTTCCTGCGCCTTGCGCCTGGCCTCCAGGGCCCCATCCAGGATGGTCAGTACAATTCCCACCATCAAATACACGTCTCCGAGGCTGATGACATTGGTATAACCCAGGATCTGCACCGGGATCACATCGGCCAGAAACCACAGCCGACTGGACTCGGTCATCAGGGTGTGTACAGCGTCGTATTGCTGTTGTAGCTTGGGAATATACGACTCCATGCCCACTTTGTAGAGCGCCTCGCTGCTTACCGGCATGTGCCCCTTGTTGGCAAAAATTACCAGCGCGTTGCAAGCCAGGCCCAGTCCCACAAACCACAGCCCGCGCAGATGGGTATTGGCCATGAGCCCATAGCCCACAAAGATCAACACCAGGGTTTTGGCTACCGGCCCCGCGATCTCAGGTGCAACCAGGCCGCGCGAAGTAGCAAAGGCCAATCCGCCTTCCAGCAGCGCTGCCGCTATGAAGGCCCAAGCGGCCCTGAGCTCGATGTTGCCAAGGTCGCGGAAGCTGGCTCGGAATGCGAGAGCAAGGGCAATTCCGATAATTGCACTGGCGAGGTATAACGTCGTAGGAACTCCTCCCGGTCTTTCCAGATGAGGTCTTCGTGCCACAAGTCTTCGAAGAGCCGCACCACCTGGGGGTCGAACTGCCGCCCGGCAAACATGATTATCTCATTGAGGGCCTCTTCGGGCGACTTGGCCCGGGTATAAGCCCGACCGGCGGTCATGGCCTCGTAGGCGTCGGCCAGCGAGATCACCCTGGCCCATTGCGGAATGTCCTCGCCCCGCCTGCCCACCGGGTAGCCGGTTCCGTCCCAGCGCTCGTGGTGATGCAGGATAACGCCCTGCACATCTTTGGAGAGGCGGTTTAGCATGGGGTGGAGCACCTCGAGGCCCTTGGCAGGGTGGCTCTTGATGAGGGCAAACTCTTCGGCAGACAGCTTGCTGGGTTTGAGCAAGACCGAATCTGGAATGGCTACCTTGCCAATGTCGTGAATACGCGCCGCATAGGTAATGCGCTTCACGTCCTGCTCGTCGAGCCCAAGCTTTTTTGCAATGCTGTTGGTAATGGCTGCTACCCGCTCGGAGTGCAAGCGCGTAAAGGGGTCTTTGGCATCCAGCGCCGATACCAACACCTCGATGGTCGTATCGAACGACTCCTCCAGCTTAACCTTCTCGTCCCAGTAATAGCGCGAGAAATAGAGCAACAGCATCATAAACAGCACCGTAAACCCACCCCAGCCCCAGACCAGCGGAATCTGATAAGCCTTTGCCAGCAGGAGGCCAATAGGAGCCTGTACCAGATAGCTCACCCAGAGCCAGCTAAAGTTTTCGAACCAGATTTTCCGCAGGCCAGTCCCGCTGGCCAGGTGGATTACGTAGGTCACGCTGCCCACATTGACCAGGAAGTAAACCAGCGAGGCGGCCAGGATGCCCACAGCCTCTAATAGGTAAGGATGGAAGCCCGGCTGGGCCTGCATCCAGCCCCAGACCCAGCCAGCCAGGCCGGTGGCCAGGCCCGACTGGGTGCGGTTGAAGAGGTCTTTGTACCAGGTGTAGCCGGGACGGCCAAAGTCCTTGTTAAAGCTAAAGATAAACACCAGGCCGGCCGCCAGCCAGGAGGAGAAGAGGGTGATGGCGGCCAGGGCCACCACAAAAGCGTGGGACATGGAGGCGTTGAGGGGCAGTGCAACCTCAGAACGCCTTGCGATCCATATCAGGGCTGCCCAGAAAACCAGATCCAGGGCATTTGGGGTGTAGCGGTTATCTGGCAGGCCCAAGAAGTAATAAAGCAGGCCGGCAAAGGCCCCCAGCAGTACCAGGAGGAAGAGCAGAACGCGGAGGGGGGGCAAGGGTAGCTGCGCCTTCACCCCCCAAGTCTATGGGAAAGACAAAAAAAAGCGGGTGCAGATTGCACACCCGCACCCACTAAAGCGTTACGTGATTATTTCCATTGCGCATCGGCGCCAGCAGCCATAGCCAGAGCAACCAGGGCGGCAATCAGGGTCATGAGTTTGAAGGTAAGCTTTTTCATGTTTATCTCCTTCCAGACGGCTTGGAAGCGCTTTGATTTCTTCGCCTCCAACCTTGAGGAAAACAATACGCCATGACCTCCCATGCTGTCAAGACATACGGGAAAGACTGTACTTGATTTAGAATGTATCAAGATTACAATATTGCCAATTTTGCGGTGCCTACCGAAGTAGACGCAATTAGCGTAGAGGTTTTTTGGGGGGCTTGTGGTGATTTTTTCACCAGAAATTGGGCTGGAGCGTTACGGCTCGAAGGCCGGTGGTGCGCTGGTGGGGCAATAAAAAAAGCCGCTCTGGAGCGGCTTTTTAGGGGGTTGGAGGTTCAGGACAGGGCCACGTCGAAGGTGGTTTGATCCAGCGTGAGCTCGAGGCGGTGGGCCGCCACATCGCCCACGGCCATGCGAAAACCTGTGTTGGGGGTAACTTCTTCGGTTTGCAGGTGGGCGCCTTGGGGGCCTACCAACGCGACCCTGGCCGAGTTGAAAGAGGTTCCACCCTCGCGCAGTACCTGGCCTAGCAACAGGCCCTGCTGGCCGTCGGGCTTGTAGCTGAGGTCGAGATAGTAGTCGGCGGCCTGGAAGAGCTTCGTCCAGCCAGCACGTGCGACAGAGCGCAGCCCTGGCTGCTGCGTTCCTTCCGATGACATGATTAGAATGGCTTGTTCTTTCATAACTCCCTGCTTTCTTGCAATGCCTTGTAGCTGTGCGTTTCTGGCACGGCGTGTTGTGCGGGCCGTAATCCGAACCATCTGGGTTGTCAGATGGCGCTGATCGCCAACGGTGCCATTATAATCTATAAACAGCGGAGTGCTCAATCATTTATGCCAAGAACCCCAAAGAAAACACCAGGACAGTATTTTTTGAGTAAGGGCATTTTGCCGAACAAACTGACCGACCACCTCGAGAAGCTTTTTCCGCTCGAGCGCGAAGTGTTGTTGGCGCGGGCTTCGGGCGAAACCTTGCGCCAGATTGGCGGCCGCCTCGAGCTCACCCCCGAGGGGGTACGCCAGGTTGAACATCGGGCGCTAAAAAAGCTTCAGGACGAAGGTTCGTCGGAGAAAATCCAGGGCCAGCGCTTTCGTCAGGCGGTCGAGCAACGCCTGGGCACCTCGCTGGAGTCGGCGGTCAGGCGCCTCTCCAAGCCCCAACGCACCATCGTACTGGCCTATGCCAACGGGGAATCACTGGGCGACCTGGCCCCTGTCCTGGGTCTGAGCATAACCGAGGCGACGGCCCTGCGCGACCAAATGGTCTCGAGGCTGCTGGGGGAGGAACGCGGCTCGAGGGCAGGAAAGTGGGTGGAGTTGAAAGCAGCGGTGGTGACGGCCCTAGCCCAAAACCCGCTGACCTACGAAGAACTCGAGGAACGCTTTCCAATGTCCCGCCGTCGGCTGATGAAGCTCATGCAGGAACTGGTGCTGGAGGGCCGGGCTGAGCTGAGCGACGAGTACCCCTTCCGCTTTTTGGGTGGAGAGCAAAAGGTCTGAATCTTTTGGGCCAGGCGTAGACCGCTCTTGGGTGCTCCTCCCCAGGAAGTAGTTTGGGGGCCAAGATGAGCGTGCAGATTGGAACGTTTACGTCTGAGGGCGGATGCAACGTGGGTGAAGAGTGCCATGAGCAAAAAAATCCCCACAAGAATGTGGGGATTTTGGTGGGCGCGACTGGACTCGAACCAGCGACCCCTACCGTGTCAAGGTAGTGCTCTAGCCATCTGAGCTACGCGCCCGCGTGAGACAGTGTTTTTTGCTCCTGGTGTTTCCGCTGATGGGTGGAAACCTCTGGAGGCGCTGACCGGATTCGAACCGGTGAATGGAGGTTTTGCAGACCTCTGCCTTACCACTTGGCTACAGCGCCGCGCTTGCCCCATACTCTCCGCGTCCGTAGAAGTCGCCTCGAGTGGTTCAGCAAAGGCTAGGTTAGCATTTGCCAGAGGGTGTGTCAAACGCTAAAAGCGGCCAAGCTGCCCTCTTGGAAATGCCCATTCACCGATGGACGGTACAGGGTGCTTACTATTTCAGGTCGGAGATGGAATTTACGGTACCATTGAACCGTGCGAGAAGTGTTCATCAAAACGCCAGGTGGCTTTCGCTGGCCTTTTTCCAAAGGGTTGTTGGTAGAGTCCATGATGTTGGCTGGGCTGAAAATGGAGCCCGCGATGTCGGTGGCCCACACCATCGAGGAGCAGCTCAAGACCCGAAAAAAGCCGGAAATTACTGCCCTGGCACTCAAAAAAATGCTCATACAAGAAGTGGGAAAAAACTTTGGCCCCGAGCTGGCGGGGCGGCTCAAAGGGCAGACCCAGGCCTTCGAGGATATTTTGGTTAAGGAAGGGTATCGCCGACGTCCTTTTTCCAAAGGGGTGTTGGCACGTAGCCTGGAAGATGCTGGATTCGCCATGCGCGAAGCCCAGGCCCTGGCCCGCTCGGTGGAAACCCGGCTGCGCCGCAGTGGGGTGCGCTCGATTGATTCGCCCGAACTGGAAAAGCGGATTACTGCCGAAATTGAAGAGCTGTTTGGGCCTGCGGCCCGAACCCGTTATGCGGGGCGGCAAGCGCTGGCAGGGGAAATTTTTGTGGAGGAAGGCGAGGGGGAGCCGCGGGTTCCTTTCTCCAAGGGTGTGTTGGCCCAGTCGGTGATGGCCGTGGGGCTCTCGCCCGATTCGGCCTACCGCCTGGCCCGCGATGTGGAGCGTCGCCTGCGCGATGCGGGCTCGACCGTAGTAACCCGCGATTACCTGCGCCGGGCGGTTTCGGAAGAGCTGCTCGAGGAAGCCGGGGAGGAAGTGGCCCGTCGCTATCACCTGTTGCGCAGCATTCGACGCGCGGTCAAGCCAGTACACCTCTTGATTGGCGGGGTGGCAGGGGTAGGGAAGAGCGTGCTGGCCTCGGCGTTGGCCTACCGGCTGGGCATCACCCGCATGATTTCTACCGATGCGGTCAGGGAAATTTTGCGGGCTACCATTCCCAAAGACCTCCTACCCACCCTGCATACCAGCAGCTTTGATTCATGGCGAGCACTGGCTACCCCCCATACGGCTGAACCCAGTGCTGCTTTGGTCATGCAGGGTTTCCGCGACCAGGTCTCGCGGGTGGCGGTGGGATTGCGGGCCATACAAGAACGAAGCGCCAGGGAAAAAACCTCGCTGGTGGTGGAAGGGGTGCATGTGGTTCCGGGCTACATGACCCACCAGTACCAGAGCGAGGTTATTCAAATTCCCATCATGCTGGTGCTCGAGGATGAAGAGCTGCACCGCGACCGTTTTGCCTTGCGGGAACGCGAAACCCGGGGATCGCGCTCGAGTGGAGCCTACGCTCACCACTTCGATCAGATTCGCCTGATTCAGCAGCATCTAGTAGAGCTGGCCAGGGGCTCAGGCATCCCACTGATTGCTGCCGAAAACCTGGACAGGGCCATTGACAAGGGCCTCGAGGTGATTGTGGATCGCTTGCAGGAAGCTTATTTTGAAGTTGTGCAGGGGTAAGCTGCGCCCAGGTGAGGTTGACAAATGGCTTTTGCTGTAGCTATGTACTGGGTGCAATTGAGCCAAGGTTGGTTTGTCAGGATGAATCTGCGGCGGTTTTCCTCGAGTTGTTCACAAGTCACAAACTTTTGCTCGAGCAGCACGGTAGGCTCGAGCGGTGAGTGATTCGATTCAGATAAAAGGTCTTTCTCCCATTCCTGCCCTGGGCATCGGTACCTGGCAGTGGGGCGACCGGTTGGTCTGGGGCTATGGCCAGGGCTATCGGCAAGAAGATATCCAGGCAGCTTATCAGACCGCCCTACAGGCTGGGGTGCGCCTGTTCGATACCGCCGAGTTCTATGGCTTTGGGCTTTCCGAGAAGCTGATTGGGCAGTATTATCAGGCCCATCCGCCCAAGCCCCTGGTGGTCAGCAAGATGTTTCCCTACCCCTGGCGTTTCTCCCGCAAGGTGCTAATAGGTGCGCTCAAAAAGAGCCTGCAACGCTTGCAGATGAACCAACTGGACTTATATCTGCTGCACTGGCCCTGGAAACCCGTATCCATCGAGCAATGGGCCCTTTCACTTGCCGAAGCCTACGAGCAAGGGCTCACCAAAGCGGTGGGGGTGTCCAACCACGATTTATCCCAACTCGAGCGCGTGGCAAAGGTGCTGGCAAAGCACCGCGTTCCCCTGGCGGCCAACCAGGTTGAATATCATCTGCTCGAGCGCAAACCCGAGCAGACTGGTTTGCTTCAGGCCATGCAAGCCGAAGGTATTGTGCTGATGAGCTATAGTCCACTGGCTATGGGCTGGCTGACCGGTAAGTACAGCCTGGAGAATCCCCCGCCCGGACGCTACCGTGCCCAGCGCTACATGACGCACAAAGCTCAAATTCCCCAACTTCTGCAAACCCTGGGCGAAATTGCCCAGAACCTGAGTGCCACCCCGGCCCAGGTGGCCCTGCGCTGGTGTATTCAAAAAGGCACCCTGCCCATTCCCGGTGCCAAAAACGCCCGGCAGGCCGAGGGCAACGCGGGGGCTTTGCAGATTCGCTTGTCGGATGAAGAGATGACCCGCCTTGGCTCCATCGTTTGAAGTGCTGCAAACGAACCCGACCTAACGGGCTATTGGGGGCGGATTATTAATCGCACATCGGCGGGGTCGTAGCTGCGCCACGTGGAGTTTGTCAAATCCTGAAAGCCCTTTAATCTAGCTGCACGCACAGCGGTTCCCAGCAACTCTCCATACAAAGTCTCCTACACCGCTTCCTGGTTTTATCCGGTGTAGGGGGCGGTTGAGCCTGTCGAAGCCGAGCCTCTCGGGGTACTGGTTATTTTCGGGAACGGCTGTCAGGGGGTGCAGCCCCCCAATGTACGCCGAGCCGGTGACACATACTTCAGGAGGCACTGTAACGCCTGAAGGTGCAAATGAGCCTTTATCTCCTGGGGCTTGGTCTATCCTCGAGGAAGCGTGTGGGCTTTTGCCTCAGGAGGTTATGTGATGCGAAGTTTTCTGTTTGCACTTCTGGCGGTGTTTATTGCGGCTTGCGGTGCTTCGCCCAAAACCAATGTCATCATCGTTCCCCAAACAGTACCGACCCAGTATTCGGGCTTTAGTGTGCAACTCAAAGCCCTGGTGGCCTATAACCAGGACCGCCGGGTTACCTGGAGCAGCACCGGTGGACAGCTGGTGTCTGCCGATACTGAGGCGGTTTTTGTTGCACCCGAAGTCCCCGGAACCTATATCGTAACTGCGACCAGTGTGGGCGATCCCAGCGCCAAGGCTTCGGTCAATATTGTGGTCGAAGCAGGCACCGGCTTTATCCAGGCTGTGGTTCGCAATGCAGCCAGTAGTCAGGCCCTGAGCGGGGTGAGCTTCAGTTACTGCAACACTCCAGGCTGTACCCCCAACACCCCAGTCTCCAACCCGGTGGAAAATCCGGTGGGCGACTATAGCTTCCAACTGGCTGGAGGCACCTACAATTTGCAGGTAAGCCGTACTGGCTTCTTGCCCGTCACCATCTATGGTGTTGCCGTGCGGCACGAACAGACCACGTTTTTGGAGCAGCTTCTGTTGGTTGAAGAGGGGAGCCTAACCGGTGGCGCGGGCGGTCAGATCACCAACGCCCAGGATGGTACGGTGGTGCCCGACGCTTTGCTCGAGCTCCGCACCGGCATCAACGCCACCACTGGAACAGTGGTCGCAACGGCCACTACCAACCTATCGGGTAACTATACTTTTAGCAACGTCCCGGCAGGAAACTACACTGCAACCGTTAGCAAAGACGGTTTTACCCCCAACCGCTTCACCATAACGGTGGTGGGCGGCCAGACTATTCTCAATCAAAATGCCAGCATCTCGCCCCCCATCGCCGATCGCCAGTGGCGCTTTGTGCTGACCTGGGGCCAGACCCCCTCCGATCTCGATTCCCACCTCACCGGCCCCACCCCCTCCAGTGCTGGCGGTGGGCGCTTCCACATTTACTTCCCCAGCAGCAGCCGAACCTACAGTTTCAACGGAATTCGCTACGCCGACCTGGATGTGGACGATGTAAGCAGCTTTGGCCCCGAGACCACCACCATCTACGAACCCACCGGCGGCTCGGGGGTGTATCGCTTCTCGGTGCACGACTATAGCAACAAGGACTTGACCAACAGCAGTGCTATGGCTGCTTCTGGTGCCCAGGTGCGGATTTTCCGAGGCGCTACTTTGGTCGCAACCTACAGTGTGCCCAGCCGTTCGGGCACCCTCTGGACAGTGGCCGAACTCGACCTCACCAACCCCAGCTTCCCTATCCTGACCCCCATTAACCGCATGTCTTTTACTAGCAACCCTGCGGGGGTTCAGCGTATCAGCGAGGCTGAGCTGTTCCAAAACCTGCCTCAAAAGTAACCGGGTTTCCTACTACAGGGGCTGGCCCAGAAGCTGGCCCCTGTTTGCTTTATGCCCAAAGCTTGTTGGTGGGAGACTGTGCGACCACGCGAAAGACGTTTGCGGCGGCGCTGCTTCATCCTGATACCATCTCTGCGCGTGAGTGGCGCTAAACGCGTCCCCGTCGCGATTCCCACCATCACGCTGCATGGCGTGCAACGTAATTGCGAGAACCGCTCAAGGAATGGAAGATACTTTGTAAAAAATTCTCGAGCCCTAGCGTTGGCGCAGGATGTAGCGTAGGGCGGCCTCGAGCTGTTCTTTGGGGTCTTCTTCCACTAGATCGGGTTCCACCCCGCGCCCTTCCCAGGTGGGGCCGGAGAAAGGCGCCAGCACGCCGTTGGCAACCAGGGCCACCCCGCCATCGGGGAAGCAGTAGGGGGTGAGGGCCTCGGTGTTGCCTGCGCTGCGGGTGCCGATAATGTAGGCTCGTTTGGCGTTCTTGAGTGCGCCAGCCAGTCCTTCGGCGGCGGAGTGGACGTCACCATCAATCAGCACCACCAGGGGTTTTTGAGTTTGTGGGCGACCCAAGAAGGGTGTGGTGGGAAATGGAATGGCCCCCAGGCCCCGACTCACAATGCGCCAGGGTACGCCCCGCATGAAGACCCCAGCTACTTCGGCCATGCGCAGCACCAGCCCTCCAGGGTTGCCACGCAGATCCAGCACATAGCCCCTGGCCCTGGCCTCGTAGCGGCGGATGGCGTCTTGTAAGGCACCCAGGCCCGCTACGTCTACCAGGTTGCTCATCCGCACAATGACCACCCCATCGGTAAATCGCACCTGGGGCGTCTCGTAGGGAGATCGGGATGGCTGGGTGGGCTGGGAAGGGGGTGGGGCCGGGTTCACCGGCTTGGCAGGCTCGAAACCCGGTGTGCTGGGGTTGGGTTGGGTGGTGGGGAGCAAATCCTGGTCTTTGAAGGGCAGGGCCAGGCACTGCCCCCCGCTCAGATAGCGCCGGGCCTGCGCGGGGCTCAAGACCCTCGAGTGGTCGTCGCGCAATTCGCCATACATATCGTCCAGCAAACGATACAACCCGTCCCAGTCCCTGACCTCGCCCAGCCTCTGTCGGTAGGTATCGCCCACGGTTTCCCAGTTCACGCCATTGAAGCCGGTGTCGTAGTAGCGTTCCCTGACCAGCTTCCAGGCTTGCTCGAGCCGCAACGCAAAGGTCTGGGGAGCCTGGGCCAAGGCCAGACTTCCCCATAGAACCAACCCTACAACCCACCAACGCATAGCTGCATGATACGCGAACGGCAAACAGCAGCAGCCGGGTTACTGGCTGCCTTCTTTGTCCTCTTTATCGTGGCCTTCTTCTAGCTTGGCAAACGCTTCCAGCCCGGCCTTGATTTTGTCTTGCAAGCCCCGGAAGCCTTCCATGCGGGCGCCGGAGAGCAGCTCGAGGGTCTGTTCTACGGTTTCGACCGCGTAGATGTGGAACTGGCCGGCCTGGATCGCCTCCAGCACCTCGGCCCTCAGGGTCAGGTTGGAGATATTGGCTTTGGGCAAAATTACCCCCTGGGTTCCGCTCTGGCCCAGCACCTTGCAGACCCTAAAGAAGCCCTCCACCTTGGCATTGATGGCCCCCACTGCCAGCACCTTGCCGGTCTGGTCTACCGCACCGGTCACGGCCAGGTCTTGCCGGAGTGGGAAGTTGCCAATTGCCGATAGCACGGCCACCAACTCGGCCAGCCCAGCGGAGTCGCCATCAATGGAGACATAGCTCTGCTCGAAGGCCAGGCTGATGGTGGCGGGAAGTGGGCCGCTTTCGATATAGCGGCTGCGGAGATAACCAGCCAGGGTCAGCACGGCCTTGTGGAAGATTTGCCCACCCAAACCGGCTTCTCGGTCTACAGAAACCAGGTGGTCGCGACCTGGGGCCGCTCGGGCGGTCAGTCGGGCCGGGCGGCCCCAGTAGGGTGCTGCCTCGACCACCACCAGACTGTTGACCTCGCCCACCACCTGACTGGTGGTGCGGAGACTCCAGACCCCTTCCTGTACAGCGCGCAAAAATTCCTCCTCGGAGAGGAAACTCCTGTGGTCGCGGGCCTGAACAGCCTCCTCGACTGCTTGGGCAGTGAGAATTCCCTCGCCCAAAACAGCGGCTTCTTCGGCCAGGGCACGGGTTTCGATCAGGCGAGCATCCATGCGGTCGCGTTGCTCGGCACTGCGCCGGGCTTCGTCGTAGAGCCGGATCAGGCCGCCCTGGGTGAGATGGAAACCCTGGGCCTGAAGCCACCCACCGAGGGCCATGAAATTGTCTGGAGTGGCAGGCAGGGTGGGGGAGAACTCCACCCGAATGCGGAACAACTCATTGAAGGCAGGGTCTTCTTCCAGCGATTCGAAGGCCTCCTGAGCCCCCACCAGCATGACTTGCATCTGGATCGGAAAGGGCTCGACCTCGAGGCTGGCCGGGGCCTGTGGCTCGGTGACCGGCTCGACCTGTCCATTGCGCAAGGCCCGCTTGAAGGCTTCCCAGGTGTCCTCGCGTTTGAGGCTCAGGGCATCGAGAATCAGATAACCCCCCTGGGCGCGGTGGACGGCACCTGGGCGAATCAGGCTAACGTTGGTGCTCCACACCCCCCGGTCTACGGCGTAATCCAACCGTCCAAACAGCCGTGGAGCGGTGGCGTAGGGTTCAAACACAATGGGTGGAGGGGTGCCGCTGCTGGAAGAGGTAAGCAGGTTGGGCCGCCACTGGGCGGGGTCGAGAGGCTCGCCGGTCTCGGCGTAGCGGGCCAGGCGGCCCCGCAGGGCCTCGAGGTAGGCTTTCGCCTGGGGAAAGCGCTGGAACAGGGGTTCTACTCGGTTGTTCAGGTAGTGCAGCGCCCAGTCACGCCGCAGCCGCCGCAGGGCCACCTCGAGTTCGGCTGCATCGGCCAGGCTGCCCAGCGTGACCTCTTCCAGCCGGGCGGCGAGTTCGGCAGGAACCGGGCCGGGGCCAGCCACCTCCAGCCGATCGCCGTTGAATGAGAGGGCAAACCCGGCTTCCTGGGCCTCTTGCTGCAGCGAGGCCAGTTGCTGATCGCGGGTTTGTTTGAAGCGGGCCTCGAGCTGGGTTTTTTCCCGCAAAAAAGAACCCTGGCGGAATAGTTCGTCCAGCCGCGTCACCTCGAGCAGTAGGTTTTCAACCGCATCGGCCAGATGGGTTTCCTGCCCGCTGGGCAGGGTCAGCACCGCCACCCTGCGCTCCGACAAGGGCACGTACAACAGGTCGGGTGGGGTTTCGACGGTCTGGGTGCTCAGGTAAGCCAGCAATGCCTCGTGTTTCCCGAGGCTGGATGGCCCTACTAGATAGGCGTGGAACCCTCCCCGAATCGCCAGTTCCAAGGCTGCCTTGGCCCGTTCCTGACCAAAAAAAGGCGGCGCGGGTGGGAATGCCACAATATCGGTGGAATGATCGGGAAATGTGCGCCACTCGAGCGCCTGGTAGGAAAGCTTCATGCTGGAAAAGTATACCCATCGCAAAGAGATGGGGAGAACCCATGCTCCCTTTGGTCTGGGTTTCCGGCGTTGCCGGTCGCAAAAGCGATGCCCCCAGCAAGGCTTTGTCAAAAGTCATGCCGGAGAAACTTAGCAGGGGGAAGAACCATCATTCGGGATACCGCCCTGTTTCAATAAGCCTGCCGCTGGGCCTTTGGCTGATAGAGCCAAAAATCCCATGAACCCTGTTATGCTGTAGCAAAGGAGGCAACTTC
>JBBIUP010000075.1:0-12890 GCA_037440185.1 Meiothermus sp. | reverse complement strand
AGTACCGAGCAGTCGTATCTGTACTACATCACCGATTTTATCAGGTTCCACGGCAGAAAACACCCAAGAGAGTTGGGGCTCTGCGTCTTCATCGCTTATCGCAAAATCTTCTCCATTGACTTGCCTTTTGCAAGCTCATCAACCAGCTTGTCGAGATAGCGAATTTTTTGCATCAGCGGGTCTTCGATATCCTCTACCCGTACCCCACAAACCACACCCCGTATGAGCGGAGCCTTGGGATGAAAGGCCGGGGCTTGGTCAAAGAAGGTCTGGAAGTCGGTTTGTTGTTCGATCTGACGTTGGAGTCCGACCTGGTCGTAACCGGTTAGCCAGCAGATGATCTGATCCACTTCTGCTTTGGTGCGACCTTTGCGCTCGGCTTTTTGAATGTAGAGCGGGTATACGCTGGCAAACTTCATCGCAAAAATTCGATGGTTAGAGCGGTTGTTCATGCACTCCTCCTGTCATCCTCCGGCTCGGTTAAGCACGTCCAACATGGGTCTGAATCCTGCGGCAATGAGGCGCTTGCCGTCGAAGGTCGGCGGCAGATTTTCAAACTGCATCCGGGGGTCGCTCGTCACCTTCTCCATGCCTCTGTCCCTTGTAGCTTTGTCTGGCCATTCCACAAAAGACAGCACCACGGTCTCGCCGCTACCCGCACCGGCGGCTTCTACGAATGTTCTGTACTGTCCGGACTCGAGCCTTGCCTCCAGGCTATGGAACGTCGCGGCCTCCGGCCCCGACTCGTCCAGCCAGCACTCAACGACGCGGATGGCGCCATATTCTCGCAGCACTTGTGCAGAGGCTCGAGCTAATTCCTCGTAGGCCGCCTTATTTTCGATGCGAACGGGAACGAGATAGAAGTCCAGGTAGGTCATGCGAGGTCTACTCCAGTGAGGCCTAACTTGCGATTAACTCGTTAACACCCTGTCAGGTTTGAGCACGGAAGCTTCTTATGTCTAATACATAATAAACCCCACTCGCTTTCACAGCAAGCGGCACTTCCAGGAGATGGATACTCCGGTAATTCGGGCTTATCGGTGAGGGCAAGATACCGATGACTTACTCCCACATGCTGGAGCGGGGCGGGCGCGGGGTACAATGCCCACTCGAGTGGAAGGCTTGGTCATACATGCAGTAGTACGCGAGTTAGCCGCGCGGTTGCCCCTGCGCAGCCTGGGCTGGGCTTTTCCAGACGAGGGCACAGCCGCCCTGCTCTTGGAGGGGGTGGGCAACCTGGTGCTGCGCTACCGCCCGCCCAACCCCATCCTGACGGTGGAGCCGGGCCGTGTCGTGGGCGAGGCCAAAACCCCCTTCCAGCGCTTGCTAGAGGCCCGCTGCAAGGGGCGCTTGCAGAGGCTCGAGCAAATCAAGCTCGACCGGGTGGTGTTTTTGGAGTTTGAAGGGGAAAAAGGTTTTGTGGACACCGCCCCCACCCGACTTATTTTCGAGCTTACGGGCCGCAACGCCAACCTGATGGTCTCGGACCTCGAGGGGCAGATTGTGGGCATTGACCGCCCTGTCACACCGGCAGTCAACCGCTTCCGCGAACTGCGCAGCGGGTTGCCCTACATGCCGCCCCCACCCTATCAAAAGCTCGACCCCCGCACCCTGCGGGCCGATGAACTGCAGCCTTTCGTGGGCAAAAGCTTTGTACAGCTCATCAAAAACCTGGATGGGGTGGGCAAGGAGCTGGGTGCCGAACTCTCCCGCCGCGCTCACCTGAGCCCAGAAACCCCGCTCAGCCACGAACATCTGTCGTTTATCCACAGGGTTATCCACAGCCTGGTTGAACAACCTGCCGAACGAACGAACCTCTCGGCAGAACTGCACGCCGCGTGGGAGTTGGAGGAAACCGCGGCCCTGCGCAAACCCCTGTGCGAAGCCCTACAGCGGCAGATCAAAACCCTCCAGGCCCGCCTGGGGGATTATCAAAAAGCCCTGGAGCGCCTGGGGGAGGCCCGGCGCCTGCGCAACTGGGGCGATCTGCTCATGGCTTACAGCCACCAGATTCAACCGGGGCCTTCGGTCAGGCTGGAAGATTTTTCGGGTCAGATGGTGGAAATTTCGCTGGAAACTGGGCTCTCCCCCATTCAAAACGCCAGCAAGTTCTATTCCAGGGCCAAACGCCTCGAGGCGGGCGCCGAAAAGGCCCTGGGGCTGATCCCTGCTACCGAAACCGAGATCGCCGAGCTCGAGCACGACCTGGCGCAGCTAGAGCATCTCTCCCGCCAAGAGCTACTGGCGCAAAACCGCAAAATCCGGGAAAAGGTTCCCCAGGTGGGCCTGCGCTTGCAAAGCCCCAGCGGCTTCGAAGTCTGGGTAGGGCGCAACAGCAAGGAAAACGACTTCCTCACCCGTAGCGCCCACTCCGAAGACCTGTGGTTTCACGCCCAGGGCCTCCCCGGTTCCCACGTGATTCTGCGCACCCAGGGCCGCCCTGCGCCCTTGCCCGATATGCTCTATGCTGCTCAGCTCGCAGCCTACCACTCCAAGGCCAGGGGTGAAAAAAACGTGCCGGTGGACTATACCGCCAAAAAACACGTCTGGCGCCCCCGCAAAGCGGCCCCCGGCCAGGTGCTTTATACCCAGGCCAAGACCCTGTTTGTGGATGGCATGTTGCCAGAAAGTTAGGTTTTGGGGCCTACTCGAGTGTGCAGGTCGCCAATCCCCTCGATGGCTACCTCCACGTGGTCGCCGGGCTTGAGTTCACCCACCCCCTCCGGGGTGCCGGTCAGTACCACATCCCCGGCCTCCAGGGTCATGAACTGGCTGATGTAGGAGAGAATTTTGGCGACCGGAAAAATCATCAGGCTGGTGTGGGCTTCCTGGCGTAGCTCACCGTTTACGTAGGTGCGCAAGGTGGTGTTTTGCGGCTCGAGCGAGGTCACCAGCCATGGCCCCAGCGGGCAGAACTTATCGGCAGACTTGGCCCGCACCCATTGCAGATCGGTTTTTTGCTTGTCCCTTGCGGTCACATCCAGTGCGCAGGTATAGCCCAGCACGTAGTCCAGCGCTTCTTGCTCCGCTACTTTTTGCATCCGACGCTCGATCACCACTGCCAACTCGCCTTCGTAGTGCAGCAGTTCGGTAAAGCTGGGATAGGGCACCACATCACCGGAGTGGTCGGGTCGGGCCGGATTGGCCGGATGGGCCAGGGTATTCAACCCTTTGAGAAATAGTCCAGGCTCCTTGGGTAGATTGCTGGCATCGTTGCCCATCTCCTTGATGTGATCGAGGTAGTTGCGACCCACGCACACAATCTTGGTCGGCGTGGCCGGGGCCAGCAGGGTGACCCCACCCAGATCAAAATGATGGCCCGTGGGATTGCCCGCCGGGCCATCGGTTTCGTGGATCATCTCGCCTTCCAGTATCCCCCATTGACCTGCACCAAAACGTACGAGCTTCATAGTGGGTAAAGTATACCGTTGCCAGGTCGCTGTTGTCCTAGGACGTTTGCCTTTGTAATAGGAGATGTTGGTCTTTTGAGAATGTCCCATCTCGCAGGCCTCGTGTCGAGGGTCATAAAGGTTCGATTCTGTCACCTTCCTTTTTTGACCTTCGACATCTAAGTTGCGCCGCGCTGAGTTTGTCAAATCCTGGAAGTCGCTTACTTTAGCTGCACTCAGGGGCGCAGTACCCCCATAGACACCGAGCCGGATGTGTTGACAAACATACTTTGGAGGCGCTTAGTGGTCTGGTAAGTTGAAGCGGTGAAGTCCCCGAAGTGAAGCGCTCAAAGCAGCTCCCAGGTCATTGAGGGGTTGAATCCATCCCAGAAATTAAGTTACCAGAGCACGAGACCCTCCCTTGGCTTTGCACAACGACTACAACGCTCGGTGTTAGAGTTTAGATAGGTAGCCCTCGAGGATCGCAGTCAGGTAATACCGCTGCATACCAAACCCGCCGATATCTTGGAGGCAGACAGACCGGATGGCACGAAAGGAGCTGATATGAACGCGCTGTTGCTATGGGTGCTGGGCATTCTAGGGGTGTTGTTATTGTTGTGGGGCCTGACCAGCCTCGGGCGCGGTGGGCTATGGTGGATGGGTTTTGGTACGTTGTTGGCCGTATTTGGACTGGGTGGGGCCTGGATTCACCACCAATTCGGTACGCCGGTATTCTGGGGATTGGGCCTTTTGGGCGTGCTGCTCCTGGTCTGGGCCTTTCTGAACCTGCGCCGGGGCCGCATAGCAGGTTGGACGGCAGCGCTGGCTATTTTGCTGGGCCTGGTGGGTTTTGGCAGCATCACCTTGCTCAGCAGCCCCGACCAAAACCTGCTCACCTCCGGTACCATCCCCGACCCGCTAAGCGGCTTCCGCACCAACCCTGCCGCCCCACAAACCACTGCCCCCACCACACCAGACACCACCGGGGCTGCACCAGCTCAGCCAGTGGAGCCCAGTCCAACCCCTGCCATCCCCGAACCCACCCCTCCCGAGCCCAGCATCCCCCAACCCACGCCTGAACCCTCGCCAACACCCACCCCTACCCCACCTACACCGACTGCTGTTTCTGGGAGTGTGCGCGAGGTTGAGCCAGCCTGTCCTTGCCTCCTCAACGTGAGTGTCAATGCCACCAACCCCACCATTCGCATTCTGCGGGGCACCACCGAGATCGCCAGCAGCAGCCTGGGGCGCTCGAGCTTCCAACTCGAGGCCGGCGACTACACTTTGCAGGTCGAAGCTCCCGGCTATCGCACCTTCAGCGCGCTGATTAATGTGCCCAAAAACAAAAACCTGGAAGTAGAGCTGGTGCAGTAAGATCTGTAATTTGCTTGCGCCTTACACCACACCTCGGTATGGTGTAGATATTGTGAGCGAAGTGAGTACACTCTGGCAAACCCAGCTCGAGACCCTGCGCCCGCACCTGAGCGGACGCGACCACCGCGGCAAAAAAGGAAGCTTGCGCTGGCTGGAAGCCGCCGTGGCCGAGCGTGGGGGACGGGCCGGGACGGTACGCAATATTTTGTACAAAGATCTGGGTAGCCCGGAAGAGAAGCTGCGGCTATTCGAAGTCATCAGCGATTTGTACACCGAATCGGGGCTGGAAGCCCCCACTCTGCCCTCGGAGTTGGCGCTCGAGTCGGCCCGGCGGGCTTTGGGGCGCGACAAGCGCAGGCTATTCCGACGTTTCGTGCGGGCCTTGGAACAAGGTGAAAAACCCCAGATGGTGGTGGTAGGTGGGGCCGTGACCGGCAAGGGGGTGTTGCTGGCAGCGGTCGAGCGGGCCGTGCCCAATTGCCTGATGGTTAATCTGGGTGGAGAATTGGCGCAACACCTCTATCCGCTGGCCGAGAAACTGGACGTGGAGCTGGACGCTATGCTATCGCAACTTTCTCCCACCCAGCCCTACGCCCTGCAGGCGGCTCTACAAGATGAACTGCGCAACGACATTGCCAAGGCCCTCAATGCTTATGGCAAACCCCTGCTATTGCGGGCCGAAAAAGAGGGTCAGATCGGCGGGCTGAGTTTGCGTGATGCACAGGGCAACCCGGTGGGGCTGGCCGCCTGGGTGGAGCCGCTGCTGCGCCGCCTGACCATTCCCTTTCTGGCTGGGCTTTCTGAACCTCCCCCCAACCTGGCCTGGAATCCGCTCTCGGCCCCCAGCCGAGCCGAGGCCCGCCGCTATGTGAAAGACCGCCTGCCCGACCTGCCCCCCGAACGGGTGGAAGCGCTGGTAAACCAGGCGGGGCGCAACTTTGCCGAGCTTTCCCGACTGGTACTTCTGGAAGCCGCCCAAACCCACGGTAGTACCCCCTCTCTGGCGAGCTACAACCTGGCCCAGGACACCACCCTGCGCCCCATGCTGCAAGCGCTGGCCATCCTCTCCCCCGATGCCGACCCTGGTATTCCCGTGGCCCTGCTGGAAAAGGCCCTGAACAAAGGGCTCGAGCACCTCTCGCAGGCCGAACGAACCCTGCTAACTCCGATGGGCGAGGGCAAGGTACGCCCGGCCCTGCGTACCCTGCTGCCCGTCGTGCCGGAGAAAGAAGCCCGAAAACTGCACACCCTGGCGCTGGATTTCTTCAAGGGTGATCTGTTCCGCTTGCTGCACCACGCCCGGGGTGCCCATCGGGTGGACAAACTGTTGGAGTTGCTCTCGCAAGACCCCAGCCGGCTGTCGCTGCTGCCCACACTCTGGGCAGAGTCGCAACCCTGGCCCACCCTCGAGCGGGAAAAACTGGCCATGGCTGTGGTGCGCTACCGCGCAGTATTGGGCCAGTACGCCCATCCCGAAGCCCTGGATGCCCTCGAGGTGCTCTCGAGTTCCACCGACCCCGCCACCCAGTCCTGGGCCAGGGTCAAGGCTGCCGAAGCCAGGGTAGACGCAGGGGATTTCCCGGCGGCCTTGGAGCTTCTGCCCCCGCCCGAAGCACTCTCTGGCGACGTGGGGGCCGAGGGGCTGCTGGTCTGGGCTGCCGTGGAGCGCTGGCAGGGCGACTATCCCCAGGCCGAAGCCTATGTGCAACAAGCCCTTTCCCTGCCCATCCAGCCCTTCCTGGCAGACCGGGTGCGGCTCTGGCAGGGCCTGGTCGCCAAGGACGCGGGCCGCTTCGAGGAGGCCCTGGAAGCTTTGCGCCAGGTAGCCCACGACCCCCTGCTGGTAGGGCGGGCCCGCTACCAGTCGGGCGACCTGCTCTTGCGCACCGGACGGGTCTACGAAGCCGAGGCCCAGATGCGGCAAGGCCTGGAAGCCCTGGAAACTTCCGGGGCACCCCCCGAAGAGGTAGCCCGCGTACGGGCCCGGTTTGGCACGGCACTGCGGCGTATTGGCAACTTTGCCGAAGCGGAAAAATATCTGTATCAGTCTATCCGGGAAGCCTCCGACGACTTTATTCGGGCCCGCGCCCAGAGTGAGGCCAGCGTTTTGGAGCTGGTGCGGGGCCGCCCTCTGGAGGCCCTGAACCTGCTGGCCCAAGCGGAGAAATACCTTCGTGAAGTGCGTGAGCGCCCGGAGGAAGCCCACTACCGCCACCGCCGCACCCTCTACCGCATCTCTGTGGCCTACTGGGTGCGGGCCGGTGGGCTGCCCTATCTGCCCCCTTACGTGGGCGGGCAAAAAGCCCCCGAGAGCGAGAAGATTTTGCGCGACTTACAAAAAGAGCTCTCCAGCAGACAACTGCCGGGCGACCGCTACACCGCCCTGGCGATTGACGTGGCCCTCAAGCTTTCCCTGCTGCTGCCCCCAGCTAAAGCCGAGCAGATGCTACAGGGCTATCTGCGGCAAAACGACCCCTATTTTCAGGCCCAGGCCCGTCTGGGCTATGCCGAGACCCTGGCAAGACAGGAGAAGTGGGCCGAAGCGCTGGCTCAGGTGGTGCAGATTGGGGATTTGCAGGATCCTGGGGTGCAAAGTTGGAAATTGGGTCTGGAAACCCAGGCCTTGCTGGGGCTGGGCCAGGAGGAAGCCGCCTGGAAGAAACTCCAGACCTGCTCCAATCTGCCGACCCCCTACCGCGCCCAGTTAGGTCGCGTACTGGGCAAAATCTGGCCCACCGAAGCGCTAAGAGCGCGGCTTCAGACCCAGTCCCCCCTGGCCCTCGAGGACGTGCTGGCCCTGCACCTGAGCCAGACCGGCCCCACTCAGTGAAGTTCGGCCAAAAAGCCCAAGAGGGCTGTATTAAAAGCCTTGGGGTTTTCCAGGTTGGCCAGGTGTCCGGACTCGGGCAGAATCAGCATCCGGCTGTCCGGAATTCTTGCCGCCATCAACCGCGCTTCAGAAGGAGGGGTCAGGGTATCCTCCTCGCCCACCAACACCAGAACTGGTACCGAAATCTCGGATAGCAGCGGCACCGAGTCGGGGCGGTCGGCCAGCCCTTTGAGGCTGGCGATGGTTCTATCTGGATCGGCGGCCAGCAGGGTCTGGCGTACATGCTCCACCAGTGCAGGGCGCTGGGTGCGACTGGTCTCCCCCAGATTGGTCGGCAAAGCCCCCTCGGGGAAAAAACCCATTCCCTCGGCCCGAATGCGCTCGGCGGTTTTGGCCCGGTTGACTTTTTGTTCGGCGGTGTCGGGGGTGGCGCGGGTATCGGCCAATACCATCCCCACAAAACGCTCGGGCTCCAGGTTCCACAGCCGGAAGATCACATACCCACCCATCGAAAGCCCCACGAACACGGCTTTCTCCCAGCCCAGGTTATCCATCTCGACCAGCACATGGGCCGCCGCACTTTCCAGGTTCTCGTAGCCCAAAATATCCGGCACCAGTACCGGATGCCCCTCTACCATGCGGCGCTGATCGTGCCACATGGCCGGGCTGTAGGGAAAGGCATGAAGAAAGATAATGGGGATAGACATACCAAAAGCATAGCCCAAAGCCGATCAGGGCTAAAAGTTGAACGCTGAACACCCATGATCAAGTCGCTTCACAGAACTCCTTCGGGTATGCCCCTTCGACAAGCTCAGGGTACACCGTCTCTTTAGAGCGGGGAGGAACCGAAGGGCGGCGTGAACACGCCGCTGGATACCCCGCAGTCTGATTGTCGTGTAGAGTGACATTTTGTTGTATACTCCCTTCGTGCAGCAGGTGCTTACCGTGAAAATTAGACTCGCGCCGACCCCTGAGCAGGAGTCTGCTCTGAGGGCTACGCTGGTCGCCTTCGCGGATGCCTGCAACCACATCCACACGGTCGTGCCAGAGAACATCAGGAACAGCGCACGGATGCAGCAGTTGACCTACAGGGAGGTCAGGGAGAGGTTCGGGCTGAGCGCCAACCTCGCGGTGCGGGCCGTGGCCCGCGTGAGCATGAACCGCAAGGCGGCACGGGAGTTGGGGGGCAAGGTCAAGGCGTTCAAACCTACCTCGGTGGACTACGACGCTCGCATATTCGACCTCCGGGTACGGGATGAGACCGCCAGCCTGACCACGGTGCGGGGCAGGATGCGGGTTGACCTGCGGGTGTCCGAGTACCACCTGGCCAGGTTGCAAGGCACACAACCCACCAGCGCTACGCTGGTAGACTCGAAGGGGAAGTTCTGGTTGCACGTTCAAGTCAAGCGGGACGTGCCTCCGACCGTCGAAGCCGAGGATGTCATTGGGGTTGACCTGGGTCGAACCGACCTTGCCGTGACCTCCACGGGCAAAAGCTGGTCGGGAGCGGAGATAACCCAAACCCGCGACCGCTACGCCCGTACCCGTCAGATGGTGCAGAAAAACCGCTCGAAAGGCACACGCAGTACCCGCCGCCGTGCGGGCCAACTGCTGAAACGGCTGTCGGGCAGAGAACAACGTTTCCAGAAGCAGGTCAACCACACGATCAGCAAGGCGGTTGTGGAAGAGGCCAGGTCTCTCGGGGCGGCAGTCGCGCTGGAAGACCTGACTGGCATCCGCGAACGCACCAACCCCCAGCCCCGAAACCGCACCGAGCGCCGCCGAAACAACAGTTGGGCTTTCCATCAGTTGCGCGGCTTCGTGGAGTACAAGGCGGCTTTGGCGGGGGTGCAAGTGATACCCGTAAGTCCCCGCTACACCTCGCAGACCTGCCACTGCTGCAAGCACATCGGCGAACGGCAAGGCAAGCGCTTCGAGTGTGGGAACTGCGGGTGGGTGGGGGATGCTGACCATAATGGCGCTCAGATGATTCGTCTGGTGGGGCTGACCGTAACGCAGCCTCGTGGCTCGGAGGCGCTCTCCTGCGCTTTCAGGGCTCCCGAAAGCCCCTGACTTCTAGTCAGGGGAACCGTTACTAGCCTTTTCCCAAGCCCTTCAGCGCGGCCTGATACAGCCGTTCTATATCGGTTTCTCCAGTTTCCAGTTGCCAGTCGTAGGCAGCCTGGAGCATCTGGCTGAAATCCTTCCCCGGCCTGTGGCCCCTGGCAATCAAGTGTCGCCCTAGCAAGATGGGTTGTATCGGAACGGGCTGGGGTTCAAAAAACTTCCACGACTCCACCGGGCGGCGATCCTCGGCATCCGCGCGGCACAGCGCTTCCAGAGCAGGCAGATGCGCTCCAGCCTCGGCCTGAAATTTGCGGATGGCCGCTGGTGTGGGCTTGGTAAAGGCCGGAACCATATGCAGGGCGGTCGTGACCACCATCTCATCGCGCAAATCGTTGGGCAGGCGCAGATCGCGGGCAATTCGAGGTATTAGATGGGCGCCTACTTGTTCATGCGCATGAAAGTTATACCAGCCCTCCGGCTTCCACTTGGCAGTGTCTTTCTTGCCAATATCGTGCAGCAAGGCATGCCAGCGGTACTGGGGCAGGATGCGGTCTAGGACTTGCAGCACATGGGTCAGCACATCGCCCTCGGGGTGCCAGCGGGGGTTTTGCAAGAGCAGGTGCGTATCTTCGAACTCAGGTATCAGGCGCTGCAAGATTTCCAGGTCGTACAGATAGCGCACGAAACGGCTGGGTGTCCCTGACTGCGACGCTCGCGGCGCAGAGAATGCCTTATCAAATTCCGCCGTCACCCGTTCGATAGCCACGTGTGAAAGTACTTCCGGGGCCGCCTCTTTAGCGGCCTGGATGGTTGTTTCCTCAATCTCGAAGCCATACCGTGCCACAAACCGGCCCGCCCGAATCACCCGCAGAAAGTCCTCACGGAAACGCTGGCGGGGGTCACCCACCGCCCGCAGCATACCGGCCTCGATATCCTGCTGTCCCCCATAGGGATCAATAACCCGCCCCTCGGCGTCCATCGCAATAGCCCCAATGGTGAAGTCGCGCCGAGCCAGGTCTTCCTCGATGCTCCTGCCCCACCGCACCCTGGCCTTGCGTCCAAAAGTCTCTACATCTTGGCGAAAGGTGGTGATTTCGTAGGGACGACGGTCAATCAAAACCGTGATGGTGCCGTGCTCAATACCGGTCGGAATGGCTTCCAAGCCGTGTGCTCTAACCAGGCGCATGATCTCTTCCGGGGGTGCGGAGGTAGCAAAGTCTAAATCCTCCGGTTCGCGCCCCATCAGAATGTCACGCACCGCCCCACCCACCATGTGCAGGTCGGGCAGGAAGGAGAGCTGTTGCAGGATTCGGCGGTGGTCAGTCATGGCAAGCACGCAATCAAAGTCTGAGATTAGCATTCGCAGCGCAAAATTCCTAGCGAGCATTGATCTTAACGAAGCCACACGCCATGCCTCGGCCAGCCTCGAGCGGCTGATCGAGGTGGCTAACGCTCTGAACATCCAGATAAAGGCTGAAGTTGTATTTGGCAAGTGATCAGCTGGCGTCTTCAAAACCATACAACGCGTTCACCACGTTGATACCAATCTCCTCAACCGCGTAGCCTCCTTCCATCACGAACAGCGTGGGAAAGCCGAGTTTGGCAATTCGTTCACCAATTTTGAAGAAGTCGGGGCTGTCGAGCTTGAACTGGGAAATTGGATCGCCCTTGTAGGTATCCACACCCAGCGGAACCACCAGTACATCCGGGCTGTAGACAGTCAACCGCATACAGGCGTCCTCGAGCGCCTCCATCCAGACCTCGAGACCTGTACCCCAGGGCATGGGATAGTTGGTATTGAACCCCAACCCTGCCCCCACACCCTTCTCGTCGGCGTAGCCCAAGAAGTAGGGAAATTCCACGCTGGGGTCGGCATGAAGGCTGAGGGTGAGCACATCTGGGCGGTCGTAAAAAATTACCTGGGTTCCGTTGCCGTGGTGGTAGTCAATGTCCAGCACTGCCACTCGTTCAGCCCCCTGGTCACGAAGATATTGAGCCGCGATAGCTGAGTTGTTGAGGAAGCAATACCCGCCCAGATAGTCCTGCGCGGCGTGGTGTCCTGGTGGGCGGCACAGCGCGAAAGCAGCTCTGGCCCCGTTCCTCACATGCTGGGCTGCAGTCAGGGCCACCTTCACGCTGGCGGTGGCGGCCTGCCAGGTTCCAGACGTAATGGGGGTGGCCATATCCAGCGAATAAAAACCCAGTTTGCCGTCAATGTTCTGGGGTTCGCGCTCCTGGTTGGTGTAGCGCACCGGCAGGATAAAGGGCAGGGCGTCGTGGGTGCGGCCCAGAGCGCTCCACTCCTCCCAGGCGGTCTCCAAAAAATGCACAAAACGCGGACGGTGCACCCTTAGAATAGGTTCTTTGCCGAAATCCTCGGGTGCCCTAACCTCGCCCAGCCCAACCGCTCGTATCCGTGCCAAGACCGCCTCCGCCCTGGCGGGCTTTTCGAACACTGGCACGAACCTACCGCCCATCATCTCGAGCTTGCCGTGTTGCAATTGGTGCAGTTGGCTATAGATGGTAAGCATAGAGCACCCCTCCACCAGTCCTAATACCAACTCTGCGCGTGAGTGGCGCATATGGCGTCACTCACTTGCCGCGCCACCCGGCGCGTTCGAGGGTCTCTTTTATGGCATTTTGGGTCAATCATAGACAGAAATGGTATAAGTGTTCCCATAGTTGAAATGCGCGATCCGGTTCCGAAAGATCGCTGGGGAATGGCGCCCGGTACGCATGGCTGATTCCGCAGGTTTTGCCCATCTACCCTGGCGCAACTTAAAACCCTGCTAACAAATCCTGCACCGGCATGGCTGGAAAGCTCCCACGCAAGCCGCCTAGCACAAACCGCTCCTCCTCGAGCACCCCAGGCCAGTCCCGTTCGATGTTACCCCAGTCCGACTCCGGCCCCACCTGCGAACGATGGGCCAAAAGGGCAGCACGAATGGTTTTGGCATGGGGACGCACATCAAAGCGTGCCGCGAAAGAGTCTTCCGAGACTGAGAAAATATCGGGGTCGAACTTGGTCTTGAGGACGAGTTCCCTCGAGCGCATCGGGAAAAAGAGTCGCTTGGGCGCAGCCTTCATGACGTTACCCGCCAGCCAGAAGGCCCCGATGGTAGCTCGGTGCAAATGAATGTGGTCAATATGCCCGTAGTAACCCTGGGGGTCGAAGCCGATGATTAGGTCGGGCTGGATTCGGGCGATGTGTCCCAGCAAAACCAATTCCA
>JBBIUP010000074.1:5773-13004 GCA_037440185.1 Meiothermus sp. | reverse complement strand
TCACGAACAAGCGGCCATGTTCGCCTTGAAAAAGATAGCCTGAGCCGCTTGAAAGACTCCGCCGCATGGCGGAGTCGCTGTGAAAACCGCGATCAGCATCAAGGGCTTCACTTCGCAAATAAGCAAGCGTATTGAAAAAGTGCTCCTGGTGGAAGGTTCCCAGCTCTCCACTCTTTGCCTTCTGCCCTTCGCTCTCCGCCATTCCTTAAGCAACGCTCAATCTCAATCCCAAGATTTCTTTAGGTTTAGCTCAATCTGAAACCCGAATCAGAGCCTAGCCTGAAGACATGATGCTCCGTTTTCTAGTCACTCTGTTATTGCTCATACCGTTGGCATCTTTTTCCCTGGCGCAACCCAACATGGTGGAAGTGATTGTGGAGTTGGAGGGGCCGCAGCTGCCCCGCGGGCAAGCCAGGGCCGAACTGATGCGTCTGCTCAAAGCCAACCTAGGTCAGATGCAGGGGCGGCTCAAAATCAAAGCAGCCGAGGGCTTCTGGGCCAGCCAGAGCTTCTTGGTGCGTTTGCCCGAGTCGCAGGTGGGGCGCTTGATGCAGGTGCCCGGTGTACGGCGGGTGTATGCCAACCACCCAGTACGTATGACCCAGCCGGTGGCTTCGGCCCTTTCGGTTCCGGTAAACAGCGGCAGCAACTGGGCTTTGCAGAACATCGGTGCGCCCAACCTATGGGCCAGCGGAATACGCGGCCAGGGGATTCGCATTGGTCACCTGGATACCGGTGTGGATGCGTCCCATCCCGACCTGCGCGGCAAAATAGCTGCCTTTACGGTGGTCAATGCCGATGGCACCCCGCGCGAGAGCGAGCCCTACGACTCCTCGCTGCACGGAACCCATACGGCTGGGTTGTTGGTAGGCAACAATGTCGGGGTGGCCCCCGAAGCCCGCCTGGTGTCGGCGCTGGTCTTGCCCGATGGCTACGGCACCCTGGCTCAGGTGTTGGGTGGGCTGGACTGGGTGCTGGAACAGAATGTACATATTGTTTCGATGTCGCTGGGTCTGGAAGGCACCTGGACAGAGTTTGCCGCCGTCATCCGACGTATGAAACAGCTGGGGGTACTGCCAGTGTTTGCCATTGGCAATTCAGGTAGCACTACCGCCTCCCCAGGCAATATGCCCGACGTGCTGGGCATCGGTTCCACCAACCAGGCGGGCCAGGTCGCAGGCTTTAGCAGCCGGGGCGAGGTGCGATGGGGAGCCCCCTACAACGTGGTGCTGAGCAAGCCTGATCTGGTAGCCCCTGGTGTAGATGTGCTCTCCACCATTCCCGGTGGGCGCTACATGGCCATGAGCGGGACATCGGTCAGCACCGCCATTGCAGCCGGCAGCGCGGCTTTGTTGATGTCCGGAGGCTACAAGGCTGAACAGGTGCGGCAAGCATTGCTGAGCTCCGCGCAAAACCCCCAGGTTGCTGGTAGCGGCCACGGGATCATTCGACTGGGTGAGGCCCTGGCTGTGCTACGCCCCAAACAACCGGATCAGCCACAAGCCGCCCAACCCAACCCACCTCCCGCTCAACCACCCCAAACCAACCCGCCCCAGGCCAACAACCCGCAGTCAGGGGGAAAAACGGCTCTGCTGGTCGTGGAAACATCTGGTGCAGATGGAGCCAAACGGGCGCTGGATAGCCTGGGTTTCCGCACCGAGGTGCTCCAGATTAAACCCGACCAGCGCCCTGGTGCCGACAAGGTGGATGATTTTGCTCTGGTTATCTGGGTTTTGCCTACCAACTGGGGCGACCACTGGCCTGAGCCCCACCGCAAGATGCTACGGGTCTACGTGGAGCAAGGCGGGCGCTTGATGCTTATTACCAACAACCAGGGCCAGCGTCCGGTCAACGAGTCCAGCGCTTATGGCAAGGGCAAGGCCAGCTTTGTGAGCGGCGACCTGGGTAGCCTGAGCGTGGAGCGGCGGGCGCAGATTTTTCAGAGCGTCATCCAGCAGTTGATGCGCTAGATTCCTCCGGTCTCAACTTTGCCAATGGTCAACCCGACCGCAGTGGACGCTGCTTGAAAAGGAGAAAGAGCGCTCCCAAAGGAAGCTGCGACATGACCTGGTTTGCCCACCCCCCTCAATCTCATCCATCCGAGGCCTGGGCGTAGTCCTCCACCGGCGGACAGGAGCAAACAATGTTACGGTCACCATATACATTGTCCACCCGGTTCACCGGGCTCCAGTACTTGTCCAGGGCGCTCTGGCCTCCGGGGAAGCAGCCCCGTGCACGGGGATACTTACGGTTCCAGTTTTCCTCGGCAATGTCCAACACGGTGTGCGGGGCATGACGCAAGGGGCTTTCGGCAGCACTGAACTCGCCGCGCTCGACATCGGCAATCTCTTGGCGAATCGCAATCATCGCATTTATGAACCGATCGAGCTCGTATTTGGACTCCGATTCGGTGGGTTCAATCATTAGAGTGCCAGAAACTGGGAAGCTCATGGTGGGGGCATGGAAGCCAAAATCAATCAAGCGCTTGGCAATATCGTCCACCGTCACATCATGGCTGATCTTGAAAGCTCGAGGGTCAATAATGCACTCGTGGGCGACTCGGCCTTTTTCGTTTTTGTAGAGCACCGGGAAATGGGGCTCGAGCCTGCTGGCGATGTAGTTGGCGTTCAGAATGGCCACCTCGGTGGCACGACGCAAACCTTCCCCACCCATCATCCAGATATAGGCGAAGGAAATAGGCAGAATCGAGGCCGAACCATAGGGTGCTGCCGAGACCGGCCCCACCGGAGCGGCGCCACCGTCGAGCATGGGGTGACCCGGCAGGAAGGAGGCCAGGTGGGCCTTGACCCCGATGGGGCCTACACCCGGGCCCCCGCCTCCATGGGGAATGGCAAAGGTCTTGTGCAGGTTGAGGTGAGATACATCCGCCCCGTATTGGCCCGGCTTGGCCAGACCCACCTGGGCGTTGAGGTTGGCCCCATCCAGGTAGACCTGGCCGCCATAGCGGTGCACAGTATCGCACAGCTCACGGATTTTCTCTTCAAATACCCCGTGGGTAGAGGGGTAAGTGACCATCACTGCTGCCAGTTTATCGGCGCGCTGGCGGGCCTTGGCCTCGAGGTCGGCCATGTCCACGTAGCCCTGCTCGTCACAGGCCACCACCACCACTTCCATGCCCACCATGTGCGCCGAAGCGGGGTTGGTGCCGTGGGCCGAGGAAGGAATCAGGCAGATATTTCGGTGCCCTTCGCCTCTCGATTGGTGATAGGCACGAATCGCCAGCAGGCCGGCATACTCCCCCTGGGCCCCGGAGTTGGGTTGAAGCGATATGGCATCGAAGCCAGTAATTTCGCAAAGCCAGCCACTCAGAGTATCAAAGAGTTCGTGGTAGCCCTGGGCCTGCTCGGCGGGTGCAAAGGGGTGAAGCTGGGCAAATTCTGGCCAGGTAATCGGAATCATCTCGGCAGTGGCGTTGAGTTTCATGGTGCAAGAGCCCAGCGGAATCATGGCCCGATCCAGAGCCAGGTCGCGGTCGGCCAACTTGCGCATGTAGCGCAGCAGCTCGGTCTCGGAGTGGTAGCGGTTGAAGACCGGATGAGTCAGGTACGCCGACTGGCGTTGTAAACCACCAGGCAGATTGTTCTGCGGCACGAAATCGGCGAAGGGTAGCCTTCCACCAAAGGCAGCCCACACCCCTTCAACCACTTCGGGCGTGGTGGTCTCGTCGAGCGCGATGCTGATATGCGCGTCGTCCACCCGGCGCAGATTGATGCCTTTGCTGCGGGCGCCGGCCAGAATCTCCTCTACCCGCCCCTCGGCCTGGACAGTCACCGTGTCGAAGAAGTGTGTATTCACTCGCTTGAAGCCCAGGCGCTCCAGGCCGGCGGCCAGCGCGCCAGTCTTGTCGTGAACTGCCTGGGCGATCTCCCGCAGGCCCTCGGGCCCGTGGTAGACCGCATACATCGAGGCAATTACTGCCAGCAAGACCTGTGCAGTGCAGATATTGGAGGTGGCTTTTTCGCGGCGAATGTGCTGCTCGCGGGTCTGCAGGGTCAGGCGGTAGGCCCGGTTGCCCCGGGCATCTATCGAGACCCCCACCAGTCGCCCCGGCAAGGCCCGCTTGAGGGCGTCCTTGACCGCAATATAGCCTGCATGCGGCCCGCCGTAGCCCATCGGTACTCCAAACCGCTGGGCCGAGCCAACCGCGATGTCGGCCCCTAGCTCTCCGGGTGGGGTGAGCAGGGTCAGGGCCAGCAAATCGGCGGCAACAACGGCAAAACCCCCGGCTGCTTTGACCCGTTCGATCGGGCCGCGCAGGTCGCGGATGTTGCCTTGAGTGTCGGGGTACTGGAAAAGCGCACCAAAAAGCCCCTGGGGGTTCAGATCGGTCTCGAGGTCGCCCACCACCAACTGCCAGCCCAATGGCTCTGCCCGGGTTTGCAGCACCGACAGGGTCTGGGGGTGCACGTTCTTGTCCACAAAAAACACCGTGCGATGGTCCTTACAGCTTCGTTGCGCCACCGCCATCGCCTCGGCAGCCGCTGTGCCCTCGTCGAGCAAGGAGGCGTTGGCAATGTCCAGACCGGTCAAATCTGCAATCATGGTCTGGAAGTTGAGCAGGGCTTCCAGGCGGCCCTGGCTAATTTCGGGCTGGTAGGGGGTGTAGGCGGTGTACCAGGCAGGGTTTTCCAGGATGTTCCGCAGAATCACCGGGGGCAAGACCGTGCCGTAGTAGCCCTGCCCAATCAGCGAAGTGAAGACCTGGTTTTTGTCTGCGATAGCCCGCATGCGCTCCAGCATCTCGGTCTCGCCGAGGCCGGGGCCGACCTCGAGCGGCTTCTCCTGGCGAATCGAGGCGGGCACGGTCTGGGCTATCAGCTCATCCAGCGAAGAAACCCCTACTGCTTGCAACATCTGCTCGATGTCGGAGGAGGAGGGGCCGATGTGCCGACGCGAAAAGTCGGTGGAACGGGATTTGCGCTCTGGATTCTGAATCATGGGGTCTCCTTTCTTCAACATGAAGAAACTTGACCCCATCTGTCCTTTTGCCTGAGAGTGTTATCCCGTCGGCGGGTGCCCTGGGCAAGCCCAGCTCACCTCTCTCCAGATTATGCCGCTGTGGTTCTTTTGCCTGAGAGTTTCCGGGGCGGTTGCTCCTTCGGCGCTGGCTTTAGCCCAGTCTCTCCCATCAGCGGCCTACTGCACTACCACCGATATGATAGCCCAACTGGGTGAGGGTTCGAAAGTGACGGTTGTACAGTTCCAAATCGTGGGCGACCGCTCCCCACCGTTAGCGACTGCCCGCTGATTTCGTGGACAGTAACCCTTCCGCGGTGCCCCCTGCGCGCAGGGGCTTGAGGGCACAAACTTGGCCACTAACCGGCGGAGGCTCCGGCACTCGCGGAGGTCGCCTTTGACCTGCGACCCTGTTACTGACCTTCCGCCACGGCCTGATACTCCGCTGCCGACAATAACCCACTCAAATCGGCTGAATTAACCTTTATCTTGAATAGCCACCCGTCGCCATACGGCGACTGGTTAAGCAACTCCGGTTTATCCGCCAGGGCACTGTTAACCTCGGTAACCTCTCCCGCCACCGGCGCGTAGATGTCCGAAGCAGTCTTGACCGACTCCACCACCGCAATTGCTTCCCCGGCCTCAACGGTTTTGTTGACCGATGGCAACTCCACAAAAACCACATCGCCCAGCGCATCCTGGGCAAAATCGGTGATGCCCACCACCGCCACATCGCCTTCCAGGCGAACCCACTCGTGCGATTTGGTGTACTTCAGTTCGGATGGATAATTCATGCTGTCTCCTTGGTTGTCAGTTTATTGCCAAAAGACCCTGGTAGCACAGGGGCAATTTCCCTACAGCTTGACGAAAGGGGTCTCAGCCACCCTTGCAGCCACCCAGCGGCCCCGAATTTCCACTTCCAGTGCAGTACCAACCTCGTCCAAGGCCGAGTCCACATACGCCATCCCGATGCCCTGCTTGAGGATGGGCGAATGGGTACCCGAGGTCAGCAGACCCACTTCGCGGCCTTCCTTTAGCACCCGGTAGCCCTCACGGGGAATGCCCCCTTCAACCTGCAGGCCCACCAGCTTGCGCTGGCAAGGGCGCTCTAGCAGGGCTTGCTTGCCATGAAATTCCTTGTGGCTTTTGACCACCCAACTGAAGGGGGTGCACAGTGGGCTGGTCTGGTCGGTCAGTTCGTGGCCATAGAGGGGAAAACCCGCCTCGAGCCGCAATGTATCGCGTGCGCCCAGTCCACAAGGCGTCACATCGGCTGCCAGCAGGGCATCCCAGACAGCCTTGGCCTCATCGGGGGCTACAAACACCTCGTAGCCGTCCTCGCCGGTGTATCCGGTTCGGGCAAAGCGGGCCCATTTGCCCAGCACCTTACCCATGAAAGTGTCGTTCTTTTTGCGTGAGACAAGGTCGGTATCGCTAAGCTTTTGCAGAACCTGAACCGCATGGGGGCCTTGCACAGCGATCAGGGCAAAGAAATCGGAAGCATTCTCGAGTTCTACCTCAAACCCCTGGGTCAGGGTACTCAGGTGCGCCCAGTCTTTCTCGATGTTGGCGGCGTTCACCACCATCAAGTACTCGCTTTCGCCGGTACGGTAGACATAGATGTCGTCCACCAGACCCCCCTGATCATTGGGCAGCATTGAGTATTGGGCCCGCCCGACCTTAAGCTTGGAGACATCGTTCAGGGTGGCATGCTGCAAAAAATCCAGCGCCCCCGGCCCGCGTATCCAGAACTCCCCCATGTGGCTCACATCGAACAT
Organism: Meiothermus sp.; assembly: GCA_037440185.1. Lineage (GTDB taxonomy): Bacteria > Deinococcota > Deinococci > Deinococcales > Thermaceae > Meiothermus. The sequence continues at coordinate 6,249 of JBBIUP010000074.1, read as the reverse complement.
GCCGGCCAGCCCCCGGACGGCCAGGTGCTCGGAGGTGATGGAAGTGTACTGGATGGGCATCTCATAGCCCGCAAAAGGCACCATTTTAGCCCCCTGGGCCAGATGGGCTTGATGAAGTGGGGTGGTTTTCATGCCCCTACAGCATACCAATCCCAGGATGGAGGGCTAAAGGTCGAAAGCCGGCTGAGAGCTCATGCACTTATCGCGCACTACACATACTGTTGCCGCCCGTCCGGGCGGCAACAGTATGGTCTGGGACAGAGGATTCTTGACCCTGAATGGCTCCATCTTTGTGAAGTGCGCTCTAACGAGGATTGAGCGTCCGCCCTTTGGTGCACTGTCAACGGATGTCACAACCAGCCCATGCACCCATCCATCGTCCTTGCGAGCGTCCACAGGACGCGAAGCAATCCAGAAAGTGCCCGGTAGGCTAGTGGACAGCTTCGGCCCCTGCGCCTCGCAGGGACGGCTGGGAT
>JBBIUP010000074.1:0-5673 GCA_037440185.1 Meiothermus sp. | reverse complement strand
CCCGGTAGGCTAGTGGACAGCTTCGGCCCCTGCGCCTCGCAGGGACGGCTGGGATGAGTCGTGCCCATGATAATCCTGGGTTCATCGCCCTGCGCCTCGCAGGGACGGCTGGGATTCCACTCACCCGCTGACCGACAATCAGCGATGGGTGGATCGTGCACTAGCTAGCTGCCGCCACCCGAGAAAGCACCTGGCGACTTACGGCTTTGAGGGTCTCGAAGACCCCGGTACCGTTGGTGGCAACGGCCTCGAAGATGGGCAGGCGCATCTCGGGGTCAATGACCGCTTGAATCATCTCTACCGGCAGGGCATCGGGGGTATCGCGTTTGTTGGCCTGGAGCACCACGGGGATATCTTCGGCCTTGATGCCGTACTCGGCCAGGTTTTCGCGTAGATTGCGCATGGACTCGGCGTTGGCCCGCAGGCGGTTGGGTGCCGAATCGGCCACGAATACCAGCCCATCCACCCCGCGCAAGATCAGCTTGCGCGAAGCGTTGTAAAAGACCTGCCCAGGTACCGTGTAGAGGTGGAAGCGGGTCTTGAAGCCCTTGACCTCACCCAAATCCACCGGCAAAAAGTCGAAAAACAAGGTGCGTTCGTCTTCGGTAGCCAGCGAGACCATCTCCCCTTTGCGGTTTTGTGGCACTTGCTGGAAAACCCAGCGCAGGTTGGTGGTCTTACCGGACATACCGGGGCCGTAATAGACGATTTTGAAGTTGATTTCCCTGGCAGCAAAGTTAATCGTGCTCATATTTAGTTACCAAATAGCTCATCCAAGAGGGCACTGGCCCCATCCCGATACTCATGGTCAATCCCGAGGGTTCCGGGGTTCACCACCGAGTCTTTGGTGATGACCTCGAGGGATTGCACCGCACGCTTTCCATAGAGCTTGATCCGACCTACCGGAGCCGAGTTATCGAAGATGATGACCAGCAAGGCCAGGTCACCCACTTCCTCGGCATACATACCATGGGTTGAACCCTGATGCAGTAGCTCATTGAAGCGCGGCTCGCCCAGCATTTTGGCCAGTGCTTGGGTGGCAGCCGCGTTTCCAGCAACCAGCGTAGCGAGCGAGTCCAGGGCCGGGGGCCGGGGAGCCCAGAGTGCCTCCCGGTGGGCCAGCACAAACCCTTTGCGATCGAGTAACAGGGCATAACGGGCCCCGCTCTCGCGCAGCAGCTCCTCGAGGACGTGCGAAGCCTTCTCGTATGCGCCCCCAAAGAGTGCGATTGCAGGCTCAACCATAGTAGGCTAAGTCTAGCATGAGCACGTTACCCATCCCTGTGATGAATTACGCCAAAGACACGCTGGCCCGTCTCGTGGCCCTACCCACCGTATCGGCGGAGAACCGGGCCATCCCGGAAACGGCCCAATTGGTTAAGATGCTTCTGGAAGAACTTGGCCTGCAGGTGGAAATCCACCCCACTGCGGGCGCTCCGGTGGTCTATGCCGAGGCAGGCAGCCCTCACCCCAACCATACAACCACCCTCCGCTCTGCTCCTGAGGGTAGGGTTCCAACGATACTCTTCTACAACCACTACGATGTACAACCCGCCGACCCGCTGGAACGCTGGGAGTCAGACCCCTTCACCCTGACCGAGCGTGAGGGCAAACTCTACGGGCGCGGGGCCAACGACGACAAGGGTGAGCTTGTGGCCCGGCTGGCGGCACTGCGTTGGCTCAAGGAGGAACACGGGCACATCCCGTTGCAGGTCAAGTTTGTGATCGAGGGAGAGGAAGAAATTGGCAGCCCCAACCTCGAGCACTATGTCGAGCAGCACCAAGACCGCTTGAAGGCCGATGCGGTGATCTGGGAGGCGGGCGGGGTGGACGCGGTAGGGCGGCCCCTGGTCTACTGCGGCCTGAAGGGCATCGTGGGCCTGGAACTGCGCTGCAAAACCGCAGCCTACGACCTGCACTCCAGCCTGGGAGCCATCGTGCAGAACCCCATGTATCGTCTGGCCGCCGCCGTGGCCAGCCTGCGCGACCGCAATGGCAGGGTACTGGTCAAGGGCTTCTACGACTCCATCCGCCCCCTCACCGAGTTGGAAGAAGAGACCCTTAGCCGCATCCCCGACGAATCGGCGGCCTTGACGAAGGAGTACGGCCTTTCTAGCTTTCTGGGCGGGGTGAGCGGCCCTGCGCTCTACAAGAAGTACTTGGCCGAGCCGGTGATCAACATCAACGGCATGCACGGCGGCTACGGCGGCCCCGGCTCCAAGACGGTGCTGCCCGCCGAGGGCTTCGTGAAGCTAGACATCCGCTTGGTACCCGATCAGGAGCCGCGGCACATCGTGGGGCTGGTGAAGGCCCACCTCCTGGAGCACGGCTTCGACGACATCGAGGTGGTGGAGCTCGAGTTCGGTGAGCGCCCCGCCCGAAGCGACCTGGCCTCCCCTTGGGTCAAAACCGCCCTGGAAGCCTGCCTCGAGGTCTATGGCCAGGAGCCGGTGGTCTGGCCCAACTTCGCCGGTTCGGGGCCCATGTACCCCTTCACCAGCGTCATCGGTGCACCGGTGCTGGGCCTGGGCATCGGCTACCCCGGCAGCAAGATTCACAGCCCCAACGAGCACATCGTGATTGGACACCTTGAATCTGGCATCCGTGTCATCAAGCGGGCCTTGGAAAAGTTCACCGGGCTTTAGAATTTCACGCAGTGCGTCGGTACGAGCGGCGACTTGTCCCCACCCAGTCGTTGGTCAATGTGCCTTTAGGCAACTTGCAGGGCATCGCCCTGCCGTATCGTTTACCCATGCCCCGGTTAATCCTGATAAATTGCTACCTGCTCCTTGTTTCCCTGGCTTTTGCCCAAAGTCCTGTCACCATCGCCGAACTCTCTCGCCTCTCCTACGGCGGCGGTACCTTGGTGGCCGAGTGGGTGTTGGAGCGCAACCAGAGCTTCACCCGCTATCTGGTGCGCTACCCCTCGGACGGCCTGAGCATGTACGGCTTCATGAACGTGCCCAGCGCCGCCGGGCGTTTTCCGGTGGTGATCGTGATCCACGGGTATGTGAACCCCGCCACCTACCGCACCCTGGCCTACACCACCCGCTATGCCGACCATCTGGCCAGGGCCGGGTTTGTCACCATCCACCCCAACCTGCGCGGACACGGGCTCTCGCAAGGCAGCCCCGAACAGGGGGCTTCGAGGGTACTCTACGCACGGGAGATGCTCGACCTGGCCGCCATTGTGCGTTCCCAGGCAGGGCGCGGAGCCCTGGCGAAGGCGCTGCCCAGTGTGGGGCTGATGGGGCACAGCATGGGTGGCGGCATCGCCCAGCGGGTGGCGGTGCTCGACCCACAAATCCGTGCAGTGTTGCTCTACGGCACCATGCATGGCGACGACCTCAAGAACGCGCAGCAGATTTGCTTTGTATTCACCAACCGTCAGCGCGGCTGCGGCGAGATCAACACCCCAGCCCAGACGCTGGTACAAACCTCCCCTATCAACTTCTACTCGCGCATTCGCGCCCAGGTGCAGGTTCACCACGGCACCACCGATACCCAGACACCCTACGCCTGGTCGGGTGAAATTTGCGCCGCCCTGCAAAAAAGCAACGTCCGACACCAGTGCTTCACCTACCGGGGCGCCGGCCACACCTTCCGAGGCAACGACTACGCTTCGCTCATGACCAGGGCCAGAACCTTCTTCAACCAAACCCTCCGCAACGCAGGTTACTCGCACAACGAGTATGTGCTACACGCACCCCCTCGCGAATAATGCAAGGTCTGTACGTCCACGTTCCTTTCTGTCCCACCATCTGCCCCTACTGTGACTTCCACGTGGTGCGGCGACACGGCGGGGTGGTGGGGGCGTACCTGGAGCGGCTGGCCGAGGTAGCCAGGGCATTGCACACACGGTCTCCCAAAGCGTTGGAAACGCTATACTTCGGTGGCGGCACCCCCAGTTTTTTGCGCAATCACGAGCTAGAACAGCTCTTTGCAGCCCTGCTTTGGAACTCTACAAAGTCCGAGGTCACAATGGAGGCCAACCCCGGCACACTCAACGCCGAGCGGCTGCGACTGCTCAAAGATTTGGGCGTGAACCGCCTCTCTATCGGGGTACAGAGCTTTCAAGACCCGGTTCTGAAGACTTTGGGCCGGGCACATGGCCGCCAGGGGGCACTGGGGGCCGTGGAGATGAGCCTAGAAGCGGGCTTCCGAACCTCGGTGGATCTGATTTTGGGACTGCCTGAGCAGGATTTCGCTGCCGATTTGCAGGTAGTCGGTGCGCTGGGCGTGGGCCACGTCTCGGCCTACACGCTGCAAATCGAGCCAGGGACGCCATTCGAGGCTATGAACATCCAGCTCGACCCGGATCTGGAAGCCGCTGCCTTCGAGCAGGCCGAGGAAATTTTGGGCGAGGCAGGCTTCATTCGCTACGAGGTCTCCAACTTCGCCAAACCTGGCCAGGAGAGCCGCCATAATCTGCTGTACTGGAAGTCGGCCTTCTGGGGTGCGCTGGGGCCGAGTGCGGTGGGACACCTCGACCCCGCCTTCGCCCTCTCACTCCCCTCTTTGTCCCCCCTTCACGATGGGCCGGTAGAGGGGGTCTACGCATTCCGCAGCAACAACCCTCCCCTCCCTCGCTGGTTGCAAGGCGAAGACCCTACCATCGAAACGATCAGCCATTTAGAACATGCCAAAGAAGCCCTGATGCTGGGCCTGCGGCTGCGCGATGGCGTGGAGGTGGATAGCCTCGAGCAACGCACTGGGCTGGATCTGTGGAGTCCCCTGCAGTCCGTGGTCGAACAAATGGTTTCGGAGGACGTGCTGAAGGTGCAAGGAAAGCGAATCCACGCAGTGAACCTCGGCACCGTCCATCCCCTTATCTTGCGACTATGGGACGCACTGGATTCAATTCATCTGGAAATCCCGAAGGGTGCTAGCATAACAACATGAACTACCCCGAGCTACAGCCGGTGCTACAGCGCATCCTGGAGGTCGTACCGGCCCAGCAGATTATTCTGTTCGGCTCGAGGGCCCGAGGCCAGGCCCGCCCCGACAGCGACTACGACCTGCTGGTAGTAGTGCCGGAAGCGTACATCACCCTGGAACACTACAAAGCCCTGTACCGCCGCCTCAGCCAGGTAAGGCGCGGCTTTGGGGTAGACGTAATTCTGACAACCCCCGAAAAGCTGCTGCGTTCACGGGAGACCTGGATACCCTTGTATTCAGAAGCGCAAAGCGAAGGCAAGGTTGTGTATGCGGGGTGACGCCAGCGATCCGCAAGCCTGGCTGCTACGAGCCAAAAGTAGCCTGCTCCGAGCAATGGTCGGCCGCTTTGCTCCAGAAATTCTCTACGAAGACCTCTGCTTCGACACCCAGCAGGCTGCCGAGAAAGCCCTCAAAGCCTTGCTATTGGCGCACCAACTGCCCTTCCCCAAAACCCACGATATCGGCCTTTTGCTACAGCAGTTGGTAGCAGCCGGTATAGGCGTACCGTCAGAAATCCAGTCTGCCGATGTACTGTCCTTTTATGCGGTGGTGACCCGCTACCCCGGCGGTTATCCAGCATTGGAGGAAGCCAGCTATCAAGAAGCCCTGGCCCTCGCCCAGCAGGTGGTGGCCTGGGTGGAGGAACAGCTCAAAACTTAGAGCGGTTTTCAGAAAGAACTCCGCAATCCCCAAAAGGAGAAGTGCTGTTCCAGGCTTATTTTTTGCCGCTGGGAA
>JBBIUP010000073.1:0-13252 GCA_037440185.1 Meiothermus sp. | reverse complement strand
GGGAGAAACCGCTTGGGATCTGATTCAGAAAAACGACAAACTGAAGAACACCCCGGCCTACTGGAAGCTCAACGACCTTCGGTTCTAAGCTGCGCCAGGGTGAGTTTGTCAATCTGTGGTCGGTGGGGTTCGGCAGGCTCACCCACCGCTTGGTCGAATCCGCACAAACCCCCGAACCAGCGCCTTCAGGCATGGCTGGTAGACTGAAGTGCCCTATGGCTGGACTCGAGAACCGCAAAGCACGCCACGACTACGAAATTTTGGAGACCCTCGAGGCCGGTCTGGCCCTCAGGGGTACCGAAGTTAAGTCTCTCCGGGCGGCGCAGGTGGACTTTACGGGCACCTTTGCCCGGTTTCAGAATGGGGAACTATTTGTAGAGAACCTGTACATTGCCCCCTATGAGAAAGGGGGTTATACCAACCACGACCCCCGCCGTTTACGCAAGCTGCTGTTGCACCGGCACGAGCTGAACAAACTCAAGGCTCGAGTGGAGCAAAAAGGACTGACTCTGGTGCCGCTCAAAATCTATTTCAATGAGCGCGGCAAGGCCAAGTTGCTGCTGGCTTTGGCTCGAGGTAAACGCGAATACCAGAAAAAGGCCGACGACAAGAAACGCGCCGTGCAGCGCGAACTGGAGAACTGGTGAGCAAAACAGAGCTGGTTTGTGGGTTCTCAACCCTGATTGGGCTTGCGATTCTAATCTGCTCCAAGTAAAACTGTAACGAGGCCAGGGCTGGCCGACTTTTCCACCAAGATGGACTTCTGGATGCGCCGCATATTGATGGTACTCATGGTATTGCTTGGCCTTGGTTGGGCCCAGTACGAAAACCGCTTGCTGGTGGGGGTTCAGGAGAGTCAGGCCATCTATCCGGGCGGGGGCTCGGTAGCGTTTGGGTCGGCAAGGCTCATTGCTGAGGCCCTGGGGCTGGGCTATCTGGAGGCCTCGGGCAAGGTGTATTTGAGCCTGGGAAGCCGGGTGGCGGCCTTTGGCATTAGCAGCCAGGGAGCTGACGCCGCCCGATTTCTGAATGCCTATCGCTTTCAGGGCAACCTCTGGGTTCCGGTGCGTGAACTGGCCAAGAACCTCGAGCTCTCCTACCGCAACGACTATGGAGCCCCGGTGCTGGCCTTGCGCCCGGCCCGGCTGCTGGAGGTGCAGCGGGCTCTGGCGGGCTCGACTGAACGCTACATCCTGCGCTTTGACCGCGACGTGCAGGTGCGCATTATAGCCAACAATCCGCCCCGGCTGGCCATGATCGGGGTACGCGAGGTGCCCGATACACCGCCCAACTCGTCCATCAGTTTTAGCCAGGAGGATTGGGGGGCCGAAATCTACCTGCCCCAGGGGGGAGACCCCCCACGCTTGCTGTTTTTACCCCGACAGGTCATCGTTGAACGGGGTGGCCGTACCCGGCTGCCCAGGGTCGTGCTGGATGCCGGTCATGGGGGCGCCGATACTGGGGTGGTGGTGAGTGGCCTGCGGGAAAAGGATCTGGCATTGAGCGTGACCCAGCGGTTGCAGAAGTTGCTGCAGGAGCGCCGGATCGAGGTAATTCTGACCCGAAGTGCCGACCGTGCAGTGCCACTTTTGGCTAGAGCACAGTACGCTACCTCGGCCCCGGTTTTTATCAGCCTGCATGCGGCGGCGGGGAACCGGGTCACCGTCTTTAGCCACCCCGAAGTCCAGACCCTGCGCTTGCTGGAGAAAGGGCGCGAGTTGTCAGCCCGTACTCCCGCCAACCAGCGGGCTATTCTGGAGCGCTTTGTGGCCGCTCCAGGCTCGGCGGCCCGGTTTGCCCAAGCGGTGTCGGAGGGCTTTGCTTCCGCTGGGATTGTGGCCAACACCAGCCAGGACGCCATGTACGTGCTTTCGATGGCGGGTGGTGCAGCGATTTTGCTCGAGCTCGGCTTTGAACAACTTCGCACCTCCCAGGGCCGCGAGCAGGTAGCGGAAGTGCTGGCAAAGGCCATTTTCTCCTATCTGGGCCTGCCCGAAACCGCCCCTCCCCGCACCACCCCAGCGCCCGCGGGAGGGGCCCGGCCATGAGGCGGGTTTTGAGCTTGACCAATCTACTGGGTCTCGCGGTCTTGATGCTGGGGGGGCTGGGTTTGTGGTCTTTGCAAGGCGATAGCGGCTCGAGGTCGCTCAACTTACCCTCCGACCTGGAAAACCAGGGCCCCCGGGTAGTAAAGCTGCACTTTGCCAAAGACACCAAGGATGGGCTGGTGGTTGAGGAGCGCACCATCCAGATTGCCGAAGGCGAGTACACCTTGGGGCGGGTACTGGAAGAACTGGTCAGGGGGCCGCAAATCCAGGGTGCTGCCGCGCTGGTTCCAGCCGGAACCCCAGCCCCCACGGTTTTCTTGCGGGATAGCACAGCTCTGGTAGACTTACCCGCAGCCTATGGACGGCTGGGCTATGGCACTGCTGGGGAAATGGCCCTGATCTATGGCATTGCCAATACCTTGCTGGAGTTCAGGGAAGTGCAACAGGTCAAGTTCTTGCTGGAAGGCAAGGAAGTCGAGAGCCTGGGGCACCTGTCGCTGCTCGATCCGTTCAAGCGACAAGGACAGTGATGGAGAGGGGTATCCGCAGCTCTGGTATCCAGACACCTATGAAAATCGAACGATTGATTCTGCAAGGCTTCAAATCTTTTGGTGATCGCACCAGCCTCGAGTTTGATCGGGGTATTTACGGAATTGTCGGCCCCAACGGCTCTGGCAAGAGCAATCTGGTGGAGGCGCTGCGCTGGGTGGTGGGGGCCCGGGCGCGGGAATTGCGCGGCGAGGAAGCCCTTTCGCTGTTGTTTCACGGCTCCGATGGCAAGGCTCCGCTGGGGTTTGCCGAGGTTGGGCTGGAGCTCTCGGGCAGTGGCCGACGGGTTAATCTGAACCGCCGCCAGGAGCGTGACGGCAACAGCGATGTACGGCTCAACGGTTCGCGCAGCACCCTGCGGCAGGTGGAGCAAGCCCTGATGGGCACCGGCCTCTCGCGCACCGGCTATGCCATTGTGGGACAGGGAGAGGTAGGGCAAATTTTGCAGGCGGGGCCAGAAGTGTTGCTCACCTACCTGGAAGAAGCCGCTGGCTTGCGCGCAGTCACCCAGGCCAGCAAGGTGGTCCGCGAACGGCTGGAAAGTGCCACCCTCGAGCTGCAAACCCGCTCCCAGGAACTTGGCGAACGCAAGGCCTCGGTAGTCGAAAAAGCCCAGCAGGCCGAGGCAGCCCGCAAAGCCACCGCACTGGCAGCCCGTTGTCTGGTGCTACGCCGCAGCGTGCTGCTGGCTCGCATCCGCGAGGCCGACCAGGAAGCCAAAGCCGCCCAGCAAAAGGCCCAAAGCCTGGAACGAGAACGCAGTGAAACCAGCCTTCGGATGCGCGAACTGGAAACCGAGAAGAACCAGGCCTTAGAAGCCCTGGAAGCGGCCCAGAATGCCCATAGCGAGGCCCTAAGGCAAGCCGAAGCCCTGAACGGGGAAGTCCGGCTGGCCGATCAGGAGCGCACCTCGCTGGAAGGTCTGCTGCACCGCCTGGCCCAAGACCTGGGCGAGAGCGAGGGTCGCCTGACCCGGCTGCGCTCGATGCCCGCGCCGGTTGCCCCCAGCGAACCGGAACCCACCCGCGAGGTCGTGCAGGGCTATGAGGGCCGCTTGCGCGAGTTGCAGACCGCACTGCAAGCCGAGGAAAACCAGCTCCGCACACAGCAGCAGGCTTTCGAGCGCTACCTACAAGCCCAGGCTACCTACGAGGCCCAGAAGCTGGCCTTCGAGCAGATGCTGGCCCAAAGGTCTGCACTCGAGGCTGACCAGCGCCGCATTGAAGCTCTGCTGCAGGGTCTGGCCCAGACCCTGGGTGCTGCCCAGGCCCGTGACACTGAACTGCGCACCCGGCTGGGCGATCTGGTCAAGCAGCAGGGCCAGCTCAGCAGCGATGCGCGGGCTGCCCTGTCCGAGGCCCACCGTCTGGAGGCCATGCTGCGTTCCGGCTCCGACCTGGCCGAAGGCCCCAAGCGAGCCCGTGAGTCGGGCATTCCCGGTCTGATTGGGGTGGTGGCTGATTTGTTGCAGGTGCCTGCCGGGCTCGAGCTGGCCATTGAAGTGGCGATGGGCGGGCGGATGCAGTGGGTGCTGACCGAGAACGAGCAGGCTGCTCAGGCCGCTGTGCAGCACCTCAAACAGCACGGGGGCCGGGCCACCTTTCTACCCCGCAGCCTTCTGCGTGGTGCACGAGCACCAGCGAGTCCTGAAAGGGATCGTCCCCTGGGTGCACGAGCACCAGCGAGTCCTGAAAGGGATCGTCCCCAGGCCTATCGAGAGCGTGAACGCGACTGGGCTGCTCAACCAGGGGTGGTGGGGGTAGCCCGCGATCTGGTACAACTGCCCGCCTGCCCCGAGGCCCTGCCCACGCTGCTGGGCCAGACCCTGGTTGTGGAGACCCTGGATGCGGCACTCACCCTGGTGCGTACTCATCCCGGCCACCCCCGCATGGTGACGCTCGAGGGCGAACTCCTCGAGACCTCCGGGGCCATCACCGGCGGGCGGGTGCAGCGGGGTGGACAGATGCTCTCGTTACGCCGCCGCTACCAGGAGACCCAGGCCGACGCGGAGCGCCTGGGAGCTGAAGCCCAAACCCTTCACACCCAGACCGAAAACCTACGGGCCGAACTGGCCGGGCTGGAACTACCATCGCTTCAGCGCCGCCAGACCGAGCTGGCCTCCGAGCTCAAGGCGGTGCAGGGAAACCTGGCCCGCTTCACCCAGAGCCAAGCCCCCAAGGCCCCGCCGCCGGTGCAGCCTCCCCAACCCGAGCGCCTACAAGCCCTGCGCGACGAGCGCGAGGCGCTGAATGCGCGAATGGCCCAAGAGCGCGAAATCGCGGCCCAGTGGCAGCGCTTCTACGAAGACCATGTGCGCTTCGAGGATGCTGGGCGGCAGATCGAAGAACTCGAGGCCCGCCTGCACAACCTCCGCAGTGAGCAGATCGAGCTGGGGCAAAAACTGACCGCAGTTCAAGCGCGCAAAGCCGACCTTGAGCAAGCCCGCAATACCCTTAACCTGCGCCATCTGGAAGGAGCCTTGTACACCGCGCGAGGCCGCACCCGCGCTTTGTCGGAAGAGGAAACCCGGCTGATTGGGCGCACCAACGAGCTGTTGTCCGACCTCGAGTCCCTCCATCTGATCCAGGCCCGCCGGGAAGCTACCATCGAAACCCTTCTGGTCGAACTGCAAGAAATCCCCCACGGCCCGGACGATCCCCTTCGGGACAGCGGCTATGCCGCCGTGCACCAGGTGGACGATCCCCTATCGGGACGGGCTACGCCCGTGCACCAGGTAGAGGAGGGATCGGCCCGTAGCCTGGCCCGCGCCCTCTCCGAAACCGAGGCTGCGCTGGAAGCCCTGGGCCCTATCAACCACCTCGCCGAGCAGGAGTATGCGCTCTTGGCCGAGGACATCCAGAAGCTGGAAGTGACGCTGACCGAGTCGGAGCAGGTGGTGCGAAAACTCGAGGCCGAGCTTCAGGGGATAGAGTCCGAATACCGGGAGCGAATGCACCAGGTCTACGGCGTGTTTAAGGAGAAATTTGCCCACTATGCCAGCGCTTTGCTGGACGCAGAGGTACAGCTCGAGCGCACCCACCACGGCCTCGATCTAGTGCTCAAGCCTGCCGGCAAGCGCACCGTTCACCTCAACCTGCTCTCGATGGGCGAGCGCACCATGGGCGCTCTGGCCTTTCTGTTTGCCCTCGCGGAAGTGGGGCAGAGTGCAGCAGAGGGGGGCGGAGGGTTGCCGATTGCCATTCTGGACGAGGTAGACGCACCTTTGGACGAGGCCAATATCCAGCGCTTTTGCCGTTTTCTTCAGCACTTCAAGGGCCAGACCCAGTTCATTCTGGTGACCCACCAGAAGCGCACCATGGAGGCCTGTGACGCTCTATATGGCGTGACCACCGATCGGGGTATCAGCCGGGTTTTCAGCATCAAACGCGATGAGGCCCTGGCCTGATCGCGGTTCCCACCATCACGCTGCACACCATGCAGCATGATGTACCCAGTACAACCCAAACCGTTGTACTGTCGCAGTTCCCGCGAATGTCCCATACAGCGGTTTTTGCCGTGAGGGACAGAACACTCCGCCCTCCGGCGGAGTGTTTGCGGGAACTGCGATGGGTATTCGTGGGAACCGCTCTCAGTCTCCAGCCAATGGCTTTCTGAGCGAGCTGCGCACAGGCGTTACCGACTTGCTCACTCGGACTAGAGGCCGAGGAGTCGTCACTCGTCTGGTTTATCCACCACCTCAAATAACCCTTCCAGATCCATCTTGGCGTAGATGGCGCTGGTGTTCACATTGGTGTGGCCCAGCAGCCGGGCGGTCGCGTGCAGGTCGCGGCTTTTTTTGTAAAAGCGGGTTCCGGCGGTGTGGCGCAGCATGTGGGCCCCATAGTAGCGCTCGGGGAAGCCCAGGGCACGGTAGTGCTGGTTGAGTATCTTGCGCAGTGACTTGTCGGTCATGGCCCGGCCACTGGCTTTGCGGCCTCCCAGGTTGATCAGTAGCGATGGCTCTCCAGGCGCTGCATGGGCTAAGCGCAAGCGAAGCCAGTCCTGGATTTCTTGCACCAGGGGCGCAGAAAGGGGAACTGTGCGCTGCTTACCGCCTTTGCCGGCCCGCACCAGCAACAGGCGTTCGGGCGGGCTCACATCCTCCACCAACAAGTTAATTACTTCACTAATGCGCAGCCCCGCCTCGCCCATCAGCCGAACCGCCAGGCGGTCGCGGTGGTTCTGGGGCTCGAGGCCGGACAGGTGCTGTAAGAGTCTTCTGTATAGGCTGTCGGGTAAGGCCGGGCGGCGTTCTTCCGGCGGTGTGGGGTCGTGGGGGGAGCGCACCGCTGGCAATTGGGCTGCACCCGCCCACTCGAGCGCCCGATAAAAGGCCCGTACGCCAGCAATGTAGGTGGCTATAGAGCCTGGTTTGAGTTTGAACCCATCGGAGCCCTCGAGACTTCCACCCTCGAGTTGTAAATGGGCAATGTAGCGATCGAGGTCATCGGCACTGGTTTTGAGGATATCGAGCGAGTGCGACTCCGACCAGGCCCAGGCCAAAAAATCCCGCACAGCCAAACGGTAGTTCTCGAGGGTTCGCAGGCTCAGCGTGGCTCGTTTGCGGCCTTTCAACACCAGATAGGCCTGGAGTAACTCGAGCAAGCCAGTCTCATCGCGCTCGTGGATGGCCCGGACAGCCTCGAGGCGGCGCTTGGCAGGATTGTGCCAGTTGGCAAGGGGTACCAGCATGGGCAAAGTATATCAAATGCGTACTTAGGGATATAAGCACGCATTTTATTTCATCTGAAATTTAACTTGCTTTGAGTTAACACCGGCGTTCGAAGATCGGCTTTCTATACTCTGGTGTATATGGAGACCAACTTCGCGACTGCCCTGGTGATGGCCGGTCTGATCTTCCTGATTCTGTTCTCGAGCTGGTATCCACAAGCACAAAACCGCAAGGTAGATCAGGGCGTACGCGCCCTGGCTCGGATGTCGCGCCAGGCGCGACGGCACAACACGCTGGTGCGCTACCAGAACGGCGTGCCTTTTGTGGTCACCCACCAGCGGCGAGGACTGGTGTACATGTGCGCGGGCCGGTTCGTGAGCAGGGAGCAGCTCGTGAAGATGCTGGGTAGCGAGGAAGTAGTACGCCGGGCAGAGCGGGAGGAGTCGCTGCAAGCCCCCAACCCCACCCGGCTCACCATACCCAGCTAAGGGCCTTACCAGAGGGGCTTTTCCAGCCTCAGGCGCAGCAACCTGCCCTGGGCTGTGACGGCCTCGGTAGGGCCTACCACCGCCAATCCACTTGGATTCTCCAGGGCCACCTCGAGCACCAGTTTTTTGGGCAGGGTTTTGACCTGAGGCTTCAGTTCCAGGCCTGTCTCCGGGCTATCCCACTCGGTAAAGGCGATATCGTCGGCCTGGTTGAGGTCTACCGCATAGATTCGGCTGGTTTGACCGGTGTGTTCGTGCACCAATAGAAGCCTGGGTTTGGGCCAGGCCAGGCCAACTACGCGATGACCGGGCGCGTCCAGTAGATAGGCGTACTCGGCAAATAGGCCATCGGGGTTGAGGCCCAGGAGTACCAGGCGCAGCACTGTCGAGGTAGCAGCCTTTGCGCAGTCGGGCAAGCACAGGGGCCGCCCGTTAATGAGTGCTAAGTAGTTACGGCTTTCATCCAGCGCCACCCCTCCCAGCAGTCCTTGATGAGCCCCGGCAGCAAAAACGGGCGGCAGGGCTTCGCGCGCATGAGTCTGACCTATGGGGCCAAAAACCCGCATTTTCTGGGTTTTGGGGTCAAGGTGCAGGAGTTTTTGCCCCCCCTCGAGCCAGGCCCAGCCTTCACTGGCTACCATCACTGCCTCGTTTATTGGATAAAACGCTTCCAGCGCAAGACCTTCCTCCAGTCTCAGCAGGCCCATGGCCCGCACACCCTGGTGTTTGAAAGTCGCCCAGACCCGGCCATTTTTCTGGGCTTGTCCCAGGTGCAGCAGGCTGGCCTCGAGCTGCGCTTCGGACCAGGGATCGGGCAAAGGTACGGCACTCAGGCTGGCCAGGGTAACGCCTTGCGGCGCTGCCGTGGTCTGGACGGCCTCCACACGGGCAAGGGGTTCTGGACTGGCCGGAGGCTGGGCGCTACTGGCCTGGGTTTGGAGTGCGCTTCCCTGCGATCCGGGCTGTGTTACCCTGGCAGGCTGCCCCGGATTGAGCGATGCCTGAGGCGTGGTAACCAACTGACCAATGCGCCACAAGGCTCGAGCCATCTGGTAGCGATTCACCGGTTCACTTCCCCTGAACAGGCCATCCGACCCCAGCGGCAAAACTTCCAGCACGGCCACCCGCAGCACCGCCGCCTCGGCCCAGTGGCCTGCCGGCAGGTCGTCGGGGCGTAGAGCTCTGGCCGTAGCCACTACCCCCAGGTTCTGCACCAGTTTGTCGAGCACCACGGCCAGCTGATACCGGGTGAGCACCGATGCACCGCGGTAGGTTTGGTCGGGAAAACCCTGCACCAGACCCTCCCCTACCATCCTGCGGATTCCGGGCAGAGCCCAGTGGTTGGGTTTGACGTCCTTGAAGCGCACCTCGGCTTCCCGCACCGGCAGCGGGCTATCGGCCAGCACCCGGGCCAAGGTAGTGGCCAACTGGTAGCGATCCAGGGCTACCTCCCCCCTAAAGGCACCCCCCGGATACCCTTGTAGCCAGCCCCGTTTGACCACTTCCCCTACGGCAGCCGCTGCCCAGTGGTCGTTGGGTACGTCGAGGGGTAGGGCCAGGCTCCAAGCCGTTACAAAAACCATTACAAAAAAAGCAATCCTCATGAGTGGCATGATAGATTTTCCCAACAAATTTTTTTTGTGCATTTATCACCAGCCAGCGTTACGTAGCCATCTGAGTCCAGAAAAATGCGTTATACCGCTCGAGCACCCTGGTATTTGATAAAGTAGGGCCAAACTGTAGTTTGGGGATGAAGCATGGTTCTGCCTTACCCGCTTATTTTGGCGCTCTCCATCACCGCGGTTGGAGCGGTCTACGCGCTTCGGTTAGAAGGCATCTATGCCCTTCCCTGGGTGATGTTTTTTACTGCCATCACCTCGAGCGTCTACGGGCTGGGGGTGGGGCTGGCCTCGGCCCTGGGGTCGGTAGTGGCGCTGCACTTCTTTCGCTCGAGCCTGTTGGATTATTTTGTCATGGGCGGTATTCTCTTGCTCTCGGCCTTCTTGGCCGACCAGGTGGGCCGCAGCCTACGCCGGGCCCATCAAAAAGCCCGCCAACTGGCCCAATTGCAGGACGTTTTTTTGCAGGGCCTCGAGGTAGTACCCAAGTTCAACAGCCGCCAACAGCTCCTGCGGCAACTGCCGGCTATGCTTTCGCAACTGCTGGGCAGCAGCCAGCTTCGCATCTGGGTTCCTATCGGAGCAGGCCAGCTAACCCTGTTGGAAGACGACGCCGTCACTTCACCCAGCGCCCTGGTCTACCGGGCCATGGAAGCCCCGGGCCCGATCTTGGAGGAATCAAAAGGCCGTAAAAAACGCCCCCATTCAGGCTCTTACGAGCTGGCGGTGGGCTTACGGGTGCGCGAAGAGACGGTAGCGGTATTGCAGTTTTTGCGCGGTGAGGGCTGGCAGCAACGCGAGCTCGAGCTGTTTTCCCGTCTGGCCCTGGCGGTAAGCCGGCAGCTCGAGCACCTGCACGACCTCGAGCTGCGCCGCTTGCTGCTCAGGGTGGCCGATGGCCTGGCCTCGGCCAGCAACAAGCACAAAGTGGCCGATGTGGCCCTGCGCTACTTGATACCGGAGTTGGAGATGGAAGCCGGGGCGATTATGCAGTACCGCCGGGGGGCCTTGCGTGGGCTGGCCTGGCACATCCCACCGGAGCTGCGCCCCACGCTAGCATCCCTGGCCCGAGAGCTGGCCCATGGCCAGGGGCTGGCCTGGCAGGTCTACCAGTCGGGTGTGGCCCGCTTTACCGAGGAGTACTCGAGCCTCCCTGAGGCCATTCCAGCGCTAAAGGAGCTGGGCTTCCAAAGTCTGGTGGCCTACCCGGTGCATACCCGCGATGCCATGAAGGGCCGGGTGGTGCTGGTGCTGGGCACGCGGGCCCGGGTGGCCTGGTCGCGCAGCAAGAAGGAGATCCTGCTGGGAGTGGAGCGCCTGCTAAGCTCGGCCCTGGAGCGCACGTTGCTGGAAGAGCTACAACAGCGTATCAACCACCTGCTCACCGAGGCCTGGTCGTACCCTTCCCGGCAGGTGTACCAGCACATCCTCGAGGCCGCGGTGGAGCTGGTGCCGGGGAGCGATGCGGGCAGCCTGTGGGTGCGCGACGGAGAAGAGTTTATCTGCCAGGCTTCGGTGGGCTCGGCCTGGGCCTGTGACCAGCACTGGAGCGAGGCGGCGTTCCTGGACTGGTACGCCCACGGCAAAGCCCTGGCCGCACGAGGTCAGCCGCGTATTCTGAGCCGAAACCAGCTTTCGTCTGGGGAGATGAGCGCCAACCTTTGCTTGCCGGTAAGCCACCAAGGCCAGGTGCTGGCCTACCTGAACCTGGATAGCCTGCACGACACCGAGGCTTTTGCCGAGGACTCCATAGCCACCGTCCAGCTTTTCTCCACCCCCATCGCTACCCTGCTACACGAACTGCAGAACCGCAAAGCCCTGGAGAAAGCCGCCCTCACCGATAGCCTCACCGGCCTTTACAACCGCCGGGCCTTCGACCTGCGCCTGAAGGAGGAGTTTGAGCGAGCGGTTCGTTATCAGCAGCCCCTCACGCTGCTGGTGTTGGACCTCAAAAACTTCAAGCCCATCAACGACCGCCTCGGTCATGCTGCGGGCGACCAGGCCCTGGTGGCGGTAGCCCAGAAACTCAAGCGGGTACACAGGGCAGGGGATATGGTCTTCCGCTGGGGCGGCGATGAGTTTGCCGTTTTGTTGCCCCAGACCCCCAAAGAGGCCGCCAAAACGGTGAGCACCCGGATCCTCGAGGCCATCTCCGAAATCTGCCTGGAGGGGTTTTGTCTTTCGGCCAACATCGGCTGCGCCAGCTTCCCAGCCGAAGTCCAGACTGCCGAGGCGCTGCTGGTGTCGGCCGATCAGCGCATGTATGCCGATAAAAACGGAACCCCAGCCAACGAAGCCGGTGAAAACCGCTGAGGCGTGGCCAAGCAAGCCTCGGGCTTGTTCGGCTTAGAATGGGGGTCATGTTGAAGGCCGTTCCCGGAACCAACGACGTCTTTGCTCAGGCCAGGGAGTACCCTTTCCGCGAACCGGTGTTCCGCTACATCACCACCACTGCCGAGGAAGTGCTGTGTGGGGCCGGGGCCCAGAGGATCCACACCCCCATTTTTGAGTACCTCGAGGTCTTCCAGAAGGGGGTCGGGCTCACCTCCGACATCGTGGTCAAAAAGGAGATGTTCGTGCTGGAAGACCGGGGCGGGCGGCTCTTGGCCCTGCGCCCCGAGCCTACCGCGGCCATTGTGCGGGCCTACAACCAGCACGGCATGAAGGTATGGCCCCAGCCGGTGCGGCTGTTTACCTGGGGGCCCATCTTTCGCGGTGAACGCCAGCAGAAAGGCCGCTACAAGCAGTTTCACCAGGTCGACTACGAGGCCCTGGGTCTATCCGACCCCTTGCTCGATGCCGAGGCCATCGCCTTAATGGTGCGCATCTACAAAACCCTGGGTTTGAAGGACCTCGAGGTCAAACTGGGTTCGGTGGGTGATCCCGAGGATCGCGTGCGCTACAACCGGTACCTGCGGGAGCTATTTCGACCCCATGCCGAAAAGCTGTCGGAGGACTCGAGGGTTCGCTTGGAAACCAACCCCATGCGCATTCTCGACTCCAAGAGCGCGGGCGATCAGCAGATCGTCGCCGATTTGCAGGTAAGGCCAATGCTGGAGTTCCTTGGAGAGCCATCACGCGCCTTTCACGAGAAAGTCTGCGAGTACCTGGCCCGGCTCGGCGTGCCCTATACCGTAGACCCCAGCATCGTGCGCGGCCTGGACTACTACGTGCGCACGGCCTGGGAAGTCCACCATGCCAGGATTGGGGCCAAGTCCGCGCTGGGCGGTGGGGGGCGCTACGACGGCCTTTCCGAGATGCTGGGGGGCCCCCCGGTTCCTGGTGTGGGCTTCGGGATCGGGATCGAACGGGTGGCCATTGCGCTGGAGGAAGAAGGCGTCGTCATACCCCCCGACCCCTCCCCTACGCTCTACCTGGCACCTCTGGACGAGGCCGCCAAGATCGAGGCCCTGGCCCTGGCCGAACAACTGCGCCCAAAGATATTCGTCGAGTTGGGCCACACCCCCAAAAGTCCCCGCAAGGCCCTCGAGGACGCGCTCAAGAAGGGAGCCCGGTATGTGGGCTTTTTGGGTGAGGCCGAGCGGGCCAGGGGGGTCATCACCCTCAAACACCTGGAAAGCGGCGAGCAGAAGGAGCTTCAGCCCCTACAACTGCACAGTCTTTTTGAAGGGCCGTAAGGCATTGGGTTTTGTGACCCTATCCTGATGCATCTGATTGGGTCAGGTTCGTCTTGTGTATTATTTCACGATAAAACGCTTGTGAAATCATTCCTTGCAGGTATTTGAGGGTGATTTGAGAAGTTTTCACAAAAAGGTATGCTAGAACGTATGCGTCGTACACTCTATTGCGGCACTTTGCGCGAACAACATGCTGGGCAATCGGTGGTGCTGGAGGGCTGGGTCAACCGTAGGCGCG
>JBBIUP010000072.1:0-13268 GCA_037440185.1 Meiothermus sp. | reverse complement strand
TCTGCTGGTCTCTTCTCGTTTTCGTCAGCGGCAAAAATAGAGGGAACCGCGATAAGTTTGTCAAACCCAGTAGATCCATCTTTCATGTTGCATCTTCCAAGGCGCAGTACCCCGGTGCATGTCTAGCTGGTTACAGTGACCAACATACCGTGGAGACACTTAAACCTGAAAGACCCCTACGCGCATCTGCTCACGATGGGGGTTCAGGGCGCAGGCCTCGAGGCTACGGATCAGGCGTTCGCGGGTCTCATGAGGGAAAATCACTTCATCTATCCATAACCGTGCTGCCGCATAGCGCGGGTCGAGGGTTTCTTCGTAGCGATCCTTGATGCGTTCGTAGAGTTCTACCAGGTCTTCTTCACTGGGCTTACGCCCTTCGCGCTCGAGCTTGGCAAGCTCAATCTCCATCAGGGTTTTGGCGGCAGCATTGCCGCTCATCACAGCATATTTGGCCGAGGGCCAAGCATAGATAAAGCGCGGGCCATAGGCCTTGCCCGCCATGGCGTAGTTGCCCGCGCCAAACGAACCGCCGGTGATGAGGGTAATCTTGGGCACCACCGAGTTGGAAACCGCGTTGACCAGCTTGGCCCCGCGCCGAATAATGCCCTGCTGCTCGGATTCCTTGCCCACCATAAAGCCGGTCACGTCCATCAAGAACAGCAGGGGGATGTACCGCTGGTTGACTTCCAGGATGAACCGTGCGGCCTTGTCGGCGGCCTCGGCATAAATAACCCCCCCCACCTCGATCTTGCCGGGTTTTTTGATAACCAGGCGTTGGTTGGCCACAATCCCTACCGGAAACCCCCCCAGCCGGGCATAGCCACACACCAGCGTCTGGCCATAGTTGGCCTTGAATGGATGGAATTCCGAGCCGTCTACCAGGCGAGCAATCACTTCGCTCACATCGTAGGGACGTGAACCATCGGGCGAGACCAGGCCATACAGGTCTTCGGGGGGGTGAAAAGGCTCTATCTCGGTGCGGCGCTGTGCTGCCCACGGTGCGATCGCGGGTTGGGCATACAGCGAAGCCAGGGCACGGATGCGGGTAATGGCCGAGGCATCATCGGGCTCGTAGAAATCCACCGTGCCGGAGATTTCAGCGTGCATGCGTGCACCACCCAGCTCATCCGAACCTACTTCTTGCCCGATGGCCGCCTTGACCAGGGCTGGCCCAGCCAGATACAACCCCGAGCCTTCGGTCATGATAAGCGCATCGGTCATGAGCGGCAGATAGGCCCCCCCCGCGACACAGTTGCCCATAATGGCCGAAATTTGTGGAATACCCATCCCACTCATGCGCGCATTCAGGTAAAAAATTCGCCCAAAGTCATCTTGGTCGGGAAAAACCTCGTCCTGCAAGGGTAAAAATACCCCCGCCGAATCCACCAGATACACCGTGGGAATGTGGTTTTCGATGGCAATGGTCTGGGCTCGAATGACCTTTTTGGCAGTGATGGGAAAAAAAGCGCCTGCCTTGACGGTCGCATCATTGGCGATGATCATCCAGTCCCGTCCAGCGATTTTGCCAATAGCCGTGACCACACCCCCGCCTGGAGCCCCGCCCCAGTCGGTATACATCTGCCAGCCCGCATATCCCAGGATTTCCTCGAGAAGGGTATCCGGGTCAACCAGGTTTGCGATTCGCTCCCGAGCCGTGAGCCGTCCCCTGGCATGTTGGCGCTCGGCAGCCTTCTGGCCCCCACCTTGCCGTATCTTAACCAGCGAATCGCGGAAGTCAGCAATGAGTCGTACCCAGGCATCTTTATTCTGTTTGAAAGAAGACGATTCGCGCTCCTTGGAGCCGATATGGCTTTCGATCATGATAGAAGTCTACCGTTTTCCTGCCGGTAGGTTGTAATTCCGTCAGATGCTGCCAACCGCTGGGCCATAAATCGGAGTCACACCCAAGCACTTTCCTTGATTCCACTGCTATACCCCGGTAGTGGGTCACGTATAGTTCGCGCTTGCGTCGCCTGCCACAGCAACCAAACCGTCTGGCCCTGGTACAGCCATGTGGCCCCTGTTTCCTGGTTGGTGCAACGTGATGCAAACAGGGATTTGGAGGGGTCGTTTGTGCCTTATGATTGAGGCATCTATGCGTAAACGACTCGTAGCTGGCAACTGGAAAATGTACAAAACCCCTTCCGAGGCCGGGATGTGGTTTCGAGATCTGGTAGACAAACGACCCCAAACCCAGGCCGAACCCGCCCTGATGATACCTTTTACTCACTTGCCCTATGCCTCCGAAATCCTCGAGGGCAACGGCGTTTACTGGGGAGCCCAGGATGTCTCCGCGCACTTGGAAGGAGCCTACACCGGCGAAGTTTCTGCCAAGATGTTGGCCGATCTGGCCTGCAAGTACACCGTTGTAGGGCACTCCGAGCGGCGCGGCTACCACGCCGAATCTGACACATTGGTGGCCGAAAAAGCCAGACGTCTGATGGAGCAAGGCATCATACCCATTCTGTGTGTGGGCGAGCCACTCGAAATCCGCAAAGCGGGCAGCCATGTTGAACACACCTTAAGGCAGCTAGAAGGAAGTCTAGAGGGTGTAAATCCCTCTTCGGCAGCACAACTGGTCATTGCCTATGAGCCCGTTTGGGCCATTGGTACCGGCAAGACAGCTACCCCCGAGGATGCCGAAGCCATGCACCGCGCAATTCGCGGCTGGCTAATGGCACGCTACGGCGCGGGCTTTGCCGACGAGATGCGCATACTCTACGGCGGCTCGGTCAAGCCCGACAACGCTGCTGCACTCTTTGCCCAGCCCAACATTGATGGTGGGTTGGTAGGGGGCGCCAGCCTGAAGCTCGAGGACTACTTGAAACTGCTCACGGCCTGACCAGGAGAAACTATGCGTGCTTGGACGATGTTGGTGTTGCTTTTTTCGCTTAATGCCCTGGCCCAGACGGCCGATGTGGTGCAGCGAACCTATCGCTGCACTGGGGGTGCTCAGATACGGGCGGTCTACCAGAACCAGTTCGACCGAGTGGGGGTGGTGTTCAACAACCAGACCTATGGGCCGCTGTTTCAAGTGGTAGCAGCCTCTGGGGTGAAGTATTCCGATGGTCGGGCCTCCTGGTGGATCAAGGGGTCGGGAAGTACCGAGGAAGCCTTTTTGATGAGCGAGCGTACCGGGAAGATGCTGGCGCAAGGTTGCCGGCGTGTGCGCTAATGCTGGTTTGTATTGGCAGACTGGAGGCGGATCGGTTCTGGTTGAACAGCAAGTGGATCTCGCTCCAAACTGCGCCATAGAAAGTTTGTCAAACCCTGGAGGCCCATCTTTCAAGTTGCATATTCCAAGGCGCAGTACCCCAATGTATATCAAGCTGGTTACACTGACAAAAAAGGCGTAGAACAATGGTTTTTTCCCTCGACAACTTGTTTCGGTCTTACACCTCGAGGTTCGGATGCAATTCGTCAATCCTGCGGTAGACTCTCTTTGCAATCATGGCAACCCTCCACCCCCGCACCCAGCTTTCCAAAGAAAGTGTCTTCTCCCGCATGAGCCGCCTGGCCGCGCAACATGGGGCCATTAATCTAGGGCAGGGCTTTCCGTCCAACCCTCCACCGGGTTTTTTGCTCGAGGCCGCCAGGCGGGCTATTGGAACCGTAGACCAGTACACCCCACCGATTGGCCTGGCCAAACTGCGCGAGGCCATTGCAGAAGACCTGGGCGTAGCCCCGGAGAACGTGGTGGTGACGGCTGGGGGCACCGAGGC
This sequence comes from Meiothermus sp., assembly GCA_037440185.1. Lineage (GTDB taxonomy): Bacteria > Deinococcota > Deinococci > Deinococcales > Thermaceae > Meiothermus. The sequence goes on along the minus strand of JBBIUP010000072.1, from coordinate 9,546 downwards.
ATTGCATGCGCTGGCCGAATCGCTCTACGGCCCCGGCGATGAAGTCGTCATGTTTGAGCCTTATTTTGACGTGTATATACCTCAGACCCGCATTGCAGACGCAGAACCTGTGATGGTGCCGATGCGTCTTGCCGACCGCTGGGAGGTAGATTTACCGGCGCTCGAGCGCGCCATCAGTGTAAGAACCCAGGCCCTGCTACTCACCAGTCCCTACAACCCCACTGGCTCGATCTTTTCCCGCACCGAGGCTGAACAAATCGTGGCCTTGGCCCGTAAGCACGACCTCTGGATTATCAGCGACGAGGTTTACGACGAACTATACTTCGCCACTCCACCCGTCAAGCTACGTGAACTAGCACCCGAACGGGTCTTTACGGTGGGCTCGGCAGGCAAGCGCCTGGAAGCCACTGGCTGGCGCATCGGCTGGATTATCACACCGCCTGGCCTGGCGCCGCAGGTGGCAGGCATGCGCCAGTGGAGCAGTTTTTGCTCGGCGGCCCCGCTGCAAGCTGCCGTGGCAGAGGCCCTGCCCATCGCCCGCAAGGAAGGGTTTTACCAGCACCTGCGCGAAAGCTACGGCAAGCGCAAGGATTTGTTGGAACAAGGGCTCCAATCCCTCGGTCTAAAAACCTTCTCACCTGCCGGAACCTACTTCTTGACCGCAATTTTACCCGATCTGGAAGCCGAAACCCTGGTGCAAGAGGGCAAAGTGGCCATCATCCCTGGGTCGGCGTTTTATTTGCACAATCCTGCCCCAGATGGGCTATTCCGCTTTGCCTTCTGTAAAACCGCCAGCGAAATCGAACAGGCCTTAGAGCACCTGCAAGCCTACTTGAAGCGTTTGCCACGCTGAGTGGTCTGGCAATAAATAATCTGACTGCCGGGAAGACTCCGAAACAAGCTTCTCCAGCGCAAATTCCCCAATTTCATTAGAGTTTTGGTTTTCATACTCTATCGCAGAGCTGTTTCGTGCATTATTTCACGATGTTAGGCTCGTGAATAGCTTCGAGAAAACGCAAACCAAACCCATGCAGCTAACCCTTGTTCGGCTAAACTTAGCAGCGTGGATACTGTTCAATACCTCGACGATACTGGCAAACCGTTGCGGGAAATCCCCCTAAACAACGAGGAATTGCTTAGGGGTTACCGGGCCTTGCGCCGAGCAAGGCACTTCGACCAACGGGCCCTGGTATTGCAGCGGCAGGGCCGGCTGGGGGTGTACCCGCCTTTTCGCGGGCAGGAAGCAGCCCAGGTGGGGGTGACGTTGTGCTTGGAGGCCAGCAAAGACTGGCTCTGCCCCAGCTACCGCGAGACAGCGGCGGCCATCACCTTCGGCATGCCACTTTCCAAGCTTATCTTGAGCTGGCGGGCCGACCCCGCCGGGTGGCGCATCCCCAACAATGTGAACATGATTCAGTTCTACATTCCTATTGCCACCCAAATTCCTCAGGCGGCTGGGCTGGCCTATGCCGAACGCCTCAAGGGCAGCGACGCCGTGGTGGCAGCTTTTATCGGAGATGGTGGCACTTCTGAAGGGGATTTCCACGAAGGGCTGAACTTTGCCTCGGTCTTCGATGCACCCTTACTGATTGTGGTGCAGAACAACGGCTGGGCCATCAGCGTACCCACCAAAAAGCAAATGAAGGTGCAGCGCATTGCCCTCAAGGCGCAAGGATATGGAATTCCGGGGGTGGTGGTGGATGGCAACGATCTGGTGGCGGTGTGGAGCGTAGCCAAGGAGGCTGCCGAGCGCGCCCGCCATGGCGAAGGTTCCACGCTTATCGAGGCGGTGACGTACCGTGTGGCCCCGCATACCTCCTCCGACGACCCAGGACGCTACCGCACCGAGGAAGAAACCGAACGCTGGCTGGGCCGCGACCCAATTGCGCGGATGAAAGGCTGCCTGGAGCATCTAGGGCTGTGGAACGAAGCGAAGGATACCGAGCTGACTGAGGAACTCGAGGGTGAATTTCTGGCCGCGGTGGAGGAAGCCGACCAGGCCCCCGAGCCCAAGCCCTGGGAAATTGTGGAGCAAGTCTACGCCGAGATGCACCCCGACCAGCAAGCCGCCTGGAACTACCTGCGAGGTGAGCCATGATCGCCGAGCGCGAAACCCGCGTTCTCAACAACGTACAGGCCATCAACGAAGCGCTGGATCTGGCCCTGGCCAAAGACGAACGGGTAGTGCTTTTCGGTGAGGACGTGGGCACGATGGGTGGGGTGTTCCGGGCCTCGGATGGCTTGATGCAAAAATATGGCGAGAAGCGGGTCTTTGACACGCCCCTGGCCGAGTCGGGCATCGTGGGGTTTGGCATTGGGTTGGCGATGGCCGGGTTGCGTCCTGTGGCCGAGATTCAGTTTGCCGGGTTTTTGTATCCGGCCCTGGATCAAATCCTCTCGCATGTGGGCCGGATGCGCCACCGCACCAGGGGGCGCTTTACCGTTCCGATGGTCATTCGCGCACCATACGGCGGTGGCGTCAAGACCCCCGAGCAGCACGCCGACAGCCCGGAAGCCATTCTCTCGCATGTACCAGGGGTCAAGGTGGTGATTCCTTCCTCGCCCGAGCGGGCCAAGGGACTGCTGCTCCGTGCGATCGAAGACCCCGATCCGGTGTTTTTTTTAGAGGCGATCAAGCTCTACCGGGGAGTTAGGGGCGAAGTACCCGAGGGCTACTACACCCTGCCCATCGGCCAAGCCCGTGTGGTGCGGGAAGGCACCGCAGCCAGCCTGTTGTGTTACGGTGGAATGGTGGAGGTCTGCCAGAAAGCCGCAGAGGTAGCGGCACGAGAGAGCGTGGAGTTGGAGGTTGTGGATATCGAGACCCTGGTGCCTCTGGACACCCCGACCCTCCTCGAGTCGGTACGAAAAACCGGTCGGGCCGTGGTGGTCTACGAGGCCATGCGCACGGGTGGTTTTGGCGCAGAAATTGCCGCCCGCATCGCCGAGGAAGCCCTCGACTACCTGCAAGCCCCCATTGTTCGGGTCGCTGGGTGGGACGCGCCCTATCCGCCCTTTAGCGCTGTGGAAAACTTCTACCGCCCCGATGCCAAGCGGGTCTTGGACGCAGTTCGCAGGGTACTGACGCACTGACACAAGCAACACATAGCCAACTGAGCGACTGTTCGCTGTGTGCTCTTCTCTATCTGTCCAAACAAGCGTTTGTTAGAATAACCGCCATGAAACTCAGCAGTTATGCGGTCGGAGCCTGGCATCAGGGCTCGGATGATGGAACCCTGGTAGCCGACGCAGTGTATGGACAGCCAGTGGCACTGGTGAGCAGTAAAGGGCTGGATTTCGCGGCTATGGTCGAACACGCACGCCGGGTCGGCAGCCCCAGTCTACAGCGCTACACTTTCCACGAGCGGGCCACCATGCTACGGGCCTTGGCCCAATACCTCACCGAACGCAAGGAGGATTTCTACCAGCTCTCCTTCAAAACCGGCACCACCCGCCGCGATGCCTGGGTGGACATTGACGGCGGCATCGGCACCTTCTTCAGCTATTCCTCGCAGGCCCGGCGCGAGTTGCCCAACGAGCGTTTCTTGGTCGAAGACGACCCCCAGATGCTCTCCAAACAGGGCACCTTTCTGGGGCGGCATATCCTGGTGCCCAAGGAAGGGGTGGCGGTGCACATCAACGCCTTCAACTTTCCAGTCTGGGGCATGATGGAAAAACTAGCCCCAGGACTGATTGCAGGCGTTCCCGCCATCGTCAAGCCAGCCACCCAGACCGCCTACCTGACCCAAGCGGTGTTCCACTCCATCGTCGAGTCGGGGATTCTGCCGGAAGGGGCCATTCAACTGGTTTGCGGCAGTACCGGCGACCTATTGGATCATCTGAACGAGCAGGACAGTGTCACTTTCACCGGCTCCGCCAGCACTGGGCGCAAGCTCAAAGTTCACCCCAACCTGATCGCGCACTCGGTGCCCTTCAACATGGAGGCCGACAGCCTCAACTGCTCGATCCTGGGGCACAGCGTGGAGCCGGGCGACGAGGAGTTCGAGCTATTCATCAACGAAGTTGCCAGCGAGATGACTGTAAAGGCGGGGCAAAAATGCACCGCGATTCGCCGGGTGATGGTACCCAGAGACAAGGTTGAGGCAGTTGCACAAGCACTCAACACCCGCCTTTCCAGGGTAGTGCTGGGCGATCCCAGCCGCGAGGAAGTACGCATGGGGCCACTGGTGGGGGCAAGCCAGCGCGACGATGTAGCCGCAGTGGTAGCGAAACTGCGAGACAGCTGTGAACTGGTCTACCAGGGCCGCAGCGACCTGTTGGGTGGCGACTGGGAAAAAGGCGGCTTTATGGCGCCGACTCTTCTGTATAGCGACAGACCCTGGGACTCAGGCGCGCACGACCTGGAACCTTTTGGCCCGGTGGCTACACTGATGCCATACAACACCCTAGACGAAGCTATCGCGCTCGCACGGCGGGGGAAGGGCAGCCTGGTTGGCTCGATTGTCACACGGGATCGGGCCGAGGCCAGGGCCCTGTTCTTCGGCTGCGCTACCCACCACGGTCGGATGCTGATCCTCAACCGCGTGAACGCCAGGGAGTCCACCGGACATGGCTCTCCGCTGCCGCAACTCATTCACGGTGGGCCGGGACGGGCCGGAGCCGGCGAGGAGATGGGAGGGGTGCGCGGCATCAAGCACTACATGCAGCGCTGCGCGGTACAGGCCGACCCCACCACCCTGATGGCGCTCTGCAACGAGTACGTGCGCGGGGCCGAGGTACGCGAAGAGGTAGTTCATCCCTTCCGCAAATTCTTTGAAGACCTGTCCATTGGCGAAAGCCTGCTTACCCACCGCCGCACCGTCACCGAGGCCGATATCGTGAACTTTGCCAACCTCACAGGCGACTACTTCTACGCCCACGTGGATGAAATTGGAGCCAGGAATTCGATTTTTGGCAAGCGGGTGGCCCACGGCTACTTCCTGATTTCGGCAGCGGCTGGCCTGTTCGTGAGCCCGGCTCCAGGGCCGGTGCTGGCCAACTATGGTCTGGAAAACCTCCGGTTTGTTGAGCCAGTAGGCATCGGCGATACCATTCAGGCGCGCTTGACGGTAAAGTCGAAAGCAGCCAAAGACCCCAAGCCCGGCGAGCGGCCCACCGGCGTGGTGGAGTGGGATGTGCAGATTACCAACCAAGAGGGCAAGACTGTAGCGTTATATAGCATCCTGACCCTGGTGGAACGGAGGCTCGAGAAGGCATCCTCAGCTTAAGGACGAAACGAAGACTCTTCCGATCAATGCACTGGTTCAGCCCGATAGCCCTTCTCGTTGCGAATCAATCGTCCCAGCGGATGCCCCGGCTCGTGGGTGAAGCCTAAAAGATAGTCGCCTTCGATCCAGCGTTCGTACATCTTTTTGCGGGTTTCCAGGGTGGTCATTGGGTAGAGGTCAAACGCCATGATGTAAGGCAGCGGGGTTTGCATCATGGTGGGGATCAGGTCGGCAGTGTAGGCCAAGCGCTGACCTTCAGAGTTGAGCTCCACCGCCTGCATACCCTGGGTGTGGCCCGGCACCGGCACCACCCACAGCCCTGGCATGATTTCCACCTCGCCTTCCACCAGTTCACACTGTGGAAGGATGGGTTCGATGTTATCGCTCAGGTAACTGGCCCGGCTGCGCTCATGGGGGTGGAGCGCATCTTCCAACTCCTGCTTCTGCACGATATGGCGGGCATTGGGAAAGGTAGGCACCAGCTTGCCTCCCATCAGACGGGTATTGAGTCCGGCATGGTCGAAGTGCAGGTGGGTATTGATCACCAGTGCAATATCGTCGGGCGCAATTCCCAAAAGTTGCAATTGCCCCAGGATAGGATTTTGCTCGTCCAGGCCATACAACCGTCGAAACTTTTCGCCGGGTTTGCGGTCAATGCCGGTCTCGATCAACACCAAGCGCTCATTGGCACCAATGAGTAAAGGATTCAACCCCAAACGTATTCGGTTCTGTTCGTCGGGGGTTGCGAGCTTCGCCCATAGATTCTTGGGTACGATTCCGAACATCGAGCCACCATCCAGCCAAAGCTCGCCGTCACTCAGGAACCAAAGGTCGAAACTACCGAGCTTGTGATAAACGATGGGGCGCATCGAGAATGATTATTCCAGGTTTGTAGGGGGCAAGTCTACGCTGCATGATTGCAATCGCATCGGGGCTTTGATCCACCAGTACAAAACCTCTGCTGTGTTTGGCTGCTGCTTCTCCGGTGGTTCCAGAACCGGCAAAAAAGTCGAGTACAACGTCACCGGGATTGGAGTGAACCCGCACGATGCGCTCCAACAACTTGAGGGGCTTTTGCGTCGGATAGCCGGTTTTTTCCCTGGAAGAAGTAGGTACGATGGTCATCCACCAAACATCGGTGGGGGTTTTGCCCCTGGCAGCTTTTTCTGGCCCCACCATCTTGGGCGTCAGGTAGGGGATGCGATCTATAGCTTCATAGTTGAAAGTATATTTTTTGGCCTTTTTGGCGTACCAGAGCAGCGTATCGTGCTTGGCAGGCCATCGGTTTTTGGAGCGCCCACCATAGTCATAGGCCCAGATAATCTCGTTGATGCAATTTTCGCGCCCGAAAATTGCATCCAGCGCGACCTTAATGTAGTGCACCTCACGGGAGTCGAGGTGCACAAACAACGAACCGGTGGCCGTGAGCAATCGGTAAGCTTGCTTCAAACGGGGAACCAGGAAGGCTTCAAAATCATCAAATCGGTCTGCATAGACCGGGGCTTCCAATCCCTCGGTACGGTAGCGTTTGCCACCAAAACCTTTGCGCTTTGCTTTGTCGTCGGCAATTGCTCGGATGCGCTGCCGCTGCTGGGTTTTGCGGGTATTGAAGGGAGGATCAAGGTAGATCAGGGGGAAAGACGCATCGGGTAAGTTTGAAATATAACTCAGACACTCTGCCTGCACAATACGCTTCATCGGCCTGATTCTAGCGGATTGGCTGGCCTATAGCGCACGGCTCACTACCCCATGAAGGCCCGCTTGGACATCTTCCAGCACCAACTCCAGCGCCCTCCCCTCTTCGTAAGCCCGAATTAAGGCACTGGCAATTACGGCTCCGTCGGCAGCCTGGGCGGCCTGCGCAGCGGTAGCGCGGTTGGAAATCCCGAAGCCGATGGCAACAGGTGAATCGGTGTGCTTCCGGATACGCTGTACCAGTTCAGGCAGGCCATCGGGGAGCCGATCCCGCGCTCCGGTGACCCCAGCTACCGAGACGGTGTAGACAAATCCGGTGCAGTGGGGTGCAACGATCTGGATACGGGCCTCCGTCGAGGTGGGCGCCAGCAAAAAAGAGGTTTCCAAACCAACCGAATGGGCCAGGGCTACGAGCCCGGAGTCTTCGTCGGGCGGCAGGTCTGGCAAGATCAGCCCATTGGCTCCAGCAGCCCTGAACATCTCGAAAAATGCCTCCGAGCCCATGGCAATGACTGGATTAATGTAGGTCATCAGGAAGATTGGCTTGTCGGTGAGGGCCCGGATTTCTCGTATGAATTGAGCCACATCGGCAATATGAATTCCCTGCCGCAGGGCTTGTTCAGAGGCCCGCTGAATCACCGGGCCATCGCCCAGGGGATCGGAGTATGGCAGGCCCACCTCCAATAAATCCGCGAAGGGCAGTACTTGCTTGACGGTTTCCAGATCATCTCCACGGCTTGGATAGCCCGCCATCACATAAGGTATCAGGGCTGCACGACCCTCTGAACGCGCTCTGGTGAAAGCTTCTCTAGTAGTCATCTACGACCTCCATCCAGGCAAAGGCCAACGGTTGAAAAGAGCGAGTGTCTATAAATAACTGCCACAACCTCTTCTGTGCCCCCGCTTTTCACCCTCCGGCTCCCTTCCGGGCAAGCCTTTTTACCGAACCTTTTCAACTCAACCATCTGCGACCACCTTCCGCTTTTCCTCCAGCACCCGCATTACCTCCACCACATCTTTATCGCCCCGGCCCGAGAGGTTAATGACAATGATTTGTTCAGGCTCCATCTCGGGGGCCAGCTTGGCCGCATAGGCGATGGCGTGGGCGGTTTCCAAAGCAGGGATAATCCCTTCCAGGCGGCACAGCAGACCAAAACCCTCGAGGGCCTCGTCGTCGTCAATGCCCACATACTCGGCGATGCCCTGCTCGGCGTAGTAGCTATGCTCCGGTCCCACGCCAGGATAATCGAGGCCCGCCGAGACCGAGTGAGCCGGCAGAATCTGGCCATCGTCATCGTAGAGCAAGAACATCTTCGAGCCATGCAATACCCCCTTTCGACCCGCGCCAATGCTCAAGCTGTGCAGGCCCGAAGCTTTACCGCGACCTGCTGCTTCGACCCCGATCAGCCGAGGGCGGTTATCCAAGTACGCAAACGGAGCAAACACTCCAATCGCGTTGGAACCTCCTCCCACACAAGCCAGCACCACATCGGGGGTTTGGCGTCCCTCTTTCTCGAGCAACTGCCGCTTCACCTCTTCACCCACAATGGCCTGGAAGTCGCGGGCCATCGCTGGATAGGGATGCGGCCCCACCACCGAGCCGATGATGTAAAAGCTATCGCGCACGTTGGTGACCCAGTCGCGAATGGCCTCGTTGGTGGCATCCTTCAGGGTGCGGGTGCCGCTCTCGACAGCCCGAACCTCTGCACCCAGCAGCTTCATGCGGAAGACGTTCAGCGCCTGGCGGCGCACATCCTCGGCCCCCTGATAGACCACACACTCCAGCCCCATCAGAGCCGCCACGGTAGCCACCGAAACCCCGTGCTGACCGGCGCCAGTCTCGGCAATAACCCGTTTCTTGCCCATGCGTTTACAGAGGAGAGCCTGGCCCAGGGTGTTGTTGATCTTGTGCGCCCCGGTATGGTTCAGGTCTTCGCGCTTGAGGTAGATCCTGGCCCCGCCCAGATGCCGGGTCAGGTTCTCGGCCAGGTAGAGTGGGCTGGGACGGCCCACATACTGGTGGAGGTAATACTCGTATTCGGCCAGAAAGTCCGGGTCGTCTTTATAGTGCTGGTAGGCTTGGGTAAGTTCTTCCAGAGCTGGAATCAGGGTTTCGGGCACGTAGCGTCCCCCAAAGTCGCCGTAGCGGCCTCTGGGATCGGGTAAAGGGTATTGAGGTAAGTTCATGGGACTCCTTATTTGGATTCAGGGCTTAGTGCTCTGGCAACTTAATTTCTGGGATGGATTGAGCCCCTCGAATATCTGGGAGGTTGCTTTGAGCACTTGATTTCGGGGACTTCACCGCACATCCATCTTTAACCTACCAAACCACTTAGCCGCTAAGGCTTGATGTTTGCCGCCGGCTGTTTGCCAAACAAAAAACCTCGAGGTCAAACCCTCGAGAGCAGGCTCCAGCACCGGGCTTCAGGAAAGGGGAAACTGGCCACACGACGCTCGAGCCGAGCCACACCACCAGCGCTGGTGATGCCACTTGTAGCTGCGGGGGGTGCGGCGTCGCATGGTTGTCTCGAGGGTAGCAAGCCCTATAAGCATTCGTCAAGCGGCCTGCGGGGCCGGGGAATAGGAAACCATAGGTCATGGAAAGTGCGGTAGAGTTTGGGGA
>JBBIUP010000071.1:0-13368 GCA_037440185.1 Meiothermus sp. | reverse complement strand
AGCACAGTGGCCTCCCGGATGGGAGGCCACGTCTGTGAAGAGTGCGATATAGAAGAGGTTGCTTTAGGGCACGAGTTAACCAAATGGTTTGGGGTGGCGTTAGCCACCCCAGGTTGCTCCACTGAAACCGGCGCTGCTTGATAAGAACGGATGCTTCAAAAGTAATAACGGCGTCGGTTTCGCACTTCACATTACTGGCACTCTGGGCAGACGCCGCGCAGCTCCAGGCGGGCTTCTTCCACAAACCAGCCATTTTTGGCTTCTACCGCTTTTTTGATCGGCTCGGGATCGAACTCTGACAAATCTTTGACCAGCACATCTTCAATATTGCCGCATTGCAGGCAGAAAAGATGGTGATGCCGCTCGTTGAAGCCATCGTAGCGGGTGTTACCTTTCTGGTCTTTGAACTCCCACAAAAGACCCGAATCGCGCAGCACCTGAAGGTTCAGGTACACCGTCGAGAGGCCAATATTGTAGCCTTTCTTCTTTAGGCCGTGATACAACTCCTCTGGAGTAGGGTGGGTGCTCTTGCGGTCGAGGTGGGCCAGTATCCTTTCTCTGGGCAAGGTATGGCGCAAACCCACTGCTTTTAACCGCGACCTGTAGCTTTCCCGCTCCTTGGTCTTTGCCATTTTAAACCCCCTTGTACAACTTTCACTACTATAAAACATTTTCAGAAAAAAATCACTATTGCGATAGCTATAGTATAATTCAGAGTCTGGAAGCTGTTCCCCCAACAAGTCCAAAATGGGCCAGCAGCAAAAGTCTACAAGGTGCTGTATAACCTCCACCTGAGTTGAATGAAGAAAATTATGAGTCGGGTATTTGAAATTTGTATGGGCGTTACGTGACAAATAACACCAGCACGCAACAGTGCGAGGTGATATACTGATTATGTTGTGGAGAGGCCAATTCATCGCTTTTTACATTTGGTTTTTGCGCTTGGAACGCTGCATCTGCTGGTTCTACTAACCCTCGAGGTACAGCGTCACTTTCAAATTCGCCATAACACCGCAGTTGCACAGGTTCGCCTGGAGCAGCTCGAGCAACGCAACCAAAAACTGAGTGATGAGCTTCAAGTAGCTGCCGATCCCCGCTACCGCGAAGGCTTGGTTCGCCAGTTGGGCTATGTGCACAAGGATGAGCTGCTCTTCCTACGCACCCCACCCAAAGCTGCCGTGACCCCCAATCCTTGACCGGTGGCGTTCAATACTGCCTTTGGCAAAACCCTAAGGCCCATCTGCTAAGCGCGGTCGAAAGGCGTAGTACCTGTGTGTGTGCCCTGCTGCACACCGCGAACAGATGCTGTGGAGGTGCTTACCCCAGGTCATCTCTGTTATGCTTTGCCCATAGCGAAGGTTGGGCACTGGCATTCGGTTTTGCAGCCAGGAACCCAACAGGAGGTTTGCCGTGGCAGAAACGTTTGAACTCGAGGTGCCCGAATTTGAGTTTTTGACCTACCAGGTTGAAGAAAACCTGGGCATCGTCACCATCAACCGGCCCCAGGCCCTCAACGCCCTCAACCAGGATCTGCTGTTTGAGCTGGCCTCTGTGACCGAAGTCATCACCCAGGATCCCGAGGTCAAGGTAGCGATTTTCACCGGTGAAGGCAAGGCTTTTGTCGCTGGGGCTGACATCTCGCAAATTGCCGACCTTCAGGATGTGTTCGCTGCGCGGGAGTTTGCCATCATGGGCCAGTCGGTTTTCAACGAGATCGCGGCCCTGCCGGTTCCCAGCATTGCAGCCATTAACGGGTTTGCCCTGGGTGGAGGACTGGAACTGGCCCTGGCCTGCGACCTGCGCGTGGCCAGCCACAAAGCCAAACTGGGACTTCCCGAGGTGGGCTTGGGCATTATTCCCGGTTTTGGTGGAACCCAGCGCTTGCCCCGCCTGATTGGCCGGGGAAGAGCATTTGATCTGATTTTTACCGGGCGCCATGTCCCCGCCGAAGAAGCCCTGAGCCTGGGCCTGGTCAACCGGGTGGGCGAGGATGCGCTGCAAACCGCTAAAGAACTGGCAGCCGTCATCCTGAAAAACGGCCCGGTGGCCCTCGCACTTACCAAAGAAGCCGTCGGACGGGGCGAAAACCTGGACTTGCAAGAGGCCCTGGAGATCGAAGCCGATTTGTTTGGCCTGGCCTGTGCCACCAAAGATATGCGCGAGGGCACCAGAGCATTCTTGGAAAAGCGTCCAGCCCAGTTCAAGGGCGAGTGATCTGAGCAAGAGAGCTGGGAAGGAGAGGCGGTTCACCCATTGAAGTTGGCACTAAGTGGCTCTATGGTAGGCTGGTCAATGCATCTAACCCGCCCATTATGCAGATGCTTGGCCCGCGCCCATGCTGGTAGACCCTTCGACCCAATTGGGTTTGACCCGCTTATGGTGGCACAGCTTGGCGTCTCGACCCGCCATCTCTCTTCGATGTGTCCTTTGTCACGCCCCAATAACCCCCTTGGCCCTACCATCAGGGTATGAGTGATGGTAGTACCGTCATGAGCGAACGTACTGTTCAAGTTACCCAGCCCAAAGCCAAGCTGTATGTCGAGGCCGACCTGGCGATACGGGAAGGCTTGCAACGCTATGCAAAGGCACTGGCCGCCTACGAAATGCTCACCTCCGATTCTGAGGCCAGGGGCCACTGGGATATGGCCAACTACATCACCGTACGTAAGCTGGGCTACAACGACCACGGGCGGGTACACGCGCTGCTGACCGGTGCGGCCAGTGTAGCCATCCTTCAACTCCTCACCGACCATGGGGTCAAGCCCGACGTGGTCGAAAGTGGCGTGGGTGATCTGGACGATACCTTCCTCGTGGTATTGCTTTCCACCATGCTCCACGACATCGGCAACCAGGTACACCGCACCCGCCACGAATCTTTTAGCGTTGTACTGGCCATTCCTATCCTGGATAGGATTCTGGAGAAACTTTACCGCGACCCCGAACAGCGCATCGAGTTGCGGGCCTTCATGCTTCATTCGATCAACTGCCACGACCTCGAGCCCGAACCCCTGACCATCGAGGCCGGCATTACCGCAGTGGCCGACGGAACCGACATCACCAAAGGCCGGGGGCGCAAGGCCTTTGCCCTGGGCTCGGTGGATATTCACTCCATCAGCGCGCTGGCAGTGGACGAAGTACAGATCTTGAAGGGTGAGCAAATCCCGGTGGAGATTCGGGTCATCATGAACAATTCAGCCGGTATATTCCAGGTGGAGGAGACCCTGACCAAAAAAGTGCTGCGCAGCCCGATCCGCGATTACGTGACGGTCATTGCCAGCACCCACGACACCGAACACGACCAGCGCATTATTCGCCGGGTGCGCTTGCACGAGTCTGAACCGCGCTTCACGCTGGATTGAAAGCGGAGCCTTGTTCGAACCCGCTTTTCTCACCATTGGTAGGCTACACTGGCAAGGATATGCGGCGTATCGTTGCCCTGTTCATCCTGGTTTTATTGATTGGAGCGGCCTGGTGGGCCTATCCTTTGCTACAACCGCTCCTGCGCTATGGCTCGCTGCCACGCAATCTGGATCGGCCCCTGACGGTCCTGGTGTTGGGGGTTGCGCCCGAATACAAGTACTATCACCAACGCGCTCCGGAAGACTTTCGCGGCCTCTCGGATGTGAATTTGCTGGTTCGGTTTGACCCTGCGACCAAACATATCAATGTCCTTTCGATTCCAAGAGATGTCTATGTGCGGATTCCCGGCTATGGCTGGTACATCATCAACCACGCCAACAAATTTGGCGGCCCCGATCTGGCCAAGCAAGTGGTGAGCAGTTTGACGGGGGTTGAGATTGATGGCTATGTGGCGGTTAGCGTGGAGGCCATTCGCAACGGGATAGACGCTCTGGGTGGCATCACGGTCTGTGTGGAAAAGCCCATGCTCTACAAGGACACCGCCGCCAAACTGGACATCAACCTGCAGCCGGGCTGCCAGCACCTAGACGGTACACAGGCCGAGGGATATTTGCGTTTTCGCCACGATGCCCTGGGGGACATTGGGCGTATTCAGCGACAGCAGACCTTCTTCAATGCCCTCAAGCAGCAAATTCTCACGCCAGCCGGTCTGTTGCGTATACCCCAGGCCATCGCCGGTGTGGAGCAGAACATCCGTACCGACCTCACCCGCGAGCAGATTGCCAGCCTGATGGGTTTTGCAGCCCAGCAGCCACAACTGGTTTCACTGCTAATGCCGGGGCGGTTTGGCCAGGGCTGGGAAGTGAACCGGGCCGAGCTGAACAAACTGGTGCAGCGCTATTTTGGCGACGCCCCCACCGCCGCTCAGGCCAGCCGCGAGGATTTGCGGGGACAGCAGGCGGTGGTGCTTTATGCGGCTCCCCAAGAGGCAGTTGCCATCGAGATGCGTCGAAAGCTACGAGAACTGGGCATGCGGGTGCTACTGCGTGAAGTGGAGAGTACCCCTCCGCGCAGTGAGGTCATCTCCAATGGGGCTGCGGAACTGGCCCAGGTGCTGGGAGAGGCCATCGGGCTGCCCTCGAGGGTTTCGGGTGAAGCGATCTTGTATGCCGACCTGACTGTACGTGTTGGCGCGGATTTTGTTGACTCCAACGGCCAGCAGCCTTGAAGGGCCGAGGGCAGAAACTCTGGTGGGCTGCGCCATGTGAAGCAAAAAAAATCAACTGCCACCGGGAGGCACGGGGCAGTTGCCAGGGGGATGATGTTTTAGGCGAGGTGCCTCGAGCGCAGGCGGCTGGCCTGGGTGCGGGTGGCGACATGACCGCTAAACTCGATGGGTGCGGGCAATAGCCAGTTGCGCAGTGAGGTGCGTACACTGCTCATCGGATGAGGCCGAACCCGGAAGGGCCGGGTGTGGCCGAATTCGGTTTTCAATATATGCTCCCTGCTCATGCACGTAGAGTAAACCCTGTATCGTTACAAGCGCGTTACATTTGCACAAACAAACATTAAGGTTCCTTAATGTTTGTTCACATCGCGGCTGTAACTCGCGGCTTGGGTAAAGAACTTCTGCTTCTCTTCAGGCTTGCATGGGTCTGGGAGATGCTTCTTCACCAGGCTCTTCCCAAGCGACTTCGATCAAATCAATCAACTCTTCTATTGGAACAGCATAGCGGCGGGCTACGCGGGCCAACTCATGTCCAAGCCGTTTGAGCTGGCCCACATATTGCTCGGGCATCTCGCTGGACTCGGCCTCGAGGTCTTCCACAATGCCGATCAGCCAGCCCACCAACTCGCTGGCGTCTTCGTCGGAGAGCCCATCGGTGAGGGCCTCATCCTCGAGGAACTGTTCTGTAAGCCGTTCAACCATAGCCGGCCTTCATACTATCGCACTCTTCACAGACCTTGCCTCTTCGCAATTACTTGGCCTCGAGCCAGTTATCCCCGATACCGACGCCGACCTCGAGGGGTACCGCGAACTTCCAGGCATTTTGCATTACTTGCTGCACCACCTGTGCAACCTCCTCTGCGTTCTCTGCAGCAGCCTCGACCAGCAACTCATCGTGCACCTGCAGCACCATGTGGGCGCTCAGGCGCTCGAGTTCCGGTTGTAGTTTGACCATGGCCAGCCGCATCAGGTCGCCGGTTGCGGTTCCCTGAATCGGCATATTGAAAGCCATCCGCTCGGCGGCTTCGCGCACGCTGCGAATGCGCGAGTCGAGATCGGCTACGAAGCGGCGGCGGCCAAACATGGTTTCGACATAGCCGTTTTGCCGCGCATCGGCCAACACCTTGTCAATCCAGGCCCGCACCTTGGGGTAGGAAGCGAAATAGCGCTCGATGAAGTTTTCGGCCTCGGCGTAGGGGATGGCGAGTTCATTCGACAAACGGTGGGCTGACATGCCGTAGAGCACCCCAAAATTGACGGTTTTTGCGGCCCGGCGTTGTTCAGCCCCCACTTTGTCCAGATCCAGCCCAAACATCCAGGCCGCGGTCTGGGTGTGGATATCCCTGCCTTCGCGGAAAACCTTAATCAGGTTTTCGTCCCCGGACATGTGGGCCAGCACCCGCAACTCGATTTGCGAGTAGTCGGCGGCAATTAGTTGCATGCCCGGTTCAGCCCTGAAGGCCTTGCGGATCCGGCGGCCAATCTCGGTGCGAACGGGGATATTTTGCAGGTTGGGGTCTACCGAGGAAAGCCGCCCGGTAGCGGTGCCGGTCTGGTTGAAGCGGGTGTGCAGGCGGCCCGTTCTGGGGTGGATCAGCTTGGGGAGTGGGTCTAGATAGGTTCCCTTAAGCTTGGTTAGCTCGCGGTACGAAAGGATGCGGTCAATAATCTCGTGCTGGCCCTGGAGTTCTTCCAATGCACTCGCGGCGGTGGAGCGCTTGCCGGTCTGGGTTTTCTTGCCGGAGGCCGCCAACTTGAGTTCGTCGTAGAGGACGCCCTCGAGCTGATCCCTCGAGTTCACGTTAAACGAATGCCCCGCCAGCCGGTGTATCTCGGCCTCGAGGTAGGAAATTTCCTTGCCGAGCTCGTCGGAAAGCTGCCCCAGGTAGTCGGTATCGAGCGAGATGCCCCTGGCTTCTACC
This sequence comes from Meiothermus sp., assembly GCA_037440185.1. Lineage (GTDB taxonomy): Bacteria > Deinococcota > Deinococci > Deinococcales > Thermaceae > Meiothermus. The sequence goes on along the minus strand of JBBIUP010000071.1, from coordinate 6,858 downwards.
CGGGCCAGCACGGCAGAGAGCGGCCTTTCGATCTCGTGGTAGAGCCACTCAATCGGTGGGTTATCGCCAATGCGGCGTTGCAGGGTCTCCCAAAGTGTATGGGCCGCCTGGGCGCGTTCGACTGGGTCGTCGGTCCAGTCCCCCGCTCCGTAGCGCCGCACGGTGCTGGCGGGGTCGTTGTTGGAGGGGTCGTAGAGGTAAGCCAGCAGCAAGGGGTCGTCGCCCGGTGGCACCCAGACCCCCTCCTTGAGCGCCAAGACCGATAAGTCCTTGGCCGACATGCTGCGAATCTCCGGGAACTTTTGAAGTTCTTGCAGGCTGGGCTGGCCTCGATAAACCTTTCCTTCGGCGCAGGCGGCAAAGCCTACCCAGTTGGCCCACATCGGCTGGGCACGGTCGAAGGTATAGCCCACAAAGGCATCGGTCGGCGGCGGCCAGGCGGCTTCCTCGCTGGGTGCAGGGGTTGCCAGCAGGTTCATCTCGCGCAGAATCGAGCCGAACTCGAGTTTTTCCAGGGCTTCGCGCAGGGCCATCCGATCCGGCTCGCGGCGGTGGCAGTCGCGGAAATCGAGCTCGAGGGGAACGTTGGTGTGGATTTGCGAGAGCGCGTGGGAAAGTCTGATGTTATCGCGGCTCTGCTCGAGGCTTGCGCGAATTTTGGGGGTCAGCACCTCGAGATGCTTGTACAGACCTTCTAGCGATCCCCACTCCTGCAAGAGCTTGGCTGCGGTCTTTTCTCCAATGCCCCTGGCTCCCGGCAGATTGTCAGAAGAATCGCCGACCAGCGAGCGATAATCCACCCACTGTTCGACGGAAACGCCATACTTTTCTTGCACTGCCTGAGGGTTCATCAGCCGCCCGTCCGGCAGCATCACCTGCACCGCTTCCGAGACCAATTGGAAGCTGTCGCGGTCGCCGGTCAAGATGCGCACCGGATAGCCCTCGCGCTCCCCCTTTTTGGACAACGTACCAATCACATCATCGGCTTCGTAGCTGGGCACTTCCAGCCGTCTGAGCCCCATCAGATCCACCAGTTCTTTGATTGTTTCCAGTTGCGGGTGAAAGTCATCGGGGGTGGGGGCCCGGCCTGCTTTGTATTCCTCGTAGGCATCGTGGCGGAAGGTCTTGGTGGGAGGGTCGAAGACTACAATGACACAGTCCCCGTCGTCCTTGAGTAGCTTGAGCAAGGTACGCAGGAAACCAAACACCGCCTGGGTGGGTTCTCCCCTCGAGGTGCTGAGTTTTTCAAAAGCAAAATAGCTCCGATAGGCCAGATGGTGCCCATCCACCAACCAGATACGATCCGGCCTGGGCAACTCGACCGACTGGGGTTCGCTGGTAAATAGACTGGGTTGCTCCACCCGAATATTCTACCCTCATTCGGTTGGCAACAGAAACCGGATGGGTTGAGACGGCAAGGTCTGTACTGGTTGCGCCATAGTGATTTTGCGAAATGTCGTCAGTACGAAGGGCAACTACCTCGTGGTAGGCGCAATTCCCCAGGGCGTTGCCGGGCGGATATCGCAAAGTCATCATGGAAACACTCTCTTGCTTGGATACAGGCTGCTAGCGAGGCTGGTAGGATTAGGGTGTTGTGGACGCTGCGGGCTGCTGCGCTGGTGCCCGAATGAGAGGAATGCATGCAAAACGAGACCGAAAAACTCGAGTGGTTCGAAATTCAACTCCGCATCAAGACCATTGAAGTGATGCTGGGCCCCAAATACCGGGAGGCCATGGCGCTGACGCTGGGGAGCCTGTACGACGAGCAAAAAATCGTGGCCATGGCCAAGCGCCTGGGCGTCACCGCCGAGGGGCTGTTGGAGCGACTGGAAAAGATGCGCCTCGAGCTCGGTATCGAGCAAGAGATTACCAAAGGAGTGCTTAAGTTGAAAAAGTAGTGCTACGGGGTCAGGCGATGTCGGTCCCTGGGGAACGCCCGTGCATAGCGCACGTTGGGCAGCCTGACTAGTTTCTGGGTGAGGCGCTCAGCCCCAATCGCAAAGCCACCGTGAGGGGGCATCCCAAACTTGAACACTTCCAGGTAGCCTGCAAAGCTGGCGGGGTCGTTGCCCTTCTTCTTGAGTTGCTCCACCAGCACTTGATGCTGGTGGATGCGCTGCCCACCCGAGGTGATCTCCAGCCCTCTAAACAGCAGGTCGAAGCCTCGAGTAGATCCGTCGCCCTCGGGGTAGGCGTAGAAAGGCCGGGCGGCTTCGGGGTATTTGGAGATAAACAGGAAGTCCACGCCCCACTTTTCTTTGGCCCAGGCGCCCAACGCACGCTCGGCCTCCTCGTTAAAGTCGGCCCCCACGGGCATTCCCAGTTCTTCACGCAAGATACGGCGGGCCTCGGAGTGCTCGAGGCGCGGCATCTCGGCCACGTTGGGCCACTCCACTTCCAGCAGTTCGCACTCTGGTGCGGCAGTGTGGTGGGCTTCGTCCAGCATGGCGCGGATGAGCACTTCTTCCAGGTTTATCACATCGTATTCCGACTCGATAAAGCCCATCTCCACATCCAACGAAAGGTATTCGTTGAGGTGGCGGCTGGTGGCGTGCTGCTCGGCGCGGAAGACTGGAGCCACCTCGTACACCCGCTCGTAGACCCCCACCATGATCTGTTTGTAGAGCTGCGGCGATTGGGCCAGGTAAGCCCGATGTTCAAAATAATCAATGCCGAACAGATTGCTGCCTCCCTCGGCTCCCGCCGAGACAATCTTGGGCGTGAATATCTCGGTGAAGCCCTGGCTGTCAAGGTGATTGCGAAAACCCCGCACCAGGGCGGCTTGAATCTTCAGGGGTGCACGGGCTTTTTCTCCGCGCAGGCTCACATAACGGTACTCGAGCAGGGTCTCGGGGTTGACCCGCCACTCTTCCTTGGGAATCTCAATGGGGCTGGGCTCGCTGGCCTTGGCGTAGAACTCTATTTGCTCGGCTATCACCTCATAGCCGCCGGGTGCTTTGGCATTGGCCACCACTTTGCCCACCACGCGCATCGAAGACTCAGCGATGGGTAGCTCGAAATGCTTGTCCACCACCACCTGTGCGATACCGCTCTTGTCGCGCAAGAGGGCAAATTGAATACCGCCGAGGTCGCGCTTCCAGTGCAAGAAGCCTTGTAGGGTAATGGTCTGACCCACATGCTGGGCGATTTGGCTGGCGAGGGTTCTGGACATGCTTTCTCCTAAAACGTTTAGCGACGGCACGGGCTCAATAAAAAACCCCCGATACAGCAGGGTATCGGGGGTCGAAATCTCGCCCCCTTTACAAATTAGCGTCCGCCCGCAACATCCCGCACAGTCTACGTGCCAAATCTCACTTGGTCAAGCGAAAGAGCGATAGCCCCTTCGATGATGCGCTGCGGCTCAAAGCATAAGGCCAAGTATTTCCACACTGGTCGAAGTTTCCAAAGCGGCTACTACACCTTGCCCAAGAGTTGCAGGATTTCCCGGCCATATTTGCTGGCTTTGGCTTTGCCAAAGCCCTTGATCTGGCCAAGTTCCTCAGGGTTTTTGGGGGGGGTGTCTAAAATGGACTGTAGTTCGGCATTGGTGGCGATCACGTAAGGTGGGACGCCCTCTTCTTTGGCTTTCTGGCTGCGCCACTTGCGAAGCGCTTCAAAGGCCGGGCTGCTGGAGGCCTCGGTGGCTTTTACAGACGGGCTGGTCTTGGCCGCTTTTTGAATCTCACCCTCGTAAAATACCAGTACGCTCCAGAAAGGTGCATTGCCCACAACCAGGCTGCTGGATACCTGAATTGGCATCACCTGGGCCAAAAACTGGTTGAGCTTCTCGAGGTCTTTGGCGTTGTCTAGCCGAAGCGTGAAGGTCTGGCACTGCATAGCTATAGCTTACCGCAGGGCCCAGTAGCGGATGCTGCTGTCAGAACCCAAAACACACCTGGGCGTTCTGGTCGGTAATTCTTTCCATCTCCTCTAGGCTTATACCAAAAATCTCGGCCAGTTTGGCCAGGGTAAACCGGGCCAGTGCCGGGTGGGTGCGTTTGCCTCGGTGCGGTTCGGGGGGTAGAAAGGGTGCATCGGTCTCTACCAGCAATCGGTTCAGCGGAATCTGTTTGGCGGCTTCACGCAAACCTGCGTTCTTTTTGTAGGTGAGTGGCCCGGCAAAACCAAAGTAGGCTCCAAGTTCCAACCCCACCTCCAGCAGCTTTGGATGTCCGCCGAAGGCGTGTAGCACAAACTTGGAAGGCTTGTGCTGCCTCAGCCAGTCGGCGGTTTCAACCTCGGCCTGGTTCCCATCCTTGCTGCGAACGTGGAATATCAAGGGTAAGTCCAGGTTTTGAACCAGGCGGTATTGGAAATCCAGAGCCTTGTACTGGGCATCTCTGGTTTCGGGAGTCCAGTAGAAGTCCAGTCCTGTCTCGCCGATGGCCCGCACTTTGGGGTGTAGGGCCAGGTTTTGTAGGTCTGCTTTTAGCTCGGGGGAGAGCAGGAGAGCCTCGGTTGGATGTAATCCTACCGCCGCCCAGATGTGGGGGTTGGCTTCGGCAATGGCCAGGGCCTTGCGGTTGCGCACAGGGTTGGTGCCGATGGTCAGAATGGCCCTGAAATCCCTCGAGGCTTCGATGGCGGCCTGGGTTTCCTCTGGTTCCATGAAATCAAGGTGGCAGTGGGTATCAGTCATAATGTAAAAAGCCCGTACTGATTCTACGCTTCCATATTTCAGCCGGGGCCAGGTGTACCCACGTTATGTTTGTCACTGTCACCAGCCTGGTATGCATGGGGGTACTGCGCCTTGGAAGATACCATTTGAAAGTTTGGCCTCCAGGGTTCGGCAAACCTTCTATGGCGTAGATTACACCTCAGCTGCGCAAGGCTTTTATACACTGGCTGTATGCGTTTGTGGTTGATTGCTTTGCTGATTGCCCTCACCAGCTGCCTGCCCACCTTGCAGGCCGTAGACCCCAACCGGGTTCCGAGCGCGGATAATTGGGGGCCCAACAATTCTCCCTTGGAGTGGTGGTATGTTTCGGGCTATCTTCCCGAGGAAGGGTTGGCCTTTCACTGGGCGTTGTTCAAAGCCTATGCACCGCAAAACGCGCAGGTTGGCATCCTCAACCCGGCCCTGTTCTTTCCAGGCCCCTACCACGCATCGCATATTGCCGTCACCGACCTTCGCTCCAACCAAAAACAATTCGAGGAACGCTTCGATTTTCGCCCCGATCGCCCCAGGGGCGATAGCATTGTGCAGTATCCACCTTTGCGGATTGAGCAAGGCGATTGGAGCCTAGTGCAAGAAGGCGACACCTACCGGCTTTCCGCAGGCCCCATCCAGGTGCGCCTGACCCCGCTCAAACCCGCCGTGGTGCATCCGCCGGGGTATTCCGGAACCACCGAAACCGGACGCATGTACTACGTGTCCTTTACCCGCATGGCCCTGGAGGGCGTGATTGCTGGCAAGCCCGTGCGGGGCGAAGCCTGGATGGACCACCAGTGGGGCGACCAGATTGGCAACCAGGGTGGCAATGCCAGTGCTTTAGGTGCTTTGTGGGACTGGTTTGGCCTGCATCTTTCCAATGGGGTAGACCTGATGCTTTATCGTGTAAAGAATAGCAAAGGGGAGGTTGTGCAGCTCGCTGCCAGCGCTACCGATCCCCAGGGGCAGATTCGGGAACTCACAAACCTCAAGATGACTCCCCTGGAAAGCTGGACCTCGCCCAGTGGGCGCAGCTACATCTTGTCCTGGCAGGTGGAAGCCGATGGCCTAAACCTTCGCCTCGAGCCCTTGCGCAAAGATCAGGAACTCCTCACTGCCTCGACCCGGGTGGCCTACTGGGAAGGCCCGGTCGTGGGCACTGGAACCTGGCAAGGCCAGAGTGTGCAGGCCAGGGGCATGGGCGAGTTTGTGGCCGGGTCTTACAATCCCCCAGGTAACTTTTTTGCCCCTTTTCCCACCCAGTCGCGCTGAGCAGACGGGCTTGACTGCGTGGGAAACTTGATAACTCAGTTTCCAGCTTGGTGCCGTTGTTTGTTGGCCCAGACCAGACGCACAAACTGAAGCAACCTGGGAAACCGGCCCCAGCGTTTGCGGTCACTGGCAATGCGCACCAGCCACTCAATTCTGAGTTGTTGTGCCCAGCGCGGAACCCGTCTGACCTCACCGGCCAGTACGTCAATCATGCCACCTACCCCGATGGCGACCCTGGCCCCTAGTTGAGCCTTGTGGCGGTGGATAAAGGTGTCTTGTCGCTCGCCCATCCCAACTACCAGCAAGTCGGGCTGGGCTTGCCGGATGGCTTCGACTACGGCTGCTTCATCTTTAAAATAGCCGTCCTGTACGCCGCATACCTGGATGTTCCAGCGGGCCCTGGCAGCCTCGGCGGCCCGCTGGGCCACCCCCGGGGCTGCCCCCAGAAAATAGACCTTGAGCCGGGAGCCGAAGCGCTCAAAGGCAGCGGGCAGAATTTCCGAGCCCGGCACCCGGTCGGCGAGTTTGTGGGGGGTGAGCCGGCCCACAGCCCAGACGATGCCCACCCCGTCGGCGGTAATGAGTTCGCATTCCTGCAGGGCTTTTTTCAGGGCGGGGTCGGTTTGGGCCCGCACCACGGCTTCGGGGTTGGTGGTGATGATCTGAGAGCAGTGGCGTTGGGGGTGGGTGATTTTTTCTTCGATCCAGGCCAGGGCTTGCCCGAGGTTCACCAAATCCACGGGTGTTCCCAGAATCTCTACCCGAAGCATGGCCCTAACCTGTCTGAAAGCAAAAGCCAAAGCGATCCTTGGTCAGGCCGTACTGCTGGGCCTCGAGTACCCGCACTTGCTTCAGCCTGGGCACCAGGTCTTCCACGCTTACCAAACTTGCCAGAGCCAGGTCTTCGCTGCGGCCCGCACGGTACAGTTGCTTGC
>JBBIUP010000070.1:0-13892 GCA_037440185.1 Meiothermus sp. | reverse complement strand
GGCAGGATGCCCTCAATCCATTCAGCGATCTACATTTACAGCTCAAGCGAGGTGAACCGGAGGCACTGACGGCCCTCAAAGCGATTGTGGACGGACGCGCTGGTGAGGCCAGACCCGAGGTTCTGCATGAATTGGTGCGTGAGGGCCTGATTCGCCAGATTTGAGCAGGCTGGCTCATTTTTGTTTATAAAACTTCTGCTTCAGCGGAGCCCTCGAGTACACTGGTTTTGAAGTGATAGCATCGAGCAATTGGCCAGGAACCCTGCAACCGCTAGCAAGGCTTGGGCTGGTAGGGATGGTCTTGCTAACCGCGCTGCTGTTTGGCCTGCGTGGCGCGGTGATGTTCTCGCCAGAACCGGTTCGGGTGCAGCATGAAACGCCACACCAACACGATACCGGAAAGACCCACCACCAGGAGCACTGTCCTATTTGCTTTTTGCAGATGGTGTTACCTTCGCTGGTTCCAGATCTTGGGCTCTGCGAGCGGGTCTTCTTCGCGCTTCCGCTCTGGTCAGCAGGAACCCAAGCCAAGGACGAGCTCCTGAAGGCAGTAGCAGCTCGAGGGCCACCAACCTTTGGCGTGCGGTTTTGAATGGTTGGTATTCCCCATGGTTTGTTGTGCAGACACGTTCAATGCCTGATTCGCCATCTACTCCTAAATGCATTGGGGTGTCGGAGGCAGTGGCAAATAGCCATTTGGGAACTTGTTGACTCATACCGGCTTAAGGGGATTACTTGTGTAATCACTAGAGTTGGTCAACTACAAGTAATCCTCCGACCAACGGGAGAAAAAGAGGAATTAGCCTGAACGCTTCAGGCTCGCATACAAAAGTGTTCAGGCTAATTCCGTATCACCCCCCGCAACCTGTGTTGCCCAGCAGCCCCCAACCACAAAATCAACTAGCCAATAGGGCATTGCAGCGTACTTTTAGCAGCTTCGTAAGGATAATGTGATGAGATTTTTCTGGTTTTGCCTGGTATGGATGGGTGTAGTCCTGGCTCATGCCGAATACCGAAGCTCGATACCGATAGCCGGCGCTACCCTCAAGACAGCGCCCAGAGCTGTAACCATTAACTTCAGTCAGGCCGTGGAAGTGCGCCTTTCTACCTTCAAGGTCTACCCGCTAAGCGCTCCGCCGGAAGCCTGGGGCAGTTCTACGCGGCTCAAGCGTCTGGCCCGCCCCTTGGTCCAGCAGGTGCTATCCCTTCGTAACGATGGCTCCCGCCGCGTGGATACAGGGGTCACCACCACCAAGCGCACCAGCAAGACGGTCGTTGTGGGCCTCAAGCCCAATCTGGCTCCGGGGCCCTACGTGGTGATGTGGAAGAATCTGGGCGTAGATGGTCACGCCGAGAGCGATTATTACATTTTTGTCTACAAGCCCTAGAGGGGAAGGGGAGAAAGAACGTAGAAAAGCTCTTTTCGACCTGTATCTGATCCTTAGAGCGGTTTTCAGAAAGAATGTCGCAATCCCCACAAGGAGAAGTGCTGTAATAGGCTTATTTTTGCCGCTGTGCCCAGCGATAAAAATGGCGAAGACCGCGATAACCCCGATTCCCTTTTTCCATCATGCCTCACGAGCACGATAGCACCCAGTCCATCCTTCGAGCAGCCCTCTATATAGGGGTTTTTCTGCTGGTGGGAGCGGGGGTTTTTACTCGCTATGTGGGGCCACGGGCAGCCCGTTTGCAGCGCTGGCGTATGTGGTACATGATTTCGAGTGGGTTTTTGTTGGCTTTTGGCTCTACCCTGTATGGCATCTACCACACAATGTGGATGCTGGGCGACACCTCGCTCTTGGGTAGCTACCTGCTCGAGACCTCGCAAGGAAACTGGTTGTTGCTGCGGATGGGGTTGCTGGTAGGTTTACTGCTGCTATCCATGGGCTGGTTTCGCCTGGATAGCTGGCTGTACCCACCGTTGGCCCTGGGGCTGCTTTTTACCCTGACCCTCACCTCCCATGCAGCCGGCGGCGGGTTGGGACAGATGTGGTTCGGACTGGTGCACCTGGCGTTTGCGGCGGTCTGGGGTGGGAGCGTGCTGGCTTTGGTAGCGGTTTGGCCGGGCACCCGCTATGAGGTTGTGCTACGGGCCATCCAACGCCTTTCGACCCTGGGCCTTGGCTCAGTGGTGCTGGTAGCGCTGATGGGGGTGTTTCTTTCCTGGGCTCGCCTGGGGGAGCTTTCCAATCTGTGGATCAGCGCGTATGGGCAACGGCTGTTGCTCAAGCTGGGGTTGGTGGCTTTGGTGGTGGGTTTTGCTGCTGTGAACCGCCTATGGCTCTTGCCCCGTTTCCAGACCAAGCAGGCCAAGGGGCTGCAGACCGTGAACCTGGAAGCGGCTCTGATTGTTGCGGTGTTGGGGGTTAGTGGTTTCCTTGCGACCACCGAACCGCCCCCTCCAGCCCACCAGGCCAGACCCAGCATCATCAACATCAACGAGACCCTGGACGACAAGCGCTACATTGGCCAATTGTTCAGCCAGGCGGGTCTGATTCACCTGTACCTAGACCTGCGCGATGCCGCGGGCAATTTGCTCGAGGGGGGTCCTGCCCTGAAGGTTCGAGCCCAAAACGGCACCGAAGTTCGCGAGGATACCCCGGTTCCTTTCTACAAGTCGCAGTATCACACTGCGCTGATGGCCGAAAAACCTGGCGAGTGGCTGGTGAGGCTAGAACTGCCAGATAAGACCCTCGAGTTCAATCTGAGTGTGGGGCGTTAAGCGCCGTTTCACACGATTCTGTGCTTTGGTTTGCTAACCTCAAAGAAGGAGTGGTTGTCATGAACAGATGGTTTCTCTCCCTCATCCCGCTGCTATTGGCCGGTGCCATGGCTGCGCCGGTCGAACTCAAGATTAACCTGCGGATCGGCGATCAACCGATGCAATTTGGTCAGACCTACCAGACCCCGCAGGGCCAGCGTTACCAGATTGACATGCTCAAGTTTTATATCTCCGATGTGGCCCTGGTGCGCCCCGACGGCAGTGAGGTCAAGGTAGATGGGTTGGCGCTGGCCGACTTCAAACGCGATGCCCCGACTCAGGGGGTGAGTGTATTGAAGATGGATGTGCCCGCTGGGCAATACCGGGGCATTCGCTTCAATGTGGGCGTACCCCGTGAACTTAACCACCTCGATGCAGCAACTCAGCAGATGCCGCTGGGGGTCAACTCGGGCATGTACTGGGCCTGGAACCCTGGCTACATTTTCTACCGCCTGGAAGGGACAGCGCTGCTACCTGGAGGCAACCAGAAATGGGTAGTCCACATGGGCAGCGATGCATTCCGCCTGCCCGTGCGGGTGCAAGACCTGCAAACCCGCCGGGTGCTCATCAACATCCCGCAGTCCGGTGGCAGCATTACCCTCAACCTCGATGTGGCAGCAGCCTTCCAACCCGGCCCCGGCGGTGCTTTTGTGGACTGGAGCCAGCCCGAGCTACGCCAATTGCATGGCCTCAGCCCGCAAACCCGGCTGATCATGTCGGTGGCCTATTTTCACATGACCAATGCCTTTAGTTTGGCTCAGTAGATTGCGGATATTGCTTTTCAGGTGTGGCATGTTCAAGCGTGTGCTGACCCTCGTGTTTGGAATAGCAGCCCTGGTGGGCGGGGTGCTGGCGGCCACCCAGCGTCTTCCCGTACCTATCCCGGCTGATAATCCCCAGACCCCAGCCAAAATCGAGCTGGGCCGCAAGCTCTTCTACGACAAGCAACTTTCTTCCGACAACACAGTAGCCTGTGCGAACTGCCATAAGCCCGAGTTTGCATTTAGCGATGGGGGTAATGCGGTCAGCACTGGAATCGGCGGCCAGAAGGGTGCGCGCAATGCGCCCACCCTGACCAATGTGGGCTACCGCACCGCACTCTTTTGGGAGGGGCGCTCTCCCAGGCTGGAACTGCAGGCTGTCGGCCCCCTTACTGCCCACGATGAAATGGGCATGCAGCCCGATGAGCTGGCTAGGAAGCTAGAAGCTATCCCGGAATATGCCAGGGCCTTCCGCGAGGTATTTGGGGAAGCACCCACCCTCAAGACCACCGCCTATGCCCTGGCCGCGTTTCAGCGCACCCTGCTTTCCTACGACAGCCCCTTCGACCGCTACCAGGCCGGCGACGACAAAGCCATGTCGGAAGCAGCCTTGCGGGGGATGGATCTATTCTTGGGCGAGAAAGGGGACTGCTTTCACTGCCATGTGGGTTCGGAATTTACCGACGACGAACCGCGAAACACCGGACTCTACACAGTCTACAAAGACATCGGGCTGGCCCGAGCCTCCGGCAAAGATGAAGATGTGGGCAAGTTCAAAACCCCCACCCTGCGCAACATCGCCCTTACCGCCCCTTACATGCACGATGGCTCCATCCAGACCCTGCGCGATGCGGTGATGCACTACAACCGAGGGGGTGAACCCAACCTCAATGCCGATGCCCTGATCCGCCCCCTCGGCCTCACCGACGAGGAAGTGGACGACCTGGTGGAGTTTTTGAAGTCCCTCACCGACCAGAGCTTCACCACCAACCCTGCCTATCTGCCGCCACGCTAGGGGCCTAGTGCTCTGGTAACCTACATTTGTATTTGGCCCTTCTAATTTCCGGGAATTGCTTTGAGCGCTTCATCTCATCGCGGTTCCCAACATCATACTGCACACCATGCAGCATGATGTTCCCAGTACAGTCCAAAGCGTTGTACTGGAGCAGTTCCCGCGAATGTCCCATACGGCGGTTTTTACCGTGAGGGACAAAACACTCCGCCGGAGGGCGGAGTGTTTGCGGGAACTGCGATGGGTATTCGTGGGAACCGCTCTCAGGTACTTCATTGCACATCAATCCTTAACACACCAAACCCTAGACAACCTTTTTTATTCAGAGTGTGCCAAACTGGAAATAGAGGTTCCGATGAGACGATACTGGCCGCGATTTTTTGCCGTTTTTGCCTTGGCGGGACTGGCTCTGTCCCACCCTTTGTCTGGGGACGGGCCGGTCTCGGGCGAACTCAAGTGGGGCAATTCCGACATTCCCATTGCCAACAAGCGGCTCCAGGGCTACTTGAGCTTTGTGTCGGTGAATGGACTGAATGTTAACCTGATGGACTGCTTCTGCCGAATGTTGGCCTACCAGGGGCAGGCCAGTGCCCAGGCTCGCCCCGATGTGAGTGTCACCTTTACCCCCAACCCGGCCACCGGGCGGGTAGAGAGCCTGGTAGTCTTCCCCAAGCCTGGCCCCTATATGGTGGTGGTCATGGGGCGGGCCTTGCCCGGCAAAAACCTTCCAGCCTTCATCTTGACCGCCATTATCGTGGTGGAGCCCGGCTAGAGCCATCGGAAGTACACTCTCCGATCCGTAATTGGCCTGACGGTGCCTCTCGCACTCCACTCCCCGGTAGACGCAACGCAGGCAAATGTGCCACCCCGCTTCGCGGCGAAGAAAGCGTCGCACCGAAGTGAGGCACACCTGCTGGTATCTTCTCGTTTTCGGGCAGCGTCAAAAAATGGTGAAGGCCGCGATATACCAACTCTGCGCGTTTAGTGCCCCTCATTTGCCGCGCCAAGAGGCGCGTCCAGGGGCCTCTCCCGTTGCCTTTTGGGATAGCTACATGCAGAATCGTTACAGGGGTTGGATTTTCCATCTCCAGTTTTCAGGCTAGGGCCGATGAGTCTACAGATACTGCAAAACAAGATGCTACGCCTCACCATCGCACCCGAACTGGGAGCCAGCATGGTGGGGCTCGAGCTATACCGGCAGGGTTTCTGGTTGCCCATCCTGCGCCCCACCGCGCCCGCCACGCTAGCTCGCAGGTTTTCACCCGACACCTCGAGCTACCTGCTGGCCCCCTACTCCAACCGCATTCGAGATGGCCGCTTCAGCTTTGCGGGAAAGACCTACCAACTTCGCCCGAACTGGGTGGATGGTCGGCAGACCATGCACGGAGAAGTGCATGGGCGGATTTGGACTGCGGAGCGTTTTGAAGAGAACAAGCTTCTATGCACCTTCGATTCCAGGTCTGTTGGGGAAGTGAATTTCCCATTTCCTTTTGCGGTGGAAGTGCGGTATACGCTCCAGCAGGATGGGGTTGAGATTTTCACCTCACTGCAAAACGTCGGCTCCGAAGCGATGCCGGCGGGTTTTGGGCATCATCCGTACTTTATGCGCTACCTGGGCAACTCGGGCGATGCCCGCCTGTCTTTCCGGGCCGAGCGGGTCTACCTGACCGATGCCTCCTGTATTCCGACCCGGCCCGCAGAAGCCATCCCGCCTGAGTTCAATTTCTCGCAGCCCAGGCCGATTGGCACAGCCTATCTCGACCATGTGTTTGCTGGATGGGAGGGGGTGCTGAGCCTGGAATGGCCGGGGCAGATTCCCTCTCGGGACACGTACGCCAGCGGGCAGATTCCCTCTCGGGACACGTACCCCAGCGCGATGGGTTGGCGGATGGAATTACGGGCCGACCCCATCTTTTCGCACCTGGTGGTCTTTACTGCACCGGATGGGAGTGTAGCCCTCGAGCCCGTGACCCACGCTACCAACGGTTTTAACCTGATGGCCCAGGGTTGGAGCGACACCGGGGTGCGGGTGCTGGAACCGGGCCAACGGATGGACGGCACCGTGCGGATGACTTTTACCCCGCCCCCAACCAGTAGCATAGAGCCGTGAGTCTGACCCTGGTGCTCAATTGTGGCAGTTCTTCCCTCAAGTTTGCCGTACTGAACCTTCAGGACAAACACAAGGTGCTTTCCGGGCTGGCTGAAAGGCTATTCGAGGTCCAACCCAGGCTAAAAGTAAATCACTCCGGTCACACCGAAGCACTGGAACTCTCGGGCCAGGGCCACCGGGTGGCGATGGGTGGTATTTTGCAAATCCTCGAAAAATATGGCTTGCGCCAACAGGTCACACAGATAGGTCACCGGGTGGTGCATGGGGGAGAGCGCTTCCAGCAGCCCACCCATATTGACGATGAGGTGTTGAGCCAGATCGAGGCTTGTGTGCCGCTGGCTCCGCTGCATAATCCCGCCAACTTGCTAGGGATTCGGGCTGCCATGGAGGCTTTCCCCAGCTTGCCGCAGGTGGCTGTTTTCGATACGTCGTTCCACCAGTCCATGCCGCCCCAGGCCTACCGCTATGCTGTGCCCGAGGATTGGTACATCCAGCACCGCGTGCGGCGCTATGGTTTTCACGGAACCAGCCATGCCTACGTGACCCAGGAAGCTGCACGAATGCTGGAACTTCCCCTGCAAAACACCTGTTTTGTGAGCGCCCACCTGGGGAATGGCTGCTCGACTGCAGCGGTCAAGGGGGGGCGGAGCCTGGATACCAGCATGGGACTGACACCGCTGGAAGGGCTGGTGATGGGAACCCGCTCGGGCGACCTCGACCCTGGCATCCATGCCTTTCTGGCCGAGAATCTCGAGTGGAGCCTTTCCGAAGTAACCGACCTGCTCAATAAGAAAAGCGGTCTGCTGGGGTTGTCGGGCCTATCCAACGATATGCGCGAGCTGGAACAGGCTGCCGCCGGGGGCCATCCTGGAGCCCAGCTGGCCATCGAGGTCTTCTGCTACCGGCTGGCCAAGTATGTCGCGGCCATGTACGTACCGCTGGGCCGTCTGGATGCCCTCATTTTTACTGGCGGTATCGGTGAGAACAGCACTCTGGTGCGGGCCAAAACCCTGGGCTATCTGACCTGGCTGGGGTTTGTACTGGATGCCGATCTGAACCGGGTCATGATCCGGGGCAACAGCGGCCCAATCACCCAACCTGCAAGCCCACCCGCATTGGTGGTCAACACCAACGAGGAGCTTATGATTGCCTTGGAAGTGCAGGAAGTGCTGGCATGAAAGCGATTTTTGTGGCCCCCACCCGGCCCTCGGTAGGTCTCACCACCACGGCCCTGGGGGTGGTACGGGCCTTGCAACGAACTGGCTTAAGGGTGGGGTTTTGTAAGCCGGTGGCGCAAGACTATTCGACCACCGACCGTAGCGTGCATTTTGCCCGAGAAGTTTGCCGAATTGCCGCACCGGATCCCATTGCGCTAGCGAAAGCCGAAGCCCTCCTGAGCGAAAACCAGACCGATGAACTGCTCGAGGAAGTGATGCAGGTGCATCAGCAAGCCGCTGATGGAGCGGATGTGGTGGTGGTGGAGGGGCTTTCGCTGGGGCGTTCCAACCCCTATGCTATGCAGCTAAATGGCGACATGGCCCGCAATATAGGGGCTACCACTCTGCTTGTCACCTCGCTGCAAGGCTCCACTCCCAAAGAGGTGGCCGATGGGCTGGAACTGGCCTTGCCCTACTTCGCGGTTTCGCAGGAACAAGGGGTTGCAGGCTATGTGCTCAACTATGCCCCGCCTTCCGAGCAGACCTATACCTCCAAACTGCGAACCCGCAAAAAAATACTGGCCGAGGCCCGCATGGCCCAGTTGGGGGTCATTCCGCTCGACCCAGAGTTATCCGCCCCACGCACCCTGGATGTAGCCCAGTACCTAGAGGCCACGGTTCTGAACGAGGGTGAAATCGCCCGTAGACGGGTGGTGAATAGTATTATCTCGGCCCGCAGCGTGCCTCACATTGTGGACTTGCTGCGCCCCGGCACCCTGGTAATCACTTCCGGTGACCGCGACGATGTGATGATGGCGGTCAGCCTGGCCCACCTGAGCGGCGTTCCTTTGGCCGGGCTGCTGCTGACCTGGAATGCCCGCCCAGACGAGTCCGTTGCCCGCCTGTGCCGTACTGCCCTGGCCTCGAGCCTGCCGGTGTTGATGGTGGAGTCGGACACCTATACCACCGCAGGCAGGCTCAGCCAGATGGACAACCAAACCCCCCTCGATGACCTCGAGCGCTTCGAGCGGATGCTTGAATACGTGGCCGACAAACTCGAGCTCACACCCCTACTGGCCCGCATCAGCCAGCCTGAGGAACGGCGCATGACCCCCCCGGCCTTCCGCTATGAACTTATCCGGCGGGCCAAGGCGGCACAAAAGCGCATTGTATTGCCGGAAGGCGACGAGCCGCGAACCGTCAAGGCCGCTGCCATCTGCCACGAAAAGGGAATTGCCCAGTGCATCCTGCTGGCACAACCCGAGTCGGTGCAGGCTGTCGCCGAAGCCCAGGGAATCCGAATCCCACTCAGCATCGAGATCATAGACCCAGCCTCGGTGCGGGCGCGCTACATCGAGCCGATGGTGGAGTTGCGCAAACACAAGGGCCTCACCGCAGAACTGGCCGAGCAGGAGTTGGAAGATAACGTGGTGCTGGGAACCATGATGCTGGCATTGGATGAGGTGGATGGGCTGGTTTCCGGGGCCATTCACACCACGGCCAATACCGTGCGCCCAGCCCTGCAACTCATCAAGACTGCGCCGGGGGTCAAGCTGGTCAGCAGCGTGTTTTTCATGTTGATGCCCGAGCAGGTGCTGGTCTATGGCGACTGCGCCATCAACCCCGATCCTACGCCCGAAGAGCTCGCCGACATCGCCATCCAGTCGGCAGAGTCGGCCAGGGCTTTTGACATCACCCCCAGGGTGGCCATGATCTCCTACTCCACCGGCACCTCGGGCCAGGGGGCCGATGTGGAGAAGGTGGCGCTTGCCACCCAAATTGCCAGGGAAAAGCGGCCCGATCTGCTGATTGACGGCCCATTACAATACGATGCCGCTAGTGCTGAAAGTGTGGGACGGCAAAAAGCCCCTGGTAGCCCTGTAGCGGGTCGGGCCACCGTCTTTATCTTTCCCGACCTCAACACCGGCAACACCACCTACAAGGCTGTCCAGCGGAGCGCGGGGGTGTTGAGCATTGGCCCCATGCTGCAAGGCCTGCGCAAGCCGGTCAACGATCTTTCGCGGGGCGCACTGGTAGATGACATCGTCTACACGATTGCGCTCACGGCGATTCAAGCCATTGGAACAGGAAAGAAGGGATAGGGAAGTCGCGCCCATAGCCCTCCTCTATAGAGCGGTTCCCACGCATACCCAGTACAACGGTTTCGGTTGTACTGGGTAAATTACGCTGTACGGCGTGCAGCGTAATTGTGGGAAACGCGATATAGTGCTATGCACCGTGCTATGTACCAGGCAGGGGCATGAAAAAGCACATTGGGCATGAATCTTTCGGCAATGCTGGGGGGTCGCTCACACCATCTGCGCTAGACTATCGGGGTATGCACGTCTTCCGTTTGCGCGGCGACTTTACGACACTCGATGTTTATTCGGCAGCGCTCTTCGAGCTGGGGGCGCGGGGCCTGGAGGAAAAGCCCGGCGAGGTCTGGGCCTATTTCCCCGAGCGCATAGAACTGCCCCTGCCGGGTGAGTGGGCCGAGTTGCCCGATACCGATTGGATTGAAGCCTACAAGCGAGACCTCAGGCCGGTACGGGCCGGGCCGTTCGTGGTGCTGGCCCCTTGGCATCAGTGGGAGGGCGAGGAGCAGCGCATCCGGATCGAGCCAGGCATGGCGTTTGGGACGGGACACCACGAGACCACCCGGATGGCCCTGGAAACCCTGGCTCAGCACATCGAACCCGGTATGCGCGTGCTCGACTTGGGCACGGGTTCGGGCATCCTGGCCATTGGTGCTGCAATGCTGGGAGCGGAGGTGGTGGGCGTGGATATAGACCCTGCAGTGATTCCCCAGGCCAAAGAGAATGCCCGTCTCAATAATGTGCAGATACGTTTCTTGCTGGGAAGCCTGGAAGATGTCGAGGGCCCGGTGGATCTGGTGGTCGCCAACCTCTTCGCGGAACTTCACGCTTACCTTGCGGGGGCTTATCGGCAAATCTTCGGCGTGTGCGGGACGCTCATACTGACGGGTATTTTGCGCGAGCGGGAGGGAATTGTGCGACAGGCTTTGGAGGCCCACTCCTTCGGCTTGCTCCAGCGCCGCGAGGAGGGCGAGTGGGTCTGCTTGACCTATGCGGCGGTATAGCCATGCGTTCGCACCGGGCGTTTGTACCTGAAATCAGGCCAGAGACGGAACTGGTTGGCCGAGAGGCCCATCACCTGATGGAGGTTTTGCGGGCCAGAGAGGGCGATCTACTTACGGTCTTCGATGGCCGGGGGTTGGAGGGGCGGGCCATAGTGGTGCAGGCCGAGCGCGGAAGAGTGCTCCTTCGTGTGGAGGAAACCTGGCCTGCCAGCAAGGAAACCCCTCAGCCCATCACCCTTTATGTGGCCCTGCTCAAGGGCGACCACCTGGCCGAAGTGGTTCGTGCTGCTACCGAGCTGGGCGCTAGCCAGGTGATTCCCATTCTTACCCAGCACTGCGTGGTGCGTGCGCTGAGCGAGAACAAACTTCTTCGCCTGCGCCGCATCGCCCTCGAGGCGGCCAAGCAGTGTGAGCGCAGTGTAATTCCCGAAATTAGGCCATTGCTGTCGCTGGGCCACATTCCCTCGGTCGAGCAGGGTTTTGTGGCCCAGCCCAGGGCATCGGCACTGGTACGGGATTACTTCAATCCCGAAAAACCCACGTCCCTCCTCACCGGCCCGGAAGGGGGGCTTAGCGAAGCCGAAGTTGGACGGCTCGAGCAGCAAGGCTTCACCCCCGTCACATTGGGGCCGCGTATCCTGCGGGCAGAAACCGCGCCGATTGCGCTTTTGAGCCTGGTGACGGCGGCTTTGGGGTTATGAATTTTCTGCGCTTGCTGATGGTGGGTTGGTTGCTCTTGCTACCAGCCTGTCGCTATACCTTTCTCCCACTCGACCCTGGCCGGGCTACCTTGCCGGATCGCTTCAGTGTGAGCGGAACCCTGGAAACCACCGAGCGTGGAGCGGTTGCAAAACTAACGGTTCGGCGTGTCTTTGAGCCCAGCTACCTCGAGCTGCGCTGGTACAAGGGCGACCAGCTTTTCCAGGAGCGTTCGATCTGGGTCGAGAAACCCGGCTCTTACCAGGCCCAGTTTGAGCGCCTCGACGATGGCTATTACCGACTGATGGTGCTGGTGCAGAATAGCCCCCTGCTGCAGCTCGAGATCGGAACACCCTTGCTTCCACCGCCCCCTACCCCTCCACCTGATTCCTAGATCAAGTTTGGCCCATGCGCACCTGGCGCAATTCTCCTTGGTGTGCCGTAGTGGTTTGGTAAGTTAAAGCTTGATACGCGGCGAAGTTCAATGAAGCGCTCAAAGCAACTCCCAGATATTTGAGGTGCTAAATCCATCCCAGAAATCAAGCTACCAGAGCACTGGCAAGGCTGCTGGGATCGTCTCCACAGGCCTTTCGGAACCGTATCTCGCACTTCAACGATGGAGACACGTGGAGGCGAGGTAGATGGGTTCATCCCAATCCAATTACCAACAAAACCAGTGGAATGGTCAAAAACGACAACACCGAAGAAGCCACTACCGCCCTGGCGGCCCGGATGCCATCCCCACCAAATTCCCCAGCCATCAGAAAAGCATTCACTGCAATCGGCATGGCGCTTTGCAGCACCAGCACCTGGATGTCCAGACGTTCCAGGCCCAGCGCCCAGCCAGCCAGCCCCGCCAGCAGCGGTGCTACCAGCAGGCGCAAACCGCTGGCTTGCAATTCGAATCGTCCCCACTCCGGTCTGGACTTGGCGATCTGAATGCCCAGGGTCAGCAGCATCACCGGAATGCAGGCCTGGCCCAAGAGGTGTACACCCTCGCCCAGTCCCAGAGGCAACGGAATCCCCAGCCCCCGCACCAACAAGCCACCTGCCAGGGCCCAGAACAAGGGCAGCTTGAGGGTAAACCACAAGCTTTGAACAAACCCACCCCCCCGCAAAAAGGCTGGCCCTAGCCCAAACATCAGAACACTGCTGGCAATAAAAAATACGATGGCCCGATCCAGCCCTGGTTGCCCTAGGGCAAAAAAGGTTAGGGAAAGCCCCATGTTGCCCGAGTTGGGAAAAGTGGCGGAGGCAATCATGGTCTTGATAGAGCCCTGATCAAATCGCAACCACTTGCTAAAGCCCAGGGCCAGGAAATACAAACCGATGGATGCCAGGAAAAACGCGGCAGTAATGCCGACTACGCTGGCCCCTGTAAGCTTGGCCCGCAACATGGCATCAAAAATCAGCACTGGAACCAGCACATAAATCGAAAGCTTGGACAGGGTTTGCAGGTCGAAATCAATTCGCTTACCAACCAGGTAGCCCATCAGGACGATAAATGCGACTGGGACAACGGTGTTGAGCAGGGCTTCCATACCGGGGTAGCTTACCCGAAGGTGGCATTTGGGGCTACCTCCTACTTCATGGGAGA
Organism: Meiothermus sp.; assembly: GCA_037440185.1. Taxonomy (GTDB): domain Bacteria; phylum Deinococcota; class Deinococci; order Deinococcales; family Thermaceae; genus Meiothermus. Next base: position 695 of record JBBIUP010000070.1, on the reverse strand, counting down.
TTTTGAATCGCTACATCAATGCAGATCGGCGAGCTGTTTTGACATTTTCCTGACGAAATAATGGCTAAACTGTACAGTGATGTCGAAATTACTGCTGGTCGAGGATGAACCGTCGGTGCGGATGGGTCTGCGCCTCTCACTAGCTAAAGCTGGACACCAGGTCCTGGAAGCGGCGACTGCCAGTGAGGGGTGGGAGAAAATTGCCCACGCCGATCTGGTGATCCTCGATTGGATGCTTCCAGATGAGCCAGGAGTACGGCTCCTGGAGCGCTTGCGCCGCGACGGACGCTACGAAAACCTGCCGGTTTTGATGCTCACGGCCAGGGCCGGCGAGGCCGACCGGGTAGAGGGGTTGACCCGCGGGGCTGACGACTATCTGACAAAACCCTTCTCCACCCCAGAACTGATTGCACGGGTACAGGCATTGCTGCGTAGGGTGGGAAAAAGTGGACGGCTGGAACGCGGTGCGCTCAGCCTGGATTTGGAACGTCACCAAGCTTTTTTGGATGGACACAGTCTCGAGCTTACCCGCCGCGAGTTCGAACTGCTGGCTTTTCTGGCCAGGCACCCAGGTCGGGTCTATACCCGCGAAGAGCTGCTCGAGCGGGTATGGGGTCAGGAGTTTCTGGGCACGGCCCGCACGGTGGATCAGCATGTGGCGCAACTGCGCGATAAACTGAGTGAAGACCCCAAAG
>JBBIUP010000069.1:0-14090 GCA_037440185.1 Meiothermus sp. | reverse complement strand
AGCGCTTCGCTTCGGGGACTTTATGGCATATCAATCTTTAACTTACCAAACCACTCAGAACTTGCACCTAAGCATCCCATGCATAAATCCTCGAACTCCAATCCCTTAACACCGGTCATTCCGACGAAGGAGGAATCTGATACCGCACGGACACAGGCGATTTCCTTGACCGCACCCTATCAGATTCCTCGGCGAACTGCGCCTCGGAATGACAGGGTTTTTTACAGGATGTTGCCACTTTTGCGCAGTTTTGTATCGCTGCAAGTTTTGAGATATCCATTTTTGTGCGTTGTGGCGTAGCCGTGTAGGCTGAATAAAATCCACATCGCGGCGAATCCAGGCAGAAATCCAGTGGGTGGTATGCGCACAACCTCCCCCTTGCCGGGCTCTTTCATCAGGTCGTCGAGCGCGGCTTCCTTGACCCTAGCCGTACCCCCAGTGTAGCGCTGTTGACCGATTGAACCCCGCTGCCGTAGCATATCCGTCGGGAGCCATCCCGCGCCTTTAATCCCGATCCCGCGAGGTCGGAAAGGAGACCAAATGAGCCATATCGAACCCACAAAAATAGAGCCGTGCGCCCGCTTTGGGCGCGTTTTTTTTGCCCCGCCCTCCAGACAGGGTGGGTAGTGCAGAGCAACGGAGGAGACATGACCTTCAAATCCAAGCTGCTCAACGACGAGGAAGTCCGCCGGGCCCTGACCCGTATCGCCCACGAGGTGGTGGAGAAAAACAAGGGCACCGATGGGCTGTGCTTTGTGGGGATTCATACCCGCGGTATCAGCCTGGCCAAGCGGCTGGTAGACCTGGTCGAGAAGTTCGAGGGTAAACGGGTTCCGATGGGGATTCTGGACATTACCCTTTACCGCGACGACCTTAGTGAAATCGGCCTACAACCCAAGGTGCGCGAGACCCGCATCCCCTTCGACCTCAACGGCAAGGCGGTGGTGCTGGTGGACGATGTGCTTTACACCGGACGCACTGCTAGAGCGGCCCTCGATGCGCTCATTGATCTGGGTCGCCCCAGCCGGATTTATCTGGCGGTGCTGGTAGACCGGGGGCACCGCGAACTGCCTATCCGGGCCGATTTCGTAGGCAAGAACCTCCCCACTGCCAAGAGTGAAGTGGTCAAAGTAAAGACCCAGGAAGACGATGGCGAAGACGCCGTAGAGCTTTGGGAAATGGAGGGGGCATGAGCCAATCGGCAGTACCCACCTTTCCCAAACACCTGCTGGACTTTAAGGACTGGAACAAGACCCAGATTGAAAGCATCCTCGAGACCGCTCAGATGATGCAGGAAGTGCTGGCCCGTCCAGTCAAAAAAGTGCCAGCCCTAACCGGCTTTACGGTGGCTACAGTTTTTTTCGAGCCTTCTACTCGAACCCGGCTTTCCTTCGAGTTGGCCGCCCGGCGCATGTCGGCGGATGTGATCAGCTTTGCTTCGGCCACCAGTTCGACCACCAAAGGCGAAACCTACAAGGACACCCTGCGTACCCTCGAGCAGATGGGCTTGGATGCCTACATCATCCGGGTAGACGCGGCGGGGGTCTGCCACCAGGCTTTTGGCTGGTTGCAAAAACCCATCATCAATGCAGGGGATGGCTGGCGGGCCCATCCCACCCAGGCCCTGCTGGACGCCTTTACCCTGCGCGAGCGGCTAGGGAGCCTCGAGGGCAAAAAGATCGCTATCGTGGGGGATATTTTGCACTCCCGCGTGGCCCGCTCGGGCGCCGAACTGCTGCCCATGTTGGGGGCCAGCGTGGTAGCCTGTGGCCCTGCCACCCTGCTGCCTGGTAGCCTGCCGGGTGCAGCCCTCACCACCAACCTACGGGAAGCCCTGCACGAAGCCGATGCGGTAATGGTCTTGCGCCTGCAAAAAGAGCGTATGGACAAGGGCTTACTGCCCTCGCTGCCGGAGTACATTGCAGCCTACCAGATCACCGAAGAGCGCTTGCGGTGGGCGCATGGCCATGCGCCCCTACTCCACCCTGGCCCCATGAACCGTGATGTGGAGTTGCAGGGCACCCTGGCCGACTCCCCGCACAGCTTGGTCGAGCGCCAGGTCGCCAACGGACAAGCCATTCGCATGGCGGTGCTGTACCACCTGCTGGTGGGGAAAAAAAGCTGATAGTGTCCAGCCGATCGCCCATAGCTTTTTTGCTATCTGCTATAAGCTATCGGCGCAACTGCAAGGAGCTTTATGAAGGGTGAAATCCTGATCAAAAACGCAAAACTGGTGGACGGACGCGGCGATCATGGCAAGGCCGATGTGTTGATCGGTGAGGGGCGAATTCTCTCGCTCTCGGGGGGCGACGCCCCGAAGGTGATGGATGCTACCGGGAGGGTCTTGTCACCAGGGTTTTTGGATCCCCACGCCCATCTGCGCGAACCTGGGCAGGAAGTGAAGGAAGACCTGACCAGCGGGCTTAGCGCTGCTGCAAAAGGGGGCTACACCGATGTGGTCTCGATGCCCAATACCAGCCCGGTAGTAGATAGCGCCGAGATGGTGAGCGCGCTCAAAAAGAAGGCGGCCCAAATTGGGCAAGCCCGGCTTCATCCTTCGGCTGCGCTGACCCAAGGGCAGGAGGGCAAAATTCTGAGCGAAGCCCGGCTTTTGCGCGAGGCTGGCGCGGTAATGCTCACCGACGATGGGCGAACCAACGAGGACGCCGGGGTGCTGGCCCAGGGCATTCAATACGCGGCTTCGTGGGGTCTGGTGGTGTCTGTCCACGCCGAAGATGCCGGGCTACGGCGGAGCGGGGTCATGAACGAGGGCGAGGTCTCGTTCCGGCTGGGCCTGCCAGGCAACACCCGCTTTGCCGAAAGCGCCCGAATTGCCAGGGATTTGGAGATTGTGCGCTATGTGATGCAGGAACCAGGGGTCAGGGGTCAGGGGTCAGGGAAAAGCTTGCTTCACGTGCAGCATCTAAGCACGCGTCGGGGTTTGGAGCTAATCCGCCAGGCAAAGCGGGACGGGCTGCCCGTTACTACCGAGGTCGGGCCGCATCACCTGACCCTGACCGATGAAGCATTGAACGGGATGAACCCCCTCTACAAGGTAGCCCCACCCCTGCGCACCCAGGCGGATATTGAGGCGCTGATGGAGGGGCTATTGGATGGCAGCATAGACTGCATTGGCACCGACCATGCGCCGCATACCCAGGACGAAAAAGAGCTGGACATGCTGCGTTCACCCTTTGGGATTCCCAATATTGAGGTCTGTTGGCCCCTGCTCTACACCGAATTGGTGGTGGGGCGCGGGTTTCCGCTGCACATCCTGATCGAACGTTTGACCGATGGCTCCCGGCGGGTACTGGGCTTCTCCCCCATCCACCTGCAAGCAGGGGCCGAGGCCAGCCTGGTGCTGTGGAGTCCTGATGAAGAACGTCCAGTTAACCCCCAGAGTTTTGCTTCCAAGGCCAGGTTCAGCCCCTGGGCAGGCTGGGTTCTGCGGGGCTGGCCCTCGTTGACACTGGTAGAGGGTCGAGTTGTATATGAACAAGAAGCGGTGCAAGTCTAAGGTTTTTTCATGGATGGCTAAACTACACTTGGAAACAATGAGAACTACCGCCATCGTTGTATTGCTCGGGCTGTTGGTGGGTTGTACCAATGCACCCCTTACGGTTGCCTTGCAAGACTTTGAGGTGCCCATTGCCACCGTTCAGTCAGGGCAGGCTGTATTTACCAAGCAAAACTTCAACCGGCCCCCCGTTGCCTTTACGGCCGTTGCCCTGGAAGGCAACCTGACCTACCAGCAGGGCAACATCAGCCTGAGGTTTTACACTTCGGAAGGTGAGCCCTGTGCCCCTACCGGGGGTGTTTATGTTTGCAATCCAAACGATCCCAACATTCAGGCGGCGGGCGGTGCCAGTTTCCAAACGGGGTCTACCCAGCCGCTCAGGCTTTCAGGCAGCAAGCTGACCAGTGGCATCAATAGCGGAAATCTCTGGATCGGGGTGAAGCTCGAGAGCGGCATCGCCACCGCCGGAACCCTGCAATTTCGCAACATGGTAGCCAAAGTGGCGGTACTACCTTGAAGTGAATCTGGGTTTTAAGTACGACTGAGAGATAGGTGAGAAGCCCGGTATACTCTGCGCAGGTATATGGAACGTTTGTTGATTGTAGAGGACGACCCGCAACTGGCTCGTCTCATTACTTCTGCCCTCGAGCGCGAGGGGTATTCCACTTTGTTGGCTATCAGCGGCCTGGACGCGGTTCAGATGGCACCCCAGGCCGACTTGCTGGTATTGGATTTGGGCTTGCCAGGTTTGGGAGGCCTCGAGGTGATCCGTGAATTGCGCGAGGGCGATTGGAGCTTGCCCATCCTGGTAGTGAGCGCCCAGGGCTCGGAGGATATCCGGGTGCGGGCGCTGGAACTGGGGGCCGACGACTACCTAACCAAGCCCATGGGCATCCGCGAAATGATCGCCAGGGTGCGAGCCTTGCTGCGGCGCAGTCGCCCCGAACAAGAAATCCAAATTGGCGACTTGCGCATTGTGCTCAAAAGACGCCAGGCCTTCAGGGCCGACCATCTGCTGGACTTGTCGCCTACCGAACTCGATTTGTTGCTAACCCTGGCCCAGAACCCCGGCGAGGTCTGGAGCCGAGAACGCCTGCTACAGCGGGTCTGGGGGGCCGAGCGTGGCAGTGCGGTGGACGAGCGGGTGGTAGATAGCTACGTGGCACTACTGCGGCGCAAACTGGGCGACGACCCCAGGGCCCCGCGCTATGTCGAGACGGTTTTTGGACAGGGATACCGACTGCTGGATAGATCGAAAATATAGAATTGCTCTAAAAAAACGTTACGTGCTTTTGGTTTCTCGAGCACGTATTTTTCTTCACTTATGGAAAACCTTTGTAAAAAAACCTGTACGGTGATGTTTATTTGACCGGAATCATTCGCAAAAGCGCTGCTACACTCCAACCGTGTGCGGGCGTAACACCTGGCGTTACAAGCCGAACCGCCCATCGGAGGAATCATGCGTGTGAAGCAATGGTGGATTGTGGGCCTGGGTTTGCTGCTGGCTTTTGCCATGGCCCAGTCTCGCAACGATATTCGACTGGATCTGAAGGCTTTTCGGGTCTTGAGTGTACAGGAAGGAAATCGCACCACCGAAAAACTCGAGGCCGCCCTGGATGCCAGACCCGGCCAGTTGATCGAGTATCAACTCAACGCCCAAAACACCACCGATAACACCCTCCGTCAAGTTGCACTGATCATTCCAATCCCCGCCAGCACCGCCTACCAGGCCTTGAGTGCCCAACCCCTGCGGCTGGGTGAAACCCTGGTGACAGCAGAGTTCAGCTTTGATGGGGGGCGTACCTATGGCAAGATCCCGCTCAAACGCACCATCAAGGTGCTGGAAAACGGCAAGGAGGCCCTAAAGGAAGTTGAAGTTAAGCCCGAGGAATTCACCCACGCCCGCTGGGTTTTGCCTCAAATGAGCGCAAAACAAACCGTCTTGCTCAAACTTCGTACCGTTGTGCGGTGATGCGCCACGACGTGGCGCACAAGGAGGAATCAAGGAATGAATAAACTCTTCGCACTGTTGGTCGCTGTACTGGTTCTGTTTGGGGCTGTCCTGGCCCAACAGACCCCGGCTGGAACCAACATCTCCAACCAGGCCTCGGCCAGCTATATTGACTCGGCCGGGCAGGCCCGCACCACCACTTCCAACCAGGTCATCACGGTGGTACAGCAGGTCTACAGCTTTAGCATTACCCCCGACGGCACCACGGCCACACCCGGCCAGACACGCAATGCCCTTCCAGGCGCCCCCGTCTACTTCAGCTATACGGTCAGCAATACCGGTAACGGCAGTGATACCATCAACCTGACCACCGCTCAAGATGCAGGGGATAGCTTTGATCTGACCGGTACTGCCCTCTACCTCGACGCCAATTGCAACGGCACCATTGACCCCGGCGAAACCTCTGCGATCACCAGCGTTAGCCTGACCCGCCAGGGCACTCCCGGTGCCAGCGCTTGCGTAATTGTAGCCGGAACCATCCCGGCCTCGGCCACCAACAGTCAGAACGGCAACATTAACCTGAGTGGTGTCTCCGCAGGCAACCCCAGTGTGACCGACAGCAACAACTGGGCCCGGGCAACCGCCACCACCAGCGCTGCCCTTACCGCTACCAAGTCGGCCAGCCCCTCGGGAGCTGTGGCCCCCGGCAACAACATCACCTATACCGTCAGCGGCTCCAACCTGGGCGGTAGCGCCGCCAGCGGGGTGAGCGTGGGTGGGCTCGGTGGCAGCGGCATCTTGATCCGCGATACCATCCCCAGCGGTCTGGTGGTAAGCTCTCTACCCACCGGCAGTGCGGGTGCTGGAACGGTACAGATGGTTTACAGCACCAACGGCAGCACCTGGAGCCCCCTGGCTGTTGGCAACTTGCCGCTGACGGGCAACGGCACCATCGCGGTCGGAATGTTCGTGAGCGGAACCGGGGCCTTCTTCCCCCAAACCGCCTCCTATACTTTTAGCTTCCAGGCCACTGTGCCTTCCGGATCGGCAGCCGGAACCACATACCTCAACAGCGCTACCGTGCAGTTCAACAACGGTACCAGCGATCAGAGCGTTACCTCCAACACCACCACCAACACCACCGCCAGTCGCTTCAGTGTGGCCATCGGTGGTAGCGGAGCCAGCGCCACCGATGGGGCCGATACCCAGACCCTCGCCTCGGCTTTCTCCGGCAGCGCTGTTAGCTTCAACTCCACCCTGCAAAACACCGGTAATGCCTCGGACAGCTTTACCCTGAGCCTGGGCACCAGCACCATCGGAGTCTGCACCATGCTCCAGTCCGACGGCGTGACCCCACTCTCCGGCCCGGTAGGCCCACTGGCCGCTGGTGCAATCTATACCGTGGTGGTGCGTTGTGCCATTCCCGCCAGCCAGACCAGCGGGGGCAGCGTGACCCTGACTGCGACTTCGGTTAATAACCCCAGTGGTGACGTAGCTACCCTGCTCGACGGCGTGGATGCCACCACCCTGGCCGTCACCACCGTAGCCTCCGGCTTTGGAGTGGACGCCGCCCACAATACCAACGGTGCCGCAGGCGGTGAAGGCAGCGACCCTGCCAACGATAGCCGTGCGGGCTACAACCCAGCCGTCAACCCTGGCGGCACCGCTCTCTTCCCCTTCGAAGTCGCCAACACCGGTCAGAACCCCGACACCTACACCTTCTCGGCGGTGCTGCCCTCTGGTTGGACAGCAGTCTTCTACCCCGATAGCAACTGCGATGGTGTGATGGATGCGCCCGCCCCGGCTCCGGTCAGCGGTACGGGACTCCTGAACAATGGCAGCGCCCGCTGCTACATCGCCGCCGTGCAAGTGCCCGCCGGTGCCTCACCTGTAGATGCCACGCCCGTTAGCGGCGACAATGTGCAGTTCGTAGTTACCAGCACCACCCTGGGCAGTGTGAGCGATACCATCCGGGGCGCGGTGGATGTGAACCTGGTGGCCCAGATCAGCCTCGAGCCTCCCCGTACCGGCACCATCACCACGCCCGGTACCCTCACCTATACCCACACCCTGGTCAACAGCTCCAACCAGAGTGGGGTGTGCAGCGTTGCAGGGGATGGCGGTAGCTTTGGATGGACCTATCAGTATTCGCTGGATGGCAATACCTGGTCGGCCAGCCTGAGCGGGATCTCGGTAGCGGCCAATGGGGGTAGCCAGACCATCTATGTGCGGGTTTTGACCCCTGCCGGGCAGCCCATCGGGCGTACCGATGTCAATACCCTGACCACCACCTGCACCGTGGGCAGCGCTACCGTGAACGATAGCGTGACCGAGACCACCACCGTGGTGGGCGGCGACCTGCGCCTGACCAAGACCGGCGTGAGCTACGTGGGCAGCAGCAGCACCGTGCGCGATGCCAATGCCGCCACTGCCCTGCCGGGCGACACCATCGAGTACACCGTGGTTGCCAGCAATATCGGTACAGGCAACCTTTCACAGGTGGTGATTACCGACCCACTGCCGTCTTACACCAACTTCGTAAGTGTGAGCGCTACCATCAGCGGCTTTACCTCGGGAACGGTGCTGTACTCCACAGATGGAACCACCTGGAGTACCAGTGCGCCCACCACGCTTGCTGCAGGCGGCTCGATCTACGTAGCGGTCAGCACCAACGGCAACGCCACCATTGAAGCTGGGGATCTCATGCCCCCATCCGCGACCATCACCATTACTTTCCGCGTACAGGTGCAGTAAGTTTCTAGCCCACCCCCCGTTTGGGGGGTGGGGAAATAACCCAGAAAACACCGTGCGAGAGCCTATGATTGACCCTGGACGGGATAGCAATAGGCTCTCGCACCACTTTTTTCGAAGATATTTATTGCAAATACAACATCAGATGGAATTTTCTTCGCCCGCACGAATTCGACCAACCTTGGTCTTGGCATTCTCCAAAGGAATGCTGATCGGGTGGGGACTGGTGCTGGCGTTGCTGATCAACCTAGCCTGGGCCACCCCCGCCGGCACGGTGATTCGCAATCAGGCCCTGGCGATTGTGGATGGGCAAACCTACCTTTCCAACGAGATCGAAACCGTGGTACAGGCTGTATGCGTACCCTCCCTCACCCCAGGCGGAACGCTAAGCAACCCGGCCCAACGTGCGGTGGTACCGGCGGGTGGGTTTGTTTACTTTGCCTATTTGTTGCGCAACAGCGGAAACGAGGCTTTTGCCTTCAGCCTGGGCTGGGCACAGGATGGCGCTCCGTGGATCCCCAGCTCGGTACGGTTTTACCACGATACCAACGCCAACGCCCGGCTGGACGCAGGGGAAGTGGAAATTGCCAGCATCACCCTGGCCCCAGCGCAGGAAATCCGGCTGATTCTAGCGCTGCAAACGCCCTTGTCGGCAACAGGCAATTTGCGCATCAGCCCGGTAGCGACCTGTCCCGACGGCACCCGCGACGACGACAATTACAGCCTGGTTAGCATTGGCAGCGGCGTTGCACTCAACATTGTCAAATCGGTGGACACCCCACTGGCCCGCGAGGGGCAGGAAATAAGCTTTAGCATCCGGGCCTCGAATCTGGGCAGCGTGCGGGCGGCTGGGCCAATTTATGTAAACGATGTGCTGGATACGCCCGAACTGCGCGACCTGAACTATGTAGCGGGTTCGGCCAGCGCAGCCAAGGGGCGCCTGGAATACAGCGATGGCAGCGCTTGGAGCCCCAACGAGACCCAGGTGCGGGGCATCCGGTTGGTGCTGGATGGCCTCGAGTCCGGCGAAGAGGCCTTGTTCAATTTTCGCATGCGGGTAGGGGCTGGTGCGCTAGCAGGCTCGAGGCGGAATGTGGCTACCACCCAGTCGGCCAGCAGCAGCGCCCAGACCTCTATCGAGTTGCAAATCGCGGCCCAGTATACCCATGCACTGGGGCCCATCGGCAACCCTCAGGCAGTGGGCAGCGCCGATCAGCAGAGTACTCAGGTTTTGGCCGGGCAGCCTTACTGTTTTGCCCACACCTTGCTCAACAGTGGCAATGTGACCGATGCCTACACGCTGGAAGCGATGGGCTTGCCCAGTGGTATCAGCCTGAGCTACCGCTCACGGGCTGGCGGCAGCCTCCCCTCCCCCCTCGCCCTGCAACCTGGTACCAGCCTGAGTTTTGAGGCTTGTCTGGCTGGCTTGCCTGCGGGCACGGCTCCTTTTGAGTTCATCCTGCAGGCCCGCTCCACGGCCACCGGTGCCACCGACCCCACCCTAAACCGGGTGGCACAGGTGTTGGATCTTTCCCAGGTGGTTCTGCGCAAAAGCAGCCAGGCTGGCCCCACCGTGACCCCTGGCGAGCGGGTGGTTTATACGCTGCAAATCGAAAACCCCCTGCCCATCGCACTGAACCACGCCGTGATTGAGGATGTGCTGGATGCCAATCTGGAATGGGTATCGGCCTCGGATGGCGGCACCTATGTACCCGCCAACCGCACGGTACGGTGGAACCTGACCCTTGCCGCCAGCAGCACCCGCACCCTCACCCTCGAGACCCGCGTGGGGCCCAATGCCCCCGACAACGCCACCATCCCCAATCGCTTTGGCTTGCGCTCCAACACCATCAGCAACCCACTGCTTTCCAACACCGTGATCCTGACCGTGCAGGCCTCTGCCCTGTTGTTGGAGAAACGGGTACAGCCGGCCCAGGTGAGCGTGGGCGACCTGCTGACCTATACCATCACGGTGGTCAACGTGGGCCGGGTGGCGCTTTCGGTACGCCTCGAGGACATCCCCGATGCGGGTCTGGCCTACATACAGGACAGCGCCACCCCCAGCCAGCCTACGGTGCAAGACCGCAAATTAATCTGGAACAACCTGACCCTGACCCCCGGTGCCCGCATTGCCCTGAGCTACCAGATGCGCGTCCTGCCGGGGGCTGGCGAAAGGCTGAGCAACACCGCTTTAGCCCTCGGCAGCACCAGCAGCAATTCCGCTGCAGTCAGTGCAGTGGCCTCGGCGGTGGTGCAGCTCCAGCGAGGGGTTTTTACCCCACCCAATAGCTTGCTGGGACGGGTCTTCCTGGACGCCGACCGCGATGGCAAATACACGGCGGGCCTGGATGTGCCGCTGCCAGGTGCTCGAGTCCTCTTGAGCAACGGTCTACAGACCGTGACCGATGCCGAGGGCCGCTATGGTTTCCGCAACCTGGCCGGTGGGCTGTGGGAGGTTATGCTCGAGCCCGCCTCGGCACCGTTCAAACCCCTCCCCCATCCCGAAGCCCAGGGGGACGGCTACCGCCACCGGGTGCGGGTTGAAGGCCTAACCCACAGCGATTTCCCCCTCGAGCGCCCAGTGGGCCTGGCCCGTGCCCAGCGCGAAACCACCCTGGTATTTGGGCCGCTCACGCTACACAAAAAGCTGCTGCCGCTCCCCGCTGGAATCCGGGTGGTACTGGTACTGGAATCCGCCGAGCCCCTCACCGACCTGACCCTCGCCGACCCACTCCCTGGCGGTGGTGAGCGCACCTTCCAGTTTGCCCAGTTCCAGGGCCGCCAGACCCTGACCTACGACCTGGACGGCCCCCTGACCCCTCACCTGACCGATCCGCAGGTGCGCTGGAGGTATCCGTGATGTCCGGAAGAACCCGAGATACCCTGGCGGTCATGCATCGCGGGCTCTTCTGGCTTCTCTTTCTGTTTGCTTTGGTGGCCCTGGGGCAGGCCCGCACCGACCTCAAGGGCATTGTGCCAGGGGACGCGCTGGGCTGGGAGATTCAGGAGCTGCGGGCCAGCGTGGTAGTCAGCAAACCCACCATCCTGAACCTTCAGATTTACTCCCCTGGCTTCGACCCCACCGATTACCGCCGGGCCCTCAAGGACCAGGAAGAGCTGGGCGACGAGCGCTACGACAAGGGGCGGGGGCCGATGCTGGCCGAGTTTGTGCTGATCCGGGATGGAAAGGTGCTAGCCCAGGAGAACTTTAGTGTGGAGTCCCACCGCTGGGTGCTGTTCTTCCGGGGACAGGTGGAGCCGGGGGTCTACCTGCTCAAGAGCCGCCTGGCCGGGCTGGGCAAAAACGCCTTCCGTTACCGTATCCAGACCAGCGTACCGGAAGCCGCCGAGCTGCTGATTGACCCCACCTTGCAGCTCTACGACGTGCGGCCTTATCAGGTCACGAGCCCGCTTTCGGTGGCCACCATCCGGGGGCAGGACTGGCTCGAGCCCTTCGTGCTCAACGTAAGCCCCGAGGTATTGCCTTTACGGGTCGGCTTCTACGACGAAGACGGCGCTAAAGAAATGGAGGGCCGGGTACGCCTTCCTGACGGAAAGAGCGAAACCCGTGCGGTCTCCGGCGACCGAAGCTGGGCCTACTACGATATCCGCCAGCCCGGCGTCATCACCTTTGGCTTTCGACAGCCCAAAACCGCCACCCAGTACTCCAACACCATCGGCTTTCGCGTAGATGCCTGCATGGAAGTCGAGCGCAATGCCTTTCGGGTGGTGTCGCCGCGTCCTGTCATAGCCTCGGTGGTGGACAGCGAGGGCCGCCCATTGGAAATCGCCACCTCCCTCGAGGGCGACCAAATTCGTACCCTCACGCTGCCTGCCTTGCCGGAAGGTTACCGCTTCGTGCGCCTGGAAGTACAGGGTGGCGAACGCCTGGGCGCACAAACCGCCCGCTTTGGTTGCGCCGGGGGTCAGGCCCGCTTTGTGCTGGAAAAGGTCGCTCCACCCCTGGCCACCCTGGAAATCGAAGCCGTACTGGTGTTGCCAGGTGGCGAGCAGGCTTTTGACTTGCCCATTCAAGTAGGCCAGCAGGCTGTACAACTGAGCCAGGGTCAAGCCCGTCTGAGCCTTCAGCCCGGCCCCCTCAATCTGGTGGCCGGGCTGAGCGGAGCCCGCATCGAAGGCCCCTCATCGGTACAGTTGCAGACCAACCAGACCCAGAAGGTGCGTTTCAGGGTTTTCCCCGAGGTTGGGCTCACCTTGGAAGCCGATCCCGCCACCCTGCGCGTGGGCGAGCAGACCACCCTGACTGCCCGTGTCACCACTGCCTTCCCGCGCCTGCTGCCCGCCGAGGTGGAGTTGGAATTGCCGCCCTGCTTGGAGCCCTTGGGCGCAGCCCGTCTAACTGCTCCCGTTGGGCAAAACCGTACTGCGGTGCTGCGCATCCAGGCCCAGGCCACTTGCAAAGGCGCACCCGAAGTGAGCGCGGTTTTGGCCCCTTGGCAACAAAAAACCAGCACCCAGTTGAAGATAATCCAACCTGCCACCTTCAATCTGAGCAAAGAAGCGCTGCAGCCCAGTGCGCCGGTGGGCAGCGAAGTTGCGTACCGCCTGCGGGTACAGAACACCGGCGATGAGGCGGGCCAGGTGCGCGTGCAAGACAACCTGGCCACAGGACTGCAGGGTCAGGCCCTCGATCAGGTGATCGAGCTGGAAGCCGGTGCAGAACATGTGCTCGAGGTTCGCGCCCACGTCACTTCCAATGCGCCCCAGGCCATCGTCAACAAAGCCCGCCTCTTGGGCCCAGAGGGCCAAGCGCTGAGTGAAGCCCAGGCCGAAGTACAGGTGCTGCGCCCGGTGGCCGAGCTCTCGCGTTCGCTGGACAAACGCATCGTGGTTCCGGGGGAAGAGGTGGAAGTGCGCTTAGTGGTGCGCAACGCCGGCCAGGCCCTCTTGAACTACAGCCTGAACGACACCTATCCCGAGTGGCTAGAAGCGGTGCAAAACCCGCTATTCAGCGGCGAACTGGCCCCTGGCGCAAGCACTACACACATCTATAAAGCCAAGGTGCGATTTGGCCCTGCGGCCGAGGGGCAATTCCTGGCCCAACTGACTTCCAACGGGGGCAACCCCCGCGCTCCCGACACCCTCAAGCGAGCGCTGTTGGGATTGGAAAAAATCGCTGAGCCTGCCTGGTGTACAGGCACAGCCTGTCCCGAGTGGGGATCGTCCGCTCGAGTGGTGGTAGGAGCCCCCATCACTTTCACCATTCGCCTGAGCAACCCCACCGACCATGCAGTTGCGCTCGAGTTGCAAGAATCTCCCGATGAGGGCCTGCGGATGCAGCTACCCGAAGACCTTAAGTTCACCCTGCAAGCCGGCGAGGTGCGGGAGTTGAAGCTGGAAGCCCAAGCCAGCAGGGTGGGTGCGCTGGACAACCAGGTGACCGCCTTTGTGGGCGGGGTTCCGGCTTCTTTCCCCAGCAAAGCCACCTTGCTGGTGTTGCCGATGCTGGAACCCCAGCGCCTTTCGACGATCCACTTGGCGTTTGAGGTAGGGAGTGCCACCGCAGGCGAGCGTTTATTGCTGACCCACCTGCCGCCCGAGAAAACTGCCTACGAACCGGGCTCGGCCCGACTGGAGGGCAAACCGTTACCTGACCCCAAAGTGGACGATGCAGGCCGCTTGTTCTTCGAGTTGCCTTACCAGGCGCAGGGCCAGTTAACCTACCAACTGCGCCACCGCGAAGCCCTGGGGCCGCTTGCCGAACCCACCCTGACCCTGCGCCTGGGCGACCGCGAGGTGTATTTGCAGGGCCAACAACCATACGCGAGCTACGAGAAAGCCAGACCGCTCGAGGCCAAAACCCGCGACGGCTTTATCCAAGAGCCGATGCCCGGAACCCTCTTCCGGGTA